>JBGSQL010000382.1:0-11461 GCA_041738105.1 Rhodobacter sp. | reverse complement strand
GGCCCAGTCGCGTTGCGCGGCGTTCAGACGGGCCAGGACAACTGCAAGCTCATCCGCCGTGGTGTCGGCGATCTGGCCCACCGGTTCCAGCGTGGCCGGGTCGATCACCGGGCGGGGCGCACCGGCGGCAGGGATGCGGCGCGGGGCGAGGTAATAGGTCGGTTCGGAAAGGGCTGTCATCGGATCATGTACACCTTGCGGATCGTCTCGTGGACGGTGCAGACGCCCTTCCAGTCCTTGGGGAAATAGGCGGCGGTATCGGGGGTGACCTCGATCACCTCGCCGTTGTCGTGGACATAGGTGCAGCGGCCGTCGAGAAAGTGGCAGAACTCGTCACTGGTGACATGGCAGGTCCAGGTGCCGGGCGTGCAGATCCAGATCCCGGTTTCCGACCGCCGGTCGGGCCGGCGGTCCAGCAACACGCCGCTGACATGGCTGGTGCCTTCGATCATCGTGGGCACGGTGCCCCAGTCGACGGTTTCGGTGACCGCGCGCGGATCGTGCAGCACCCGCGCGGTGGCAAAGTCTGCCGTCGGTTCAGTGGCCACGAACATGAAGATGTTGCGCATCGTCTCGGTCACCTCGGCCGTGCCGGACCAGCCGGCGGGGAAGGCCACGCAGGTGCCCGGACCCACGTCGATCACCGTGCCGTCCTGGCCGCTATAGCGGGCACGCCCGGCGACGAAATGGCAAAACTCGTCCCCCGGGATCGACAGCCGCCAGGTGCCGGGGGTGCAGACCCAGATCCCGGTTTCCATCGCGCCGCCCGGTTCCTTTGCCAGCAGGCGGCCGGACGAATGCGAGGCGCCCGCGATCGCGTCGGGCTGGGCGCCCCAATCGGCCAGATCATCGAAGGTCTGCGCGCCGTGGATGTGGGGCGCTGTCGAGGCAAGGTTGGTCATCAGGCTTTCTCCGCAAGGGCGATGAGCAGGTCGGCGGCCTTTTCCTGGCCGTTGCGCGCTTGCATGTGCGCCGAGATGGCGGCGAGCCGATCGTGCATCGCGGTGTCGGTCAGCAGGGTCTCGATGTTCTGCAGCAGGTCGGCCTCGGTCCAGTCGTAGCGATCCATCCGCAGGCCGTGGCCGGTTTCCTGCAGACGCATGGCATTGTCGTGGCCGTCCCAGACATAGGCCATGATGATCGCCGGTTTGCCGAAATAGAGACATTCGGTGAAGCTGTTGTTGCCGCCGTGATGGATCACGGCATCGACCTGCGGGATCACCGAGGGTTGCGGAAACCAGCTGTCGATCACGACATTCGGCGGAATGTCGTGATAGCTGTTCTTGTAATCGCCCACGTTGACCAAGGCGCGATAGCGGCTTTTCCCCAAGGCGGCGATGAGGCGCTTGAGAAGGTCGGTATCGCCTGCGCCGAGACTGCCGAACGAGACATAGAGCAGCGGGCCATCGGCATTGGCGGCGAAGGCCGGCACCTCGTAGGGGGCTTCCTTGCGCACGCAGCCTTCGAGGTATTGAAAGCGGGCTGGATCAAGCTTTTCGGCGCGCGTGTAGGTCAGCGGTTCGGGGTAGAGCATCAGGTTCAGGTGCGGCGAGGCCTCGAAGAACTGGCCAAGCGGGTAGGGCGCCTCGCCGCGGTCGCGCAGGAAGGCGTTGAAATCGTCATGGATCGGCCGGATCACCTTGTTGAACTTGGCGCGAAACGCCTTGTGGCCTTCGGTGTCGGTCTCGCTCATGCCGGAAAGGTGGGGAGGAATGGCGTCATCCTCGATCTCGTTTTCCGAGCATGAGATGATGCGGACCCACGGCACGCCATATTGCTTGATGGCCGGGAACAGGATCACGTTGTCGACGGCAATCACATCGGGCCGGATCCGGGCAAGCACGCCGGGCAAGTCTTTTTCGGCCCATTTCGCACTGTCGACGATCGCTTCCCAGCAGTCGCGGACGTAGTTTTCGATCTGGTCGATCGGCGCCTTGCGGAAGTTGGGGATGTGGCCGTTGATGAAGTCTTCCCAGAACTTTGCCATCTTTTCGGGGGGCATCGGCTCGGACAAGTTGACCGGATGCGCCTCGAACCCGTAGCCGCGATAGACCTCGACAAAGCCGGGGTCCGACAGGAACACGGCCTTGTGGCCTCGGGCGGTGACCGCCTGGGCGATGCCGACAGAGTTCAGGGCGGGGCCGAAGGCCGCTTCGGGGAAAAAGGCGAAGGTCTTTTGCGTCATGGATCGGTCCTTGCGCGATCAGGCGGGAAAGACGCGGGTGTTTCCGGCCGACCAGAACAGGGTCAGCGGATCACCCGGAGAAAAGGCACGGGTTGCGGCGACATCGGCGGTCAGCCGCAGGATCAGCGGCTGGTCGGCAAGCGCCGTTTGCAGGCGGATCTGCAGATCCTGGCCGTGATAGGCGGTGGCGACGATGATGCCCTCCAGCCGGTTTTCGGCGCTGCGATCTTCCAGCGTCAGGCGTTCGGGGCGGACAGCGGCAAGTGCCGCCGTGCCGTCCGCCAGCCCGCCGACAGGGCCGAGAATGCGGCTGCCGTCGCGCGCGACCAGGGCCGCGCCGCGCACCGTGCAGGGCAGGAAGTTCATCACCCCGATGAAATCGGCGGCGAAACGATCGACGGGATGCTCGTAGACCTCGCGCGGGGGGCCGCATTGCACCAGCCGGCCGTCGCGCAGGATCGCGATCCGGTCGGACATGACCAGCGCCTCTTCCTGATCATGGGTGACGACGATGAAGGTGATGCCGAAATCATGTTGCAGGCGCTTGAGTTCCAGCTGCATCTCGCCACGCAGCTTCTTGTCGAGCGCGCCCAGCGGTTCGTCGAGCAGCAGCAGGCGCGGGCGCTTGGCCAGCGACCGCGCCAACGCCACGCGCTGACGCTGACCGCCCGACAATTGGTCGGGCTTGCGCTTGGCAAGGGGGCCAAGCTGGATGATCTCGAGCAGATCCTGCACCCGCTTGCGAATCTCGGGGCGGGGCAGATGCTCCATCTCGAGGCCATAGGCGATGTTGGCCTCGACCGTCATGTGGGGAAACAGCGCGTAGGACTGGAACATCAGGTTCACCGGCCGGCGGTTGGGGGGCAGGTGGGCAATGTCGCGGCCTTCGAGTTGCAGATCGCCCGCGCTAGGCATCTCGAACCCCGCAAGCAGGCGCAGCAGCGTGGTCTTGCCCGACCCCGAGGGGCCGAGCAGCGAGAAGAACTCATTCTCGCGGATGTCGAGGCTGACCGCATCAAGCGCCAGGTAGGTGCCGAAGGACTTGCTCAGGCCGCGGATCGACAGAAGGGGCGGGGCGTTAGTCATTGTCCTGGAAGGCTTCCACGGTTGAGCCGTTGCGACAGCGCAAGCGCCACGACGCTGAGCGCCATCACGATGGTGGCAAGTGCGTTGATCTCGGGCGTCACGCCAAAGCGGATCATCGCGAAGATCTGCATCGGCAGCGTGATCGAGCTGCGCCCGGCACCTGCGGTGAAGAAGGCGATGATGAACTCATCGACCGACAGCGTGAAGGCAAGCAGCGCGCCTGCGATCACGGCAGGCAGCAGCGCCGGGATGATGACGCGCACCAGCGTCACGACCGCCGGCGCCCCAAGATCGGTCGACGCCTCGACAATCGACCAGTCGAAGGTGCGCAGCCGCGCGCGCACCACCGAACAGACGAAGGCAAGGTTGAAGACGACATGGCTGACGATGATCGTGGACAGCCCCATCCGCACGCCCAGCAGCGAGAACATGCTGAGCAGCCCGATCGCCAGCACGATGTCGGGGATGATCATCGGCGCGAAGATCAGCGTTTCCAGCAGGCGGCCCCGGCGCCGGCGGATCTCGACCCCGATCGCCAGCAGCGTGCCCAGCAGCGTGGCGATTGCCGTCGAGATCACCGCCACGACAAGCGTGTTGCGCGCGGCGCCGATGATTTCGGCATTGCGCCACAACTCGCCATACCAGCGGGTCGAAAAGCCGGTCCAGGCGGTGGGCAGGCCGCCCTCGTTGAACGACAGCGCAACCAGGACCGAGATCGGGATATAGAGAAAGGCAAAGACCGCCGACAGGATCAGCAGCATCAGCCGGGCCTGGGCGCGTGAGCCGGTCATGGCTGCCTCGCCCGTCGGCCCGACGCGCGTTCGGTGGCATAGGTCTGGGCAAAGAGCAGCGCCATCATGAGCGCGATCAGCACCATCGACAGCGCCGCGCCAAACGGCCAGTCGTTGGCTGTCAGGAATTGCGCGTAAACCAGATTGCCGATCATCTGGAACTGGCCGCCGCCAAGCAAGGCCGGGGTCACGAAATTGCCGATGGACAGCACGAACACAAAGACCGCGCCGGCGGCGATCCCGGCGACACTTTGCGGCAGCGTCACCCGGCGAAAGGTCGTCCAGGCCGAGGCGCCCAGATCCCGCGAGGCCTCGACCAGTTCCGGGTTCATCCGGGCGAGGGGGGCGTAGCAGGCAAGGATCACGAACGGCAGGTAGTTGTAGACCAGGCCGATCACCACCGCGGTTTCGGTGTAAAGCATCTTCGGCAACTCGCCTTCGTGGCCGAAAACCCGGGCAAGCTGGGTGATCAGCCCCTCGCGGTTCAGCAGCACGATCCAGGCATAGGTGCGCACGAGGTAGTTCGACCAGAACGGCAGCACCGCCAGGAACAGCAGCGCCGGCTGGCGCCGGCGGGGCATGGACGCGATCGCATAGGCCGCCGCATAGCCCAGAACCGAGGCGATCAGCGTGGCCGTGCCGGCGATCGCGGCGGATTTCAGGAAGATCCCGGCGTAAAGCGGGTCCACGACAAGGCGCAGGTTCTCCAGTGTGACGACATATTCGATACCGCCGTAGATGCCACGGCGAAAGAACGCGAGCGCCAGCAGCAGCGCGCAGGGAATGACCATCAGCGCGGTGAGCCAGGCCAGCGCAGGCGCCATCAGGATGGTGGATCTGTTGTTCATCATGCGGGATGTTCCGGTGCGGCCGGTCGCGCAACGACCGGCCGTTCGAGGCCCGAGGGCCGGGAGGCCATCAGCCAGAGGGGCCGCGTCAGTTCGCGGCCTTGATCTCGCTGACGATGCGGGCGTAGTCGCGTTGCGCGCCCGCCACGTCGCGCAACTGCTCGTATTTCACAAGATCCTCGGGCGAGTAGCCCATGTTCGGGAAGGTCTCGATCAGCTTTGCATCAAGACCCGCCATCGCCGCCTGGTTGGGCACCTTGTAAAGGATGTTCTCGGCCGCCCAGCGATGGTTGTCCGCATCGAGGATGAAGTTCACGAAATCATAGGCCGCATCCTTGTTGGCCGAGTTCTTCAGGATCACCATGGTATCGACCCACAGATCGCTGCCTTCGGCCGGGATCACATACTTGATCGCCGGATTCTCGCCGATCCCATAGTTGCACCAGCCATCCCACGCCTGCACCATCGTCGCCTCGCCTGACACCAGCTTGGCGTAGAAGGTGGTATCGTCGTAGGCCAGCAGGGTTTTCTTGGCCGCGATCAGATCATCGCGGACCTTGGCCAGCTTGTCCGGATCGGTTTCGTTCACCGACATGCCATTTGCCAGAAACCCTGCGGCCAGCAGCCAGCGGTCGGTGGACAGCATCGTGGTCTTGCCGACCAGGCTGGCATCGGGTGACAGCAGGTCGGTCCACGAATCTGGCGCCTCGGCCATCAGATCGGACCGGTAGCACAGGCCCGTCGTGCCCCAGGCATAGGGCACCGAGAAAGTACTTCCGGGATCATGCTCCAGCGCATTGGCCTGCGGGTAGAGGTTGGCAAGGTTCGGGATGCGGGAATGATCCAGCGTTTCGGCCAGACCAAGGTTGTTCAGCACCTCGGCGAAGGGCGACGAGACAAAGACCACGTCATAGCCCGCACCCTGGCTGGCGATCAGTTTGCCCATGATCTCTTCGTTGGTGGCGTGCAGCACCAGTTCGGCCGGCGCGCCGGTTGCCGCGGTGAAGGCCTGGATCGCGTCGGGGGCCATGTAGCCATCCCAGTTCGACACGACGAGGCCCTCGGCAAAGGCCGGGGCCGAGCAAAGCGCGATCGCCGCGAGGGCCCCGCATGGCTTGGTTATGCGTATCAAGTCAGACCTCCATCCTGTCGGTGGGGCAGTCTTGCTGCCCTTGTTCTGTCGCGCCTGTTGTCCGGTGCGACATGCAGTTTGATTTACAGAAATAATACGTCAATCTGTTTTCGCGGTCCTGTTCCTGCCCTGGCCGCAAGGCAGAAGGTGTCCCGCCGCTGCAAGGACTGTGATGATGAGCGAACCGCGACGCAACACCCGCCAGAACCACCTTGATCTGGCCAAATCCGTGCTGCGCCATGTGCAGTCACGCGGCATGAGGATTGGCGAGCATGTGCCCGAGCAGCGTCTGGCCGACCTCTGCGGCGTGTCGCGCACCCCGATCCGGGCCACGTTCGAACTGCTTGCTGTGCAGGGATTTCTGCATAAACGGCCGGAGGAGGGCTATTTCCTGGCTGTCGATCCGGTCGAGGCGGAAGCCGAGGTGGTGCGGCGCCTGGAACTGGCCGAGGATACGCTTGCCTCGCGGATATTGCGCGACCGGGCCGCCCGCCGTCTGGGCGAGGTGCAGACCATCCGCGCGCTTGCGCAACGGTATGATGCATCGCGCAATGCGGTCTTTAACGCGCTTAAAATACTGCTGCACGATGGAATCGTCTCGCAGCAACCGGGGCAATCCTGGGTCTTTCAGCCGATCCTCGATTCGGTGCGCGCGGTGGAGGAGAGCCTGGAGTTTCGAATGGTGCTGGAACCGCGGGCCATCCTGGGCCCGGGTTTTGCGCTGGATCCGATCCCGGCGGGCAGTCTGCGCCAGACGTTGCAGCGCCATCTTGAGGCCGGGGATCTGCGCATGACCCAAGGCAGCTTTCTGCGGCTTGATACCGAGTTTCACAGCTTTATCGCGCGTGGGGCCGGCAATCGCTTTGTCCGCGCCACGCTGCTGGCCCATCACCGGCTGCGGCGCAACACGCAGAAGGCCGAGGCGATCTCGGGCTTTCGGATCCATCAGGCGATGGCCGAGCATCTGGACATCCTCGATGCGCTGATGCAGGGCGATCTGGAACTGGCGGCCGATCTGATGGCGGTTCATCTGCGCCGGTCGCACCGCAACAGGCCGGATGCGGCCAACCGGGGGATCCCGCCCCTGACGCTTGGAGCGGGACGAAAGGACGTCTGATGTGCAGCCCGGTCATCGCCTTTTTCCCCGAGGCCAGTTTCGGTGCAGCGCTGAACTGTGTCGGCATTGCGCAAGAGGTGCAGCGGCTGGGCGCGACGCCGGTCTTCATCTGCCATCCGGGGTTTGGCGGGGTTTTTGCCGACTACGGGTTCAAGGAATACAGACTGCCCGGGCGGGCGCCGGGTGCTGGACCATCCGCCGCGGAAACCTGGCAGACCTTCATTCGCGTCCACCTGTCGCATTTCGACCTGAGCCCGCGCGACCAGTTGATCGCCTATGTCGGGCCGACATGGGAGGCGATCCTCGACTCGGCGATGGCCGTCGAGGACGCGCTGGAGGATCTGCTGACCCGGATCCGGCCGGATGCGATCGTGCTGGACAATGTCATCATGTTTCCCGCGATCACCCGCGCGGCCTGCCCTTGGGTGCGCGTCATTTCCTGCGCCGAGACGGAGCTGCACGACCCGCTGGTTCCGCCCTATCTGTCCGGCCTCGCGTCGTGCCAGACGGCCGAGATCGCGGCGTTTGACCGGGCGTATGGCGTGGCAACCGCACCGGCGCACAAGCGCTACAACCGGTTTCGCCGTGCCTGCGGGCTGCCGGCGCTGCCGCCCGGCCAATTCCTGGAACCCTCGCCGGCGCTGAACCTCTTGCTGGCCCCGTCCGCGACCCGCCACGCCCGGGCCCATCCCTTGCCCGAGGCTAGGTTCGTGTTTCTGGAGGGCTGTCTGCGGCGCGAGGTTCACATGGACATCCCGACCCTGCCGATGAACCAGGGCCCGCTGGTCTATGTCAGCTTCGGCAGCCTGGGCGCCAGTGACACGGCATTGATCGGGCGGATGATCGCGGCGTTCTCCGAGATCGAGGCGCGCTTTGTGGTGAACATCGGGGCGTTTGGCGAGGCCTATGCCAATGTGCCCGACAACGTCTATCTGGGCGAGTGGTTTCCGCAGCCTTCGGTCGTGGCCCAATCTGCCCTGTTCATCCATCATGGCGGCAACAACAGCTTTTGCGAGGCGCTCTATCATGGGGTGCCGTCGTTGATCATGCCCTATTGCTGGGATGGCCACGACAATGCACAGCGCGCGGTCGAGACCGGCACCGGCGTGCGGATGCATCGGTCGGACTGGACGCCAGACGATCTGCGCGCGACGATCCGGGGCTTGCTGGGCGATCAGGCAATGCGCCAGCGGCTGGCGGGAATCGCTGCAGGGATGCAGGCCGATCCGGGGGCGCTGCGGGCTGCGCGCGCCATCCTGGCGGTCGCGCGCAATCCTGCCCTTGCGGGGGCGGCGGGGAAGATCGCCGCCGGATAGCAGACGCCCGCGGTTAGGGGCGGAACGATATTTCCATTTCTACCGGTATGGAAAATGCATTGCAAAGACTCGCGCGGGCCTGAAAGATGGCACAGGGGGACGCGCGATGGGACAGGTCGAGTTCAATTTCTCGGGGGCGGATGTTCTGATTGTCGGTGCCAGCCGGGGCGGGATCGGGGCCGCGATCGCGCGCGCCTTTCAGATGGCGGGCGCGACGGTGACGATCACCGGGGCCGAACCGGAACCGGTCGAGCAGGATCGCGACCGCTTTGCCTATGTGCAGCTTGACGTGACCGACGATGCGGCCGTCAATCGGCTGGCGGCGGCCTTTGCCGGGCTGGATGTGCTGGTGAACTGCGCCGCGATCACCCGCCGGGGTGAAGAGATGGCGCCGGACTTCTTTGCGCGGGTGGTGGACGTGAACCTGACCGGCAGTTTCCGCACCGCACTGGCGTTTCATGGCCAGCTTGCCGCACGGCGCGGCACAGTGGTGAACATCGCCTCGATGTATGCACAGTTCGCCAGCCCGCGAAATCCGGCCTATGGCGCCAGCAAGGCGGCGGTGGTGCAGTTGACGAAATCGCTGGCCGCAGCCTGGGCCGGGGACGGGATCCGCGTCAATGCCATTGCGCCGGGTTTTATCGTGACCGAGCAATCCGCGCGGGCGCGCAGCGACCCGTCCTTTACTGCGGCCGTCGAGGCGCGCACGCCGATGGCGCGCTGGGGCAAGCCTGAAGACATCGCAGGGATTGCGCTGTTTCTGGCGTCAACGGCCGCGTCGTTCGTGACCGGCACCTGCCTTGCGGTCGATGGCGGCTACAGCGTGGCGTAGGGGCCGATCCGGCCGCCCCCTCGCGATCGGGCCCCGTCAGGACAGGGATTCCGCGCCGGTGGTTCCGTAAAGCCGCCGTGCCTCGCGGAACGACAACAGGCGACCCAGCTTTTCATCCCAGAGGTGAAGGTTGATCGACCGCAGGCTTTGCCACGGGCTAAGGCGCTGCACGCCGGCCAGTTCGACATTGTCGCGCAACACCTCTTGCAGCCGGTAGAACGGGATCCGGCTGTAAAGGTGGTGGACGTGATGCACCCCGATATTGGCCGAAAGCCAGCGCAAGGGCTGCGGCAGCACATAATGCGACGATCCGGCCAGAGCGGCCTCGTGCAGTTGCCACTCGTCACCTCTGGCCCAGTGCGTCGCCTCGAACTGATGCTGCACATAGAACAACCACACACCAATGGTTCCGGCGATCACCGAAGTCGGAAGATAGATCAGCAGCACCGGCATCAGCCCGCCCATCCAGATCATCAGCCCCAGCAGCATCGCAAGGGTGGCGTTGGTGCCCATGGCCGAGATCCAGTAGCGCCAGCCTGACGACATCAGCCCCAGCGGCAGGCGGTTTTGCAGGATGAACAGATAGCTGGGCCCCAGCAGGAACAGCACCAGCGGATGGCGGTAAACGCGATACATCAGGCGCCCGAACCGTCCGCGGCTGCGATATTCCTCGACCGTCAGGGTCAGCACGTCGCCGATCCCGCGGCGATCGAGGTTGCCGTGCTGGGCGTGGTGGATCGAATGGGTGCGGCGCCAGACATCATAGGGGGTCAGCGTCAGAACCCCCAGGCAACGCCCGACCCAGTCTTGCGCCGTGCGGCTGTGAAAGAATGAGGCATGGCCACAGTCATGCTGGATGCAGAAGATCCGAACAAGGAACAGACCGTTCAGCACGGCGATGGCGAAAGCGAGCCAGTAGCTGATTGAAAGCGCAACCCAGGCGAGTGTCCAGAGCAGTGCAAACGGGATCAGCGTGACCAGCAGTTCCACGATGCTGCGGCGGGTGGAGGGCTCGCGATACCGCGCCAGGATCTTGACCCAGTCCCGGGCCTGACGCGCCGGATCGACCGGCGCCTTGTCCAAAGTGCTCATCGTTTCTGCCCTTGACCCTGACCCGGATGTGCCTCCGGTGTGTTATTGCTGCAGCCTGCTCCGCGGCGGGGGCACCCCCACCACGACTGTGGTATGCCAGAGCCCTGCCGCAACCAGAAGAGGGCAGTTTGCCACGGGACGCAACAGAAATGCACCCCGACGCCAGGGTGAGCCGTTCAGGTTGCCCGAGGCTCGGCACCCCGCCGCGGCCCTGCACCCGGACATCCGTGCCGCGCGGCTGTGGCAGAGCCTGCCCCAAACCACGAAAGCCACCCATGCGGGCGGCCATCATGATACTGGTATTGTTTTATATTTTGGCTCCGGCGGTAGGGATCGAACCTACGACCAATTGATTAACAGTCAACTGCTCTACCGCTGAGCTACGCCGGAACACCGCGGGTCTATAGCAAGCCGGCCGGGGGGCGTCCAGAGACAAAAGCGTTGATCTCTGCCGGCGGAAACTTGCGTCGTCACGCCCTTCTGAACAGGGCGCCTGGACCGGGTGTGGGATCAGCCCGGACAAGCGCTCGGATCTCCAGGTCGATCAGGTGAGCCAGCACATTGCGCTCGGCGGCGGGCAGCAGCGGGGCTGGCGTCGCGTGGTAGATCACCTGTGTCAATCTGCCCGGCGTGGCGGGCCCGGCGACCAGTGCCGCCAGAATCGCGGCCTCGCGTCCGCGCCTGTGGGCGGTCAGTTCCTCCAACCGCCGGGCCGGGGTGCCTACGATGCCGCCATGGCCCGGCAGGAAGGCGCGCCAGTGCCGCGTGGCCAGCCGGGCGAGACTGTCCATATAGGCGCCCATGTCGCCCTCGGGCGGTGACACGATCGAGGTTGACCATCCCATCACGTGATCCCCGGTGAAACACAGATCCCCCCAGGCCAGGCACAGATGATTGCCAAGATGTCCGGGCGTATGGATCGCCTCGATCCGCCAGCCCGGCCCCTCGATCGTCTCGCCGTCCGCCAGCCGCCGGTCCGGCACGAAAGAGCGGTCCACCACCTCGCCGCCGCCCGGTGGCAGGTTCAGCGCGATCATCTCGGGCCGAAGGCCGTCGCGCGCG
>JBGSQL010000353.1:0-6509 GCA_041738105.1 Rhodobacter sp. | reverse complement strand
CTCCAGCATCGAGACCAGTGCCTCGCCGACCGGCCAGTTCCACTGGCTGCGCCAGGCGCTGGACCTGCTGCCCGGCGAGAATACCGCCGCCCGCCTATCCGACATCCTGCCACCCGAGACGCGCCGCCGCGACACGCTGTTGAGGATTGAGGCTGCGGGTCACCTGACCCTTGTCGAACGCGCGGCGTTCGAGGCGCACCTTTCCGCCATCGCGCCCGACTTCGGCTGGTTCGACTCCGACCTTGCCCGCCTGACGACCGAGGTGAAACCCGATGACCTTGACCTGATCGACCGGGGCGGTGCCTTGCGACGCGCGGCGGATGCGCTCTTCTCTGAGACCACCGATCCCGCTTTGGCGCAGGCCGACCGCGATCTGGCGGACCTGGCCCTGTCGCGGCTTTACGCGCTAGTGCAAGAGGTGGACGCTTGAAGATCCGCGCCATCGAGTTGACCAACCTGCGCCGCTTTGCCGGGCAGCGCGCGCGTATCGACGGGATCGGCGACGGCATCTCTGTCCTGTCGCAGGCCAATGAGTTTGGCAAGTCGACTTTCTTTGATGGCCTGCACGCCCTATTCTTCCAGCCCCATCGCAGCGCCAAGTCACCGGTCAAATCGCTGCAGCCCCACGCAGGCGGCGCACCTGAGGCGGCGGTAGAAATCGAACTGCCCGAAGGTCGCTTCCGGCTGGAGAAGCGCTGGCTGTCCCGCCCGACCGCGCGGGTGCTGGACGCCTCGGGTCGGCTGATTGCTCAGGAAGACGAGGCCGAGGCCTGGATCGACCGGCTGATCGGTCAGGGCCTTGCCGGACCCTCGGGTCTGCTCTGGGTGCGGCAAGGCGTGTTGGGGATGGAACCCGAAGGAGCAGGCGCCACCGAGAAATCGGAACGCGAGCGGGCGCTGCATGCGCGTCGTGACCTGCTGTCTTCAGTCGCGGGCGAGATCGAGATGATGACCGGCGGGCGGCGAATGGATCAGGTGCTGGCCCGAGTGAATGACGCATTGGCGAAACTCGCCACCGCTTCCCTGCGCCCCAAGGCGGGCGGCGAATGGGCGCGGGCGGTGGATGAGGCGGCTATGTTGGCAAACCAGCGCGCGGCGTTGGAGGTCAAGGCCGCGCGCCTTTGCACGGAACTGCACCAGCGCGTCACAATCACACGGGATCTGGCACAGTTGACCGATGTCAATGCCACGGCGCAGGAGGTTGAGGCGCTGGCAGAATGTGAACAGGCCCTGAACTCCGCCGAGACCCATGCCGAACGTATTTCCAAGGCCGAGGGCGATCTGCGTCTAGCTAGGTTAAGCGCGGGGCAGGGCGCCGATGCGATCGCCCGCCTGCAGCAGCTGCAGGCCCGCCTTGCCCGCACGGGAGCCGACCGGGACAGGGCGCGCGAGGCACTGGCCGAGGTTGAAACCTTGGCACAGACAGCAGCGAGGCAAGAGGCCGAGACCGTCGTCCACCACGAAAGCGCCCGCGATGCCGCACAGGCTCTCGCCACCCGGGTGGATCAGGCGCAGCGAGCGCGTATTGCACTTGCCGCCCGCGACCGGGCGGCCAGCCTAGCGGTAGAGTATGACCGTGCTGAACGCCAGCGCGCCGCCGCCGAGGCCCATCGCGCCGACCGCAGCCTGCTGAAGATCACACGCCCGCTGCTGGATCAGGCGGAAAAGGCGCAGGCCACGCGCGACCGGTTAGCCCTACAGGATGAGGCGCGGCTTGTCTCGGTTCGGATCAGCTATCAGGGCGAGGCGCGCGTGTTGCTCGACGGCGGTCCGCTGGCATCCGAAGGGATCAGGCTTCGTGGCCCGGCCGAGCTAGACTTGCCCGGGATCGGGCGCATGATCATTGACCCGGGTCCTACAGCCGCACCTGACCTTGCCTTACACCTGACCCAAGCCGAAAAGGGACTCGCGGAGGCTCTCGCCGCATGCGCCGCCTCGGACATCGCAGCCGCCCGCAAAGCTCTGTCCGAGGCCGAACGGCTGGACAGCGCCATCCGGCAGGCAGATGACCTGCTGGCCGAACTGGCCCCCGAGGGAATTGCCGCCCTGCAGAACCGCCTTGCCGAAGCTCGCGCCGCTGCAGGCGGGGCCGAGACCGAACCCGCTGAAGACCCCGCCCTGCTGCAAGGCCTACACCACGCCGCGCGCGACGCCGAGGCTTTGGCTGTTATCCAACGGCGTGAGGCAGAGGCGCGCCACGCAAATCTGCGTGAGCGTCGCGCCGCGCGCCAGGCCGCCGTGCAATCGGCCGATCAGGCGCTGGCTGCCGTTCAGGCCGAGGCAAGTGACCCGGTCGACCTTGCCGCCCGTCTACAGAACCTGACCGCCACCCAACCCGAGCTGGCACAGGCTGAAACTGAAGCCGTAGCCGCCCTTCAACAACTCACCGACGATGCGCCCGACCTTGCCACCGCAAAGGCCGCGGTGTTACGACTGCGCTCGGTGGTCGACGGCCGCCGCCGCGATCTCGCGCGGCTGCAAAGCGATCTGGCCGGGGTAAACGGCTCCATTGGTGCTTTGGCCGATGAAGGTATCGAAGAGGCGCTGGACGAACTTCGCGGCCGGGAGGCCACCGCCGCCACCCGCGCCGCCCGCTATGACCGTGAGGTGAGGGCTCTCTCCCGCTTGCGCACTGCCCTGGAAGAGGCCCGCCGCGCGGCGCGCGAGGCCTATTTTGGCCCCGTCCTGCGTGAAATCGACCCGCTTCTGTCGATCTTGCATCCAGGCGCCACGCTTCTCATCGACGATGCCAGCCTGCTGCCCATCGCCCTGACCCGCGATGGTCAGGATGAGGCGCTGGACATCCTATCGGGCGGCACTCGCGAGCAGCTGGCAATCCTGACCCGCCTCGCATTCGCCCGGCTCTTCGCCCGCTCCGGCCGCCCCGTGCCGGTGATCTTGGACGATGCCCTTGTCCACAGCGATGACGACCGGATCGAGTCTATGTTCACTGCTCTGCACCGAGTCGCGCAAGACCAGCAGATCATTGTCCTGACCTGCCGCCAACGCGCCTTTGCCCCCTTGGGTGGGGAAAGACTGCTGGCGAAGCTCGAGAGAGTGTGAGGGGGCAGCTCCGGGTTGCATTTTTCAACGCAGAACCGAGTTTAGGCCGTGTTGACAAAAGGGATTCACAGGGTGCGCTGATCGTGATTCAAGCTGGTATCCACAATGGAGACCAGCTTGGCACGAGACCTGATGTCGGACGATGAATGGGCGTTTCACGAGCGCTTCATTCTGTCTATCCGCGCCCGGAACGGGCGCAAACCTACCAATCATCGCCTTGTTCTGGATGGGATTTTCTGGATAGCCCGCACAGGGTCGCCGTGGCGTGATCTGCCGGAAGAGTTCGGGAAGTGGTCCAGCGTCTACCGCCAGTTCCGACGCTGGACGCTAGCAGGGCTATGGGAGCAGATCATGGAGGCCCTGAACGAGAGTGGGCTTGTGCCCGATGCGCTCCAGATGATCGACAGCACCGTGGTTCGCGCACATCATCAGGCAGCGGGCGCAAAAGGGGGACTCCGAGACAGGGTTTCGGCCGTTCGAGGGGTGGCTTCACGACCAAGATCCACCTCCGCGTCAACGCCGTAGGCCTGCCCATGAGGTCGGACATCACGCCAGGGCAGACATCGGACTATCTGGGCTTTGATCTGGTCATGGGCGACAACCTTCCCGAACCGAGCGTCCTTCTGGCAGATCGCGGCTATGACTCTGACAACGTTCGCAAAACCATGGAAGCACGCAACGTCGTACCAGTGATACCCATGCGGAAATCCCGAAAGCTGCGCGTCGCAGTTGATCGCAGACTCTACAAACTGCGCAACCTCGTCGAGAGATGCTTCAACAAGCTGAAGAATGCCCGACGCGTTGCCACCCGCTACGACAAAACTGCCGAAAGCTTCCTGGGCTTCATCGACATCACATCCATCCGACTCTGGCTCCGCCATTTGTCAACATGACCTAGGTGTGTCTGCGACCGCCGTCAGTCCGCCGTCCGCTTTTCCCCGCCTCCAAACGGTCGCTTCGCAGCTTGTTAAACGAGTGACCGCTTTCCGCGTGTCACTGCGACAGCCGTGCCGCAGTGTCGTACTGTCGGCTTACCGTCCTTTGGGACGTTCAACAAGATCGCAAATTGGCAACCGATCTATGGTGGGGGACATCCAACCTTGACGAAGTGTCAGCTCCAGAATACCTAGAAATGGCGCTGCGGGCGTTGTGTAATGGTAAGACCCCTGCCTTCCAAGCAGGAGACGCGGGTTCGATTCCCGCCGCCCGCTCCATAAATCCATTTCCTACATATTGCCGACAAACGTCCCGCAT
The DNA here is from genome assembly GCA_041738105.1 of Rhodobacter sp. Taxonomy (GTDB): domain Bacteria; phylum Pseudomonadota; class Alphaproteobacteria; order Rhodobacterales; family Rhodobacteraceae; genus Aliitabrizicola. The sequence continues at coordinate 2,192 of JBGSQL010000353.1, read as the reverse complement.
CGATCCGTTTAAGTTTTGGATTCAAAAGACACATTTCTCATTTGCTCACTTGTCTTCCAAGCTAGAGACGCGGGTTCGATTCCCGCCGCCCGCTCCAAATCAATTCGAATCGGCTTGATCGTGCTAGCCTGTACCTCATCAGCGCGGGGAGGGGGCAATGGATGACAGGCACGGAACGATCTGGTGGTCGGAACTCATGACGCGTGCGCCTGACCGGGCGCGCAGTTTCTACGCTGATCTTGCGGGCTGGACCTATTCGACCATGCCCGCCGACGGGCGCGACTATCACGTGGCCCATCACGGCAGCCGGCCGGTCGCGGGGATCATGGACATTACCGACCTGCCGGGAATGGATGGCATCCCCGCGCACTGGTTCACCTACGTGGCGGTGGCAGATGTCGATGCGGCGGTTGCCACCACGCGCAAGGCGGGTGGGAGCGTGATGCGCGAGGTGTTCGAGGTGCCCGGCGTCGGCCGGATCGCCATCATCGCCGATCCGACGGGCGCCGCGCTGGGCATCATGACGCCCGCCGACCAGCCTGCGGACTGAGGGATCAGAGGTTGTCCGCTTGCGGCATTCCGAGCACGTGGAAACCGCCATCGACCCGGACAATTTCGCCTGTCGTGCAGGTGCCCCAGTCGGACGCCAGATAGACCGCTGTTCCGCCCACCGCCTCCAGCGTTGCGTTGGCGCGCAAGGGTGCGTTGGCCTCGGTATGGCGATAGGTTGCCCGCGCGCCGCCGATCGCAGCCCCGGCCAACGTCTTCATCGGGCCGGGGCTGATCGCGTTGACCCGGATCTTCTGTGGCCCGAGGTCGTTGGCCAGATAGCGAACGGCCGATTCCAGCGCCGCCTTGGCCACGCCCATCACGTTGTAGTTCGGCGTCACCCGGTTCGACCCCTGGAAGGTCAGCGTCAGCAGTGTGCCGCCCTCGGGCATCAGCGCCGACGCGCGGCGCGCCACGTCGATGAAGCTGAAGCACGAGATGGCAAGCGAGGTCTTGAAGTTCTCGCGCGTGGTGTTGATGAACCTGCCGGTCAGTTCCGTCTTGTCGGAAAAGGCAATGGCGTGAACAAGGAAATCCATTGTGCCCCACCGATCCTGCAACGCCGCGAAACAGTGATCGAGCGAGGCGTCGTCCATCACATCGACATCGACCAGGAAATCGGACCCAACCGAGGCCGCAAGCGGCTCTACCCGCTTGCCGAACGCCTCGCCCTGGTAGGAAAAGGCAAGCTCTGCCCCTTCGTCGGCCATAGCACGGGCAATCCCCCAGGCGATCGAGCGTTCGTTCGCTACGCCCATGACAAGCCCGCGCTTGCCCTTCAACAGATCGGCCATGTTATCCCCTGAATTCGGTCATGCCTGGTGTTTGCTCAGCACCAGCGATGCGTTTGTGCCGCCGAAGCCGAAGCTGTTCGACAGCACGCTGTCAAGATCCACGCCGGTGCGCAATTCGGTTGCGATCTCTTCCGGACGCAACTCGGGATCCAGTTCGGTCACATTTGCCGAGGCTGCGATGAAGCCGCCGTTCAGCATCAGAATCGAATAGATGGCCTCATGCACCCCGGTCGCGCCCAGCGAATGCCCGGTCAGCGACTTGGTGGACGAGATCGGCGGCACGCTTTCGTTGCCGAAAACGCGGCGGATCGCCTTGACCTCGGTCACGTCACCGGCGGGGGTCGAGGTGCCATGCGCATTGATGTAGCCCACCCGGCGCCCTTTGGGCAGGGTGGACAGCGCAAGCCGCATCGACCGTTCGCCACCTTCGCCCGACGGGGCCACCATGTCATAGCCGTCGGACGTGGCACCGTAGCCGGTCACCTCGGCATAGATCCGCGCCCCGCGCGCGCGGGCGTGTTCGAGTTCTTCCAGAACCACCACGCCCCCGCCACCCGCGATCACGAACCCGTCGCGTGTCGCATCAAACGGGCGCGACGCGGTTTCGGGGGTGTCGTTGTATTTGCTGCTCATCGCGCCCATCGCGTCGAACAGGCACGACAGCGTCCAGTCCAGGTCCTCGCCGCCACCGGCGAACACGATGTCCTGTTTGCCCATCTGGATCAGTTCGACCCCGTTGCCGATGCAATGCGCCGACGTCGAGCAAGCCGAGGTGATCGAATAGTTCACGCCGCGGATTTTGAACGGGGTGGCGAGGCAGGCCGAGTTGGTCGAGGACATGCCCTTGGT
>JBGSQL010000208.1:0-1576 GCA_041738105.1 Rhodobacter sp. | reverse complement strand
CGCGCGGCCTGTTCAGCCTCGGGCCCCGCCGCGCCAAGCGCGCGGCAGGCAAGCCACATCAGGCCAGCCCCCGTATCTTCGAGGTAGGTATAAAGCGCCGCCTGATCGGGGAAGGGATCGCGGTAGATGTCCCAGCGCCGTGCGTCGATCAGCCGGTCCATCACGTCGAGCGGCAGCCCCTGCCCGCGCACAACCTCGGCCAGCGGCAGGACCACCTCATGCGCCCGCACCGGCCCCGTGCCTGCCATCGCCTCGATCGTGTCACGCCACCATTGCAGCCGCATTTCGGCAATCATCGGCTCGGCCGAAACCCAAGGCGCGCGGGCCACTTCCAGATTGAAGGCATAGAGCGGGAACAGCCGGGCGCGCGCGGCGACCGGCGCCGCCATCGTGGCCATGAACCGGTCGGGATCGCCCCGCGCCACCAAGGCGGCGCAGGCCTCCAGGCTCATGCGGGCACCGCCACCGGCTGGCCGACATCGCGGATCAGCTTCCACGTGATTGCATCCAGCAACGCCTCGAACGAGGCATCGACGATGTTGGCCGACACACCGACGGTGGACCAGCGCCGCCCCTGCCCGTCTTCACTGTCGATGATGACGCGCGTCACCGCCTCGGTGCCGCCCTGGGTGATCCGAACCTTGAAATCCACCAGACGGAGGTCGTCGATCACCGCCTGATAGGGGCCCAGATCCTTGCCGAGGGCCTTGGCCAGCGCGTTCACCGGGCCGCGATCAGTGCCGGCCTCGTCCATGCTTTCGGACACCGACAGCATCTTGCGCGCGCCGATCTTGACCACGACCACGGCCTCGGACAGGCTGACCATGCGGTCATACTTGTTCTTCCGCCGCTCCACCGTGACGCGGTAGCGCTTGACCTCGAAGAATTGCGGCAAAAGGCCAAGTTCGCGCCGCGCCACCAGCTCGAAGCTGGCCTGGGCGCCGTCATAGGCATAGCCCTGATCCTCGCGCATCTTGACGATTTCAAGGATCCGGCCAAGCCGCGGATCCCCCGGCGCCACCTCGATCCCTGCGGCGCGCAGGCGTTCGCGCAGGTTCGACTGGCCAGCCTGGTTGGACATCGGGATGATGCGGGCGTTGCCCACCGTCTCGGGCGAGATATGCTCGTAGGTCGAGGGATCCTTGAGGATCGCCGAGGCATGAAGCCCCGCCTTGTGGGCAAAGGCCGATGCACCGACATAGGGCGCGCTGCGCAACGGCACACGGTTGAGGATGTCGTCGAGCATCCGGCTGATCCGGGTGAGGCCCGCGAGCGCCTCGGGCGTGACGCCGGTCTGAAAGCGGGTGGCGCAGGGGTCTTTCAGCAGCAGCGTCGGGATCAGCGTGGTCAGGTTGGCATTGCCACAACGCTCGCCCAGACCGTTGAGCGTGCCCTGGATCTGGCGGGCGCCGGCATCGACGGCCGCCAGCGAATTGGCCACCGCATTGCCGGTGTCGTCGTGGCAATGGATGCCCAATCGGTCGCCGGGAATACCGCTCGCGATGACGGCGGTCACGATCTCGCGGATTTGCGGGGGCAAGGTGCCGCCGTTGGTGTCGCACAAAACGATCCACCG
>JBGSQL010000331.1:0-1889 GCA_041738105.1 Rhodobacter sp. | reverse complement strand
CGCCAAGCGCGGCATCGGTCGTGCGCAGCCCGCCGGTGTAGGCGCCGTAGGCGGGCAGCACAACGCGCGCGCTGTCGATCAGGAAGCAGGGCTTGCTGCGCCCGGCAAGCGTCGCCTTGGGGTGGTAGTGGCCGGAGATCTCGGCCTGCGCCGCAGGGGTGGCGATGTGGCGGAAGGTCAGGGGGGCCAGCGTCAGCGTGTCCTGCGGGGGCGCGTCGAAGGCGAAGGGGGCGGGATCATGGTTGCCCGCGATCCAGATCCAGTCGCGGCCGGCCATCAGCCGAGCGAGCGTGATGGCATCGTCAGGGTCGAGGCCGCTTGCAGCCGCGTCATCGTCGAAGCTGTCGCCAAGGCAGATCACCCGGTGGGCGTCGGTCGCGGTCAGGTCAGCCTGAAGCCGGGCGAGCGCTTCGCGGGTGTCATAGGGTGGCAGCAGCGCGCCGCCCCGGCGGGCCAGCCGTTCGGACTTGGCCATGTGCAGGTCCGAGACGCAGAGCAAGCCCTGTGCGGGCCAGTGGAGTGCGCCCGAGGGCAGGGCGAGCAGAATCTCACCAGCGAAGGAGAAGGCGAAGGCGTTCATGCTTCGTTCGTGACGCAGGCCGCGCGCGTTTGCAAGGGGTCAGGCAAGGCCGGCGGCGGTCATCAGCCGGTCGGCGGTTTCGGCCATCAGACGCTCGCGCCCGGCGCCGTGGATCGGGATCCGGCCGGGTTCGAGAAAGAGCGGCGCGGCCAGTGGCGTCACGCGGGCCAGCCGCACCGCGTCGATCCGGCCCTGAACGCGCGCCAGCATGTCTTCGATCCGGCCGAAATCGACGAGACCGCGCAGCGCCTCTTCGCGGGTGATCGCCAGCATCAGGTGGTTGGGGTCGTATTTCAGCAGCGTGTCATAGAGGATGTCGGACGAAAAGGTGGCCTGCCGGCCGGTCTTGCGCCGGCCCTGATGGGTGCGCTCGATCAGGCCGGCGATGATCGCCGAGGCGCGGAAGGTGCGCTTCATCACCGCATTGCCCTGAAGCCAGCCATCGAGCCCCGCGCGCAGTTTTGCCGGATCGAACAGGGCAAGCGGATCGGTGATGGGATCGAGGCCCCAGATCAACGTGGCATAATCGGTGGCAACGAAGCCCAGCGGGTTCAGACCCTCTTCCTCCATCCGCTTGGTCAGCAACAAGCCAAGGGTCTGCTGCCCGTTGCGCCCGGCGAAGCCGTAGACGCACAGATGCTCGCGCCCGTCCCAGGGGAAGCTTTCGACCAGCAGGCGGTCTGGCTGGGGCAGGCGGGACACCTGGCGTTGCAGGGCAAGCCACTGCGCGGTGTGGGCGGGCAGGTCGGGCCAGTCGGGGTGCTGGAACATTTGCAGGATGCGCTGGGTGAGCAGGGTCGAGGTGGCGAACTTGGTGCCGTTGAACACCGCAACCTTCGGGTCGCGGCCGGGTTGGCGCGACACCTCGACGGTCATTTCGCGCAGGCCTTCGTAGCGCACGACCTGGCCGCCGATCAGGAAGGTATCGCCGGGGGTGAGGGTGGCGGCGAAGCCCTCTTCGATCTCGCCCAGGGGGGTGCCGCCGAGCCGGCCCTTGAGGCGGACCTTGAGGGTTTCGGTGTCGATGATGGTGCCGAGGTTCATGCGGATTGCGGCACTGCTGCGCGGGTCGCGCAGCTGCCAGCGGCCCTGCGTCTGCAGCAGGCGCTGCCAGCGGTCATAGGCGCGCAGGGCATAGCCGCCGGTTGCCGCGAAATCGAGGCAGGCGTCGAACTCGGCGCGGCTGAGGGTGGTATAGGGGCCGGCGGTGATCACCTCGGCATAAAGCCGGTCGGCCTGAAACGGACCGGCGGCGGCGGTGGCGAGGATATGCTGGCACAGCACGTCGCGCGGACCGGGGCCGCGCGGC
>JBGSQL010000135.1:0-3225 GCA_041738105.1 Rhodobacter sp. | reverse complement strand
TGCTGGCCAATTGCTCGGCGCCCGAGGCGATGGCGGCGGCGATCGACGCGCTGGCCGGCTGCGGCTTGCCCTATGGCTGCTATGCCAACGGGTTCGTGCAGATCACCGACGATTTCCTGAAGGATCGCCCGACGGTGGACGCGCTGGCGGCGCGCCCCGAGATGGTGCCAGAGCTTTATGCGGATTTTGCGGAACATTGGGTCGGGCAGGGTGCCACGATCATCGGGGGCTGCTGCGAGACGACGCCCGCGCATATCGCGGCCATCGCGCGGCGTCTGACGGCAAGGGGATATGAGCTGACATGAACATTCCGGGGCAGGCACGGGCGGTGATCATCGGGGGCGGCATCTCGGGCTGCTCGGTGGCCTATCATCTGGCGAAGGCGGGCTGGCGCGAGGTGGTCTTGCTGGAGCGCCGTCAGTTGACCTGTGGCACGACCTGGCACGCGGCGGGGCTGATCGGGCAGTTGCGCGGATCGGCCAACATGACGCGGCTGGCCAAGTATTCGGCCGACCTTTACGTCAAGCTGGAGGCGGAAACCGGGGTCGCGACGGGGATGCGGCAAGTGGGCAGCATCTCGGTCGCGCTGACCGAGGCGCGGCACGAGGAGTTGTTGCGCCAGGCGACGGTGGCCCGGATCTTCGATGTCGAGGTGCACGAGATCTCGCCCGCCGAGGTAAAGCGGCAATACCCGCACCTGAACGTGTCGGACGTGGTGGGCGCGGTGGCGCTGCCGCTGGACGGGCAGTGCGACCCGGCCAATATCGCGATGGCGCTGGCCAAGGGCGCGCGGATGCGGGGGGCTGCGATCTTCGAGGGGGTCAAGGTGACCGGGGTCACCGAGGCCGGCCGCCGGGTGACGGGGGTCGATTACATCGTCGATGGCGTCCCGGGGCATATCGCGGCGGATGTGGTGATCAACTGCGGCGGCATGTGGGGGCGCGAATTGGCAAACGCCAACGGCGTGACGCTGCCGCTGCATGCCTGCGAGCATTTCTATCTGCTGACCGAACCTGTCGAGGGGCTGGGTCATCTGCCGGTGCTGCGGGTGCCGGACGAGTGTGCCTATTACAAATCCGACGCCGGCAAGATGATGCTGGGCGCTTTCGAGCCGAAGGCGAAGCCCTGGGGGATGGAGGGTATCCGCGAGGATTTCTGCTTTGACACGCTGCCCGAGGATTTCGACCATTTCCAGCCGATCCTGGAAGCGGCGATGGCCCGGATGCCGCTGTTCCAGACGGCGGGCATCCACACCTTTTTCAACGGCCCCGAAAGCTTTACCCCCGACGACCGCTATTACCTTGGGCCTGCGCCGGAACTGGGCGGATACTGGGTGGCGGCCGGCTACAATTCGGTCGGGATCGTCTCGTCCGGGGGGGCGGGCATGGCGCTGGCGCACTGGATCACCGAAGGCGAGGCGCCGTTCGATCTGTGGGAGGTCGATATCCGGCGGGCGCAGCCGTTCCAGCGCAACCGTCGCTACCTGAAAGAGCGCGTGACCGAGACGCTGGGCCTGCTCTACGCCGACCACTTCCCCTATCGTCAGGTCGAGACCGCGCGCGGGGTGCGGCGCACGCCGCTGCACGAGCATCTGAAGGCACGCGGCGCGGTGTTCGGCGAGGTGGCGGGCTGGGAGCGGGCAAACTGGTTCGCGCGGCCGGGGCAGGAGCGGGAGTATCGCTATTCCTGGGGCCGGCAGAACTGGTTCGAGAACCAGCGGGCCGAGCATATGGCGGTGCGCACCGGGGTCGGTCTGTTCGACATGACCTCGTTCGGGAAGATCCGGGTCGAGGGCCGGGATGCGGCGGCCTTTCTGCAGAAGGTTTGTGCCAATGACGTGGACGTGGCTGCGGGCCGGATCGTCTATACCCAGATGCTGAACGACCGCGGCGGGATCGAAAGCGATCTGACGGTCACGCGCCTGTCCGAGACGGCGTTCCTGCTGGTGGTGCCGGGGGCGACGCTGCAGCGCGATCTGGCCTGGCTGCGGCGCCATCTGGGCGAGGCGTTCGCGGTCATCACCGATGTGACGGCGGCAGAGGCGGTGCTGTGCGTGATGGGACCGAAGTCGCGTGAGGTGCTGCAAGCGGTCAGCCCCGCCGATTTCTCGAATGCCGGACATCCCTTTGGTACGGCGCGCGAGATCGAGATCGGCATGGGACTCGCGCGGGCGCACCGGGTCACCTATGTGGGCGAGCTGGGATGGGAGCTTTATGTCTCGTCCGATCAGGCGGCGCATGTGTTCGAGGCGCTTGAGGACGCGGGCGCGCCGCTGGGGCTGACGCTGTGCGGGCTACACACGCTGGACAGTTGCCGGATCGAGAAGGCCTATCGCCATTTCGGCCATGACATCACCGACGAGGATCATGTGCTGGAGGCGGGTCTGGGCTTTGCCGTCAAGACCCGGAAGGCCGATTTCATCGGACGCGAGGCGGTGCTGCGCAAGGAACAGGCAGGGCTGGATCGGCGGTTGGTACAGTTCCGCCTGGCCGATCCGGAGCCGCTGATGTTCCACAACGAGGCGGTGGTGCGCGACGGCCGCATCGTGGGGCCGGTCACCAGCGCGAATTACGGTCATTTCCTGGGGGGCGCGGTGGGGCTGGGCTATGTGCCCTGCCAAGGAGAGAGCGCCGAGGAGGTGCTGGGATCGCGCTATGAGATCGAGATCGCGGGGGTGCGGCACGCCGCCCAGGCCTCGCTGGTGGCGATGCATGATCCGAAATCGCTGCGGGTGCGCGGGTGAGCGGTTCGGGACCGGGGGGCCAGCCCCCCGGACCCCCCGGGATATTTGGGAACAGAAGAAATCGGTACGGGAGGTTGGGGTGAAACGGGCAGCGCGGCATGAGGTCTTTGCGGATCTGCATCGGCAGGGCTGTTTCGTCATCCCGAACCCCTGGGACGCGGGATCGGCGCGGATGATGGCGGCGCTGGGGGCGACAGCGCTGGCAACATCTTCGGCCGCGCATGCCTTCACCCTGGGGCGGGCGGACATGGGCGGGGTGAGCCGGGACGAAGCACTGGCCCATGCGGAGGCGATCGTGGCGGCGACGGCGTTGCCGGTGTCGTGCGATCTGGAAGACGGGTTCGGTGCGGCGCCTGAGGTGGTGGCCGAGACCGTGCGGCTGGCGGCCGAGGTGGGGCTGTCGGGCTGTTCGATCGAGGACACGCAGATGGTCGAGGGCGCGCCGGCCTATGGTTTTGACGCGGCGGTGGAGCGGGTGCGGG
>JBGSQL010000260.1:0-5256 GCA_041738105.1 Rhodobacter sp. | reverse complement strand
GCCGCGCTGCCGGTGCGGGCCGAGGACAGCGGGCTTGATCGCCTGACACGGCGCGATCAGGCCTTTGGCTGGGAGGCCGTGGGGCGGCTGGACATTGGCGCGCAGGGGTTCTGCACCGGCACGCTGATTGCGACCGATCTGGTTCTGACGGCGGCGCATTGCCTGTTTGATCGCCAGCGCGGCGCCCCCGTGGATGTGGGGGCGAAGACGTTTCGCGCGGGGTTGCGCGATGGCGACGCGGTGGCCGAAGTGCAGGTGCAAAAGGCGGTTGCCCACCCGGTCTATGATCCGTTCCGGCAGTTGAGCGAACACAGCGTGCGGCACGACCTGGCGCTGCTGCATCTGGCCCGCCCGATTCCGGCGGCGATTGCGGCGCCGTTCGTGGTGCAGGCCCCGCAGGCGGCGCGGCAGGTCAGCGTCGTGTCCTATGCGCAGGGCCGCGAGGATGCCCTGTCGTGGCAGCGGTCCTGTGCCGTGTTGGGCCGGCAGGACGGATTGCTGGCCTCCAGTTGCGATGTCGATTTCGGATCGTCGGGCGCGCCGGTGTTCGACGCCTCGGGGGGGCGGGCGCGGATCGTCTCGGTGATCTCGGCAGGTCGGAAGGACGCGGAGGGCACGGTTGCCTTCGGGATGGAACTGCCGGGGTTGCTGGCCGATCTGAAGCTGGCGCTGCGGACGGGCAAAGGTGTGATCGTCGCCGCGGGCGCCGCGCCGGCGATCCGCCGGATCGGTCGGGACGATGCCGGCACGCGCGATATCGGGGCGCGTTTCGTCAAGCCCTGAGGACTGCCACCCCTTGAAAGCGGAGGGGCGTTTTCCCAAATCAGGCAAAGCCGGATGCCATGACGGGTCCGGCTGATCCAAGCGCCCGTCCCGCAAGGGAGGGCATCACACATCGCTTGACGAGGATGACCATGCGCAGTTTTGACCTTTCACCGCTTTATCGTGCCACCGTTGGCTTTGACCGGATTGCCGATCTGATGGATCGCGTCCTGACCAATGATGTCGGCCAGCCTACCTATCCGCCTTACAACATCGAGAAGATCGACGAGAACGCCTATCGCATCTCGGTCGCCGTCGCGGGTTTCACCGGCGATGAGTTGAGCGTCGAGGTGAAGGACGGCACGCTGCATGTCGCCGCCCGCAAGGCCGCCGACGATGGCGCGCGGACCTATCTGCATCGCGGCATCGCGACGCGGGCCTTTGAACGGCGCTTCGCGCTGGCTGACCATGTGCGCGTGACGGGTGCCGCACATGAGAACGGGATGCTGCACATCGACCTGATGCGCGAGACGCCCGAGGCGTTGAAACCGCGCCGGATCGAGATCGCCCGTGCCGCCGATATCGAGGCTAAGGCGGTGGAACCGGCGACCGTTCAGTAACAACGACCGGATCGCGAAGTACCGGGGGCGCACCGCAAGGTGCGCCCTTTTGCATTTCCGGCGATGTCACGCCGCGGGCGGGTGATTGCCCAGGATCAGGTCGGACACTTTCTCGCCGATCATGATGCAGGTCGCATTTGTGTTGCCGCTGACGATGCGCGGCATGATCGAGGCATCGGCCACGCGCAGGTTCGCGATGCCGTGGACGCGCAAGCGGTCATCGACCACTGCCATGGCGTCCTGCCCCATCTTGCAGGTGCCGACCGGGTGCCAGATCGTGGTGCCGTGCCGGCGGATGAAGTGCTCGATCCCGGCGTCGTCGGACTGGTCGGGGGCCGGGTCTGTCGGGCGGGTGCCGATCTGCTTCAGTGCGGACGCGCTGCCGATTTCCAGACAGGCGCGCACGCCGCGGATCGACAGTTCCAGATCTTCGGGGTCTGCCAGATAGCGCGGGTCGATCAGCGGGCGGTCGAGCGGGTTGGCGGAATGAAGGCTGACCGCGCCGCGGCTTTTCGGGCGACTGACGTTCATCGTCATGCCAAAGCCGTGGCGATCGGCGGGGGTGCCGTCGAAATAGAAGGCCGAGTAATGGCTTTCACAATGGATCTGCACATCGGGCGGGCCGGCGCCATCGGCACAGCGCAGAAAACCGCCGGATTCGCAGAAGTTGGTGTGATAGGGGCCGGTGCCATGGTCAAGCGACTCGCGCTGCGCCGCCGCTGCCTGGTCAGCCGTCATGCCGTGGATGGTGAGCGACTGGTCCACCTGGAACCGGACCGCGATCTGGAGGTGATCGTGCAGGTTCTGCCCGACGCCGGGCAGATCCTGGTGCACCGCGATGCCGTGGCGCGTCAGATCCGCGGCCGGGCCGACACCCGACAGCAGCAGCAATTGCGGGCTGTTCAGCGCGCCGCCACACAGCACGACCTCGCCGTCGGTCTGTGCCGTCTCTTCGCGCCCCATGTGCAGGTAGCGCACGCCTGTCGCGCGCCCGCCCTCGATCATCAGGCTGGTGACATGGGCGTTGGTCCGGATGTGCAGGTTCGCCCGGTCGCGGATCGGATTCAGAAAGGCAACCGCGGTGCTGCAACGCCCCATCGGGCCGATCGTTGCCTGAAACGGGCCACAACCAGCTTGCGTGGCGCCGTTCACATCGGGGTTGTAGGGATGGCCCACCTCTTGTGCAGCGGCAACGAAGGCCTGATGGATCGGTGATCCTGCGGGAAAACTCGAGACGGTCAGGGAACCATCGGTGCCGTGCCAAGGCGCGCCATGGGTCTGGTTCGCCTCGGACTTGCGGTAGTAGGGCAGAACCTCGGCATGGCTCCAGCCGGGGTTGCCCAGTGCGTGCCAGTGGTCGAAATCCTCGCGCGTGCCGCGCATGTAGACCATGGCGTTGATCGCGCTGGTGCCGCCCAGGCATTTGCCGCGCGACAGGAAAATGCGCCGCCCCAGCAACTGGTCCTGCCCGACGGTGCGATAGCCCCAGTCGACGGGGGAATCGAGCAGCGTGTCGATGAAGGCGGGGATGCGGATGTTCGTCTCGGTGCCGTCGCCGCCCGCCTCGAGCAGCAAGACCCGCGCGCCATTTGCGCTCAGCCGGTTGGCCACGACGCAACCGGCCGATCCGGCGCCCACAACGATGAAGTCATATCCCTTGGCCATGCGTCTGCCCCTGTCCTGCAATCTTGGGGCGGACTGTGACGGAAGTATGCGGGATTACAACGGAAAAGAGCCACGCACTGGTGACATGGGCCTGAAAGGGGGGCGGGCGGCCCCGCCCCCTTTTGACGCGGTGTCAGACCGACAGGCAGATGTATTTCATCTCCATGTAGTCTTCCATGCCGTGTTGGCTGCCCTCGCGGCCCAGACCGGATTGCTTGACACCACCGAAGGGTGCGACCTCGGTCGAGATCAGGCCGGTGTTGACGCCGACCATGCCGTACTCCAGCGCCTCTTGCACCCGGGTGATGCGGCCGATGTCGCGGGCGTAGAAGTAGGACGCCAGGCCGAAGATTGTGTCATTGGCATAGCCGATGACTTCTTCTTCCGTCTCGAACCGGAACAACGGCGCAAGGGGGCCAAAGGTTTCCTCGCGGCTGACCATCATGTCCTGCGTGACACCCGTCACGATGGTCGGCTCGAAGAACGATCCGCCCAGCGCATGGCGCTTGCCGCCGGTCACCACCTTGCCGCCCTTGGACAGCACATCTGCGATGTGCTCCTCAACCTTGTCGACAGCGTCCATGTTTACCAGCGGGCCGGTGTCGATGCCGTCCTTCAGACCGTCGCCGACGTTCAGCTTGGCAACGGCGGCGGAGAGCTTGGCCGCGAAGGCGTCATAGACCCCGGACTGGACGTAGATACGGTTGGCACAGACGCAGGTCTGGCCGTTGTTGCGGAACTTGGACGCCATCGCGCCCACCACGGCAGCGTCGAGATCGGCGTCGTCGAACACGATGAAGGGGGCATTGCCGCCCAGTTCCATCGAGCATTTCATCACCTGGTCGGCTGCCTGCTTCAGCAAGATGCGTCCCACCTCGGTCGAGCCGGTGAAGGTCAGCTTGCGCACCGTCGGATTCTCGCAGAATTCCTTGCCGATGTCGGAGGCGCGCTTCGAGGTGATCACCGAAAAGACGCCCTTGGGCACCCCGGCCCGTTCGGCCAGCACCGCAAGCGCGAGAGCCGATAGTGGCGTTTCGGCGGCGGGGCGGGCGACAAAGGCACAGCCGGCAGCCAGGGCGGGGGCGACCTTGCGCGCAATCATCGCGTTGGGAAAGTTCCACGGCGTGATCGAGGCCACCACGCCGACGGGTTGCTTGATGACCGTCAGGCGCTTGTCGCGCATGTGGCCGGGGATGGTTTCGCCGTATACGCGCTTGGCTTCTTCGCCGAACCACTCGATGTAGGACGCGCCATAGGCGACTTCGCCCTTGGCCTCGGCAAAGGGCTTGCCCATCTCGGCGGTCAGGATGCGGGCCAGATCGTCCTGGTGCGCCATCACCAGGTCGAACCATTTGCGCATCACCTGCGCGCGCTCCTTGGCGGTCCGCGCGGCCCAGTCCCGCTGCGCGACCTTTGCGGCGGCGATGGCGCGGGCGGTTTCGACCCGGCTCATGTTCGGGACGGTGCAGATCACGTCGCCCCTGGCGGGGTTGGTGACGTCAAAGCGGGTGCCATCATCGGCATCCGCCCAGTCGCCTGCCAGATAGGCCTGCGTCGCCAGCAGCGTCGGATCTTTCAACAGTGACCTGAGGTCGGTAACGGTGTCGAGCATGTGGACCTCCCATTTCTCGGATACAGATGCAAAACATCTTCGCCCGAGAAATGTCCAGTTCCTGTGGCACTATTGACGGAAGATTTGATCAAATCAGCGAGGGATTCGCCTTGGATATGGACCGGGCCTATGCGAACGGCGCCTTCATCGCGGGGGGCGACGACTATGCGCCCCGCTGGGCCGCGCGCGCTGCGGTGTTTCGCGGGCTGCTCGGGCACCGGGCCCAGGTCGGCATGGCCTATGGGCCCGGCGATCGGCACCGGTTCGATCTGTTCGTGCCGGAGGGTGTACCACGCGGCGTCGTGGTGTTCGTGCATGGCGGCTACTGGATGGGGTCCGGACGCGAAAGTTGGTCGCACCTGGCCGAAGGCCCGCTGGGGCGCGGCTGGGCGGTTGCAATTCCGTCCTACACCTTGGCCCCGGCGGTTCGGATCGGCGCGATCACGCGCGAGATCGCCATGGCGCTGGGGGGGATCGCACGCCATGTAACCGGGCCGATGGTGGTGACCGGACATTCCGCGGGTGGACACCTGAGCGCACGGATGGCCTGCGCCGACGTGGCCCTGCCGGACAGGGTTGCGGCGCGCCTGGTGCGGG
>JBGSQL010000222.1:0-2164 GCA_041738105.1 Rhodobacter sp. | reverse complement strand
AGCGGCGACGCGTGCGCAAGCAGCGCGTCGGCGCGCATCGCCGTCCGGTCGTCCGAAAGCCGCGCCTCTTCTAGGTCGCGTATACTGTGGCGGACCGCCGCGACCGACGCGCCGTCGTTGGCATCAAGCTGTTTCACGATTTCCGTCAGGTCGTTCAGGCGCATCACCTGCAGCAAGGGTCCCGATAGCGTCGGTTTCAGATCGGGCGCCCCGGCGGCGTCGGCGGCACTTTCCAGGGCCAGGTGGATGTGCACGAGGGCGAGCGAGTCGAGGCCAAGCTCGGCCAGTGTCTTTGGCTCGTTTCCCGTAAGCGCGAAGGAGCGAAGCACGCTGGCATAGCGCTCCGACGGCGGCGCGGCACCGGGTTCGGCCGAAACGGGGTGATCGGTATGGCTGGCAAGCTCTGCGAGACGGCCCGCCGCCCATTCGTCGCGGATGCGGAACCGCGCGAGTTTTCCCGAACTGGTCCGGATGATCTGCCGCCGGTGGACGAGGATCACGCGAACAGGCCCGTCGAACCCGATGGCGCGCAAAGGCGGCACCATATGGGCAAGGTCGATGCCGTCGTCCGGGCCGGCCCCCCCGACCGCGATTACAAGCGATCCGTCGCCCCCGGGATCCTGGAACGCGGCCACATCGCCTGGGCGCGGCACGTTGACCGCGGCTCCGATCGCGTTTTCCAGATCGACGGCGAAGTAATTTCTGCCGCGCAGGATGATGACGTCTTTCAGGCGGCCGCAGACGAAGACCTCGCCATTCTTCAGGAACCCGAGATCTCCGGTCGCCAGGTAGGCGTCCCTGTCCCCGGGTTCGCCGTGCAAGGTATTCCCGAAGGCACCCTGCAACGCATCGGCCTGCCCCCAGTAGCCAAGGCATGTGCTTTTGCCGGCAACCCAGATTTCCCCGACCTTGCCCTCTGGCACGAGGGCTCGCGTTTCGGGGTTAACGATGCGAACCCTGATGCCGTCGAGCGGGCGGCCGCAACTCATCAATTCACTGGCGCCGTCACCGCCTTTGCCTGCGACCGGCACGACATCGCCGCGTTCCAACGCGCGCTTGTCCACGTAGATCGACGCACCACCGTTCGTAACGCTCACCGCCAACGTATTTTCCGCCAGACCGTAGCCGACGGCGAGCGCCTGCGGGTCGAGGCCGAAGCGCGCGAAACGCTCCTGAAACCGGCGAACGGTTTGTGGATCGACCGGCTCGGATCCGTTCATGAAGGATCGGACCGAGCTCAGGTCAAGGCCCTCGAGCGCCGCGTCGGGAATCCGTTTCTCCGACAGGCAGTACTGAAAGCCGAAATTCGGCGCCGAGGTGATCGTGCCTGCGTACTTGCTGAGCGTTTCGAACCAGAGAACCGGCCGGCGCAGGAAATCCGACGGCGAAAATCCGATTGTTGTGCCGCCTTTGACGATCAGGAACAGGTAATAACCGATCATTCCCATATCGTGGAACTGCGGCAGCCATGACACGCCGACCGGCTCGTCGTGGCTTGCGACGCGGCAATTGTGGATCACGTTCTCATGCGAAACGGCGACGCCCTTGGGCTCGCCCGTCGATCCCGAAGAATACTGAAGAAACAAAACTTTGCTGGTCTCTTCGCGGATATCGTCCTGATCCGACCCGTCGAACCCCTCTGTGCTGATGACCCGGGGTCCGTGCTGGTCCGTCGGGCCGGCGGTTTCCGAGGTCGCAAGCACGTCGCTATTGGCATCGTCGGTCAGCACGATGGCGGCGCCGCAATCCTTCAGGATCCGCTGCAATCGTGCCCGGGTTTCGGCCGATCGCGGCGCCGCGGTGACCACGGGGATCGCCCCGATCCGGGTGCACGCCACGAAGGCCGCGAACAGTTCCAGACCCGGCGCGTAGGCGAGGATCACTCGGTCGCCGCGGGCAACACTTACCGACCGAGACAGGCTCGCCGCAAGCGACCGGCTGCGAGCATCGAACGTGCGGTAGGTGTAATGCGACAGCGCGTTGCCGCGGATGTCGAGGAATGACGCAAAGTGCTTGTCGGGCTGTAACCGGACCCAGCGGTCCAGGTATTGGGGAATTGTCGAGGGGGTCATTTATGCAGGCACCCCGCAATTCACGCTGACGGTTCCTCGCAGGCGAAGCCCGCGCGGCCCAGGGCGGCCTGCGCGTCGGGCCAGGCGGTGCG
>JBGSQL010000151.1:0-3172 GCA_041738105.1 Rhodobacter sp. | reverse complement strand
AATCGCCCCTCGCCCGACGACGCGGCCCTGCGGTTGACAGCGCGCGCCCGCGCGCGGAACGTGGCGCGATCCGTCACGGAGCCTGCCTTGGCCTTCACCTTTCGCCAGCTTCAGTTCTTTGTGGCCGCGGCCGAACAGGGCAGCGTCTCGGGTGCCGCGCGGGCGCTGTCGATCAGCCAGTCGTCGGTCACCGAAGCGATCCGCGCGCTGGAGGATGATCTGGGTGTCACGCTGTTTGACCGGCAAGCGCGCGGCCTTGGCCTGACCCACAAGGGCAGTCTCTTTCTGCGCCACGCGCGCCAGATCCTGACCGATGTCGCGACCGCACGGCTGGCATTTCGCGAAGAGGACGGCGGCGGAGGGGGCAAGCTGTCGCTCGGCGTCACCTCTTTGGTGGCGGGCTATGTGTTGTCGGACATCCTCAGCCGGTTTCGCCGGGCCCATCCGCAGGTCGAGTTGAACGTGATCGAGGACAGTGGCGACTACCTGCAACACCTGCTGATCGGCGGCGAGCTTGACGTGGCGGTCCTGCTGACCTCTTCGATCCGCGACCGGATGGCGATGCAGGTCGAGACACTGGTGGTTTCGCCCTATCGGCTTTGGCTGCCGCTGGGCCATCGGTTGACGGGGGAAGAGGCGATCACGCTGGATCAGGTGGCGGGCGAACCGCTGATCCAGTTGATGGTGGACGAGATCGAGGAAAGCATGAAGGCGCTGATGAGCGCCCTGAAGGTGCGCCCCGAGATCGCCTTTCGCACCCGGTCGGTCGAGGCGGTGCGCAGCCTGGTCGCGACCGGTGCGGGCGTTGCGATCCTGCCGGGCCTGGTCTATCGGCCCTGGTCGCTGGAAGGCGACCGGATCGAGATCCGCGACGTGTCGGGCGACCTGCCGACGGTGCAGGTCGGGCTGGCGTGGCGGCGCGGTGCGCCGCTGAGCGCGCCCGCGCTGAACTTTGTCCGCTCGGCCCAGAGCGCGATTTCCGCCAGCGCGACGCCACAGCGCTGAGCTATCGGTTTTTCCGATATTGCCTTTCTGCGTTTTGATATTGCGAAACGTCTTTTGGCAGTCTTAGGCTTTTTGCACGTATTTGCCGGCCTGCCAGATCGGGCCGCGTGACAGGGAGCACGTCATGACAAACCTCAAGCTTTTGGGCAGCACCGCGCTGGCCGCCTCGATCGCCTTTACCCCGGCGTTTGCGCAGATGACCGCGATCGGCGCCGGCGAGGGGCAGGTGAACATCGTCGCCTGGCCGGGCTATATCGAGCGCGGCGAGACGATGAAGGAATTCGACTGGGTCACCTCCTTTGAGCAGGCGACCGGCTGCAAGGTGAACGTCAAGACCGCGAACACCTCGGACGAGATGGTGGCGCTGATGAACGAGGGGGGCTTCGATCTGGTCACGGCCTCGGGCGATGCCTCGCTGCGGCTGGTTGCGGGCAAGCGCGTGCAGCCGATCAACCCCGATCTGATCCCGTCCTGGGGCACGATCGACCCGCGCCTGGCAAATGCGCCCTGGCACACGGTGGATGGCGTGCATTTCGGCGTGCCCTACATGTGGGGGCCGAACGTGCTGATGTACAACACCGAGGTTTTTGGCGACACGCCGCCGACATCCTGGAACGTCGTGTTCGAGGAAATGACGCTGCCCGACGGCAAGTCGAACAAGGGCCGCGTGCAGGCCTATGACGGCCCGATCCATGTCGCCGATGCGGCCCAATACCTGATGACGCACAAGCCCGAGCTGGGCATCACCTCGCCCTACGAGTTGAACGAGGATCAGTACAAGGCGGCACTCGACCTGTTGCGCCAGCAGCGCGAACTGGTCAGCCGCTACTGGCACGATGCGTTCATCCAGATGGATGATTTCAAGAACGAGGGCGTCGTTGCGTCGGGAACCTGGCCGTTCCAGGTGAACCTGCTGCAATCCGAGAACTTCCCCGTGGCTTCGGTCATTCCCGCCGAAGGCGCGACGGGCTGGGCCGACACGACGATGATGCATGTCGACGCCGAGAATCCGAACTGCGCCTACCTGTGGATGGAACATTCGCTGGCCTCGAACCTGCAATCCGACCTGTCGGTCTGGTTCGGCGCAAACCCGGTGGTGCCGGCCGCCTGCACCGACGGGCGCGGGATGCAGACCGCCGAGGGTTGCACGAAGAACGGCTTTGACGACTTCGACAGGATCCGGTTCTGGACCACCCCCGTTTCATCCTGCCCGCAGGGGGAATGCGTGCCCTACTATCGCTGGGTCTCGGACTATATCGGCGTGATCGGCGGGCGCTGATCCGGCATCGGGGGCGGCCCTTGCGGCGGCCCCCACCCCAGACCGATCCGACACTGCCTCGGCCGCGTCCGGGGCCTTCACTTCCCCACAGGGAAGATCAGGTGATCCATGACCGCTGCCGTCGAATTTCGGAACGTCTCCCGCCACTTCGGGCCCGTGCGGGCGGTGGATGGCGTTGATCTGACCATTGCGGAAGGATCCTTCTTCGCGATGCTCGGCCCGTCAGGTTCGGGCAAGACCACCTGCCTGCGGCTGATCTCGGGGTTCGAGAAGCCGACTGGCGGCGAGGTGCGGATCTTTGGCGCGGATTCGGGCGCGATCCCGCCGAACCGGCGCAACGTGAACACCGTGTTTCAGGACTACGCCCTGTTTCCGCACATGAACGTGCGTGACAACGTGGCCTATGGGTTGATGGTCAAGGGCGTGGCGCGGGCGGCGCGGCACGCCAAGGCAGACGAGATGCTGGCGTTGGTCAAGCTGGAAGACTACGGCGCGCGCAAGCCGGGCCAGCTTTCGGGTGGGCAGCGCCAACGTGTCGCGCTGGCGCGTGCACTGGTGAACGAGCCGCGCGTGCTGTTGCTGGACGAACCGCTGGGCGCGCTGGATCTGAAGCTGCGCGAAGCGATGCAGGATGAACTCAAGGCGCTGCAACGGCGTCTGGGGATTACCTTTGTGTTCGTGACCCATGATCAGGGCGAGGCGCTGAGCATGGCCGATCAGGTGGCCGTCTTCTCGGACGGCAAGGTGGCGCAGGTCGGCACCCCGGAAGAGGTCTATGGCCGCCCCCGCACCCGCTTTGTCGCCGATTTCGTCGGATCGTCGAACGTGCTGCCGCCCGAGATGACCGCGCGCCTTGGCGGACCCGCGCGCTGGTCGAGCCTGCGCCCC
>JBGSQL010000148.1:0-3481 GCA_041738105.1 Rhodobacter sp. | reverse complement strand
GCTGGCACGAGGCGCGGGTGCCGACGATTGCCACCTCGGTCCCCCGCGCCGCCTTTGCCTGGCTGACCGGCCGGCTGCGCCCCGAGGTGGGCATCCCCGTCATCACCTCGAACCGGATCAACGCGCCCGAGGTGGCCGAGGATCTTCTGGCACAGGGCCTGGCCGACATGGTGTCGATGGCCCGCCCGTTTCTGGCCGATCCGGATTTCGTGGCCAAGGCGGCTGCGGGCCGCGCCAGCGAGATCGCGCCCTGTATCGCGTGCAACCAGGCCTGCCTCGATCACACGTTTTCCGGCAAGCTGACGAGTTGCCTCGTCAACCCCCGGGCGTGCCATGAAACCGAACTGACCTATCCCCCGGCCACGACCCCGCGGCGCATCGCCGTTGTCGGGGCCGGTCCAGCCGGCCTGATGTGTGCCATGGTCGCAGCCCAGCGGGGCCATGACGTGACACTGTTCGAGGCCGCACCGGATCTGGGCGGTCAGTTGAACCTTGCGCGCCAGGTCCCGGGCAAGGAAGAATTCAACGGCCTTGTGGGCTGGTTTCAGACGATGATCGCCAAGACCGGCGTCAAGGTGCGGCAGTCAACCCGCGCCACCGTGGATGATCTGCACGGCTTCGACCATGTGGTTGTCGCAACCGGCGTCCTGCCGCGCGATCCGGGCATCCCCGGGCAGGATGGACCGAACGTGCTGGGCTATCTTGACGTGCTCACCGGTGCGCCGGTGGGACGGCGCGTTGCCATCGTCGGTGCGGGCGGCATCGGGTTTGACGTGGCCGAGTATCTTGTCCACCAGGGCGAAAGCCCAACTGAAAACCTCCCGCTCTGGCGCCGGGAATGGGGCGTGGGCGACCCCGCACAGGTGGCCGGTGGCCTTGCCGCCGACGGCCCACAGCCCGAACCCGCCGCGCGCGAGGTTGTCTTGCTGCAACGCAAGGCTGAAAAACCGGGCCGCGGCCTGGGCAAGACGACAGGCTGGATCCACCGCGCAAGCCTGCTCGCCAAGGGCGTCCGGATGCGGGGTGGTGTGAACTATGACCGGATTGCGCCCGAGGGCCTGCAGATCAGCCAGGGCGCAGACCGACAGAACCCAGAGTTGATCCCCGCCGATACGATCGTTCTGTGCGCCGGACAGCTGCCGCGACGCGATTTGTCCGACGCGTTGACGGCTGCAGGCATTGAACATCAGGTGATTGGCGGGGCCGATGTGGCGACCGAGCTGGACGCAAAACGCGCGATAGATCAGGGCGCCCGCCTTGCCGCGCAACTGTAGCGAGAGCCGCGCCTGGGCTGCCATGATCGGTCCCTGACAATACCGCGAGAGTGACCCCACAGCACCGCAATCTTGCCCGAATTCGCGACCAATACAGGCTTTGCAACCCGCACAGTCTGCATGGGGACGACAATGGACCGATTGACCGAGATGGAAGCCTTTGCCACGGTAGTAGACCAGGGCGGCTTCACGGACGCGGCCAAGAAGATGGGGATATCCAAATCCGCCGTCTCGAAACACGTCTCCGCGCTTGAGGCACGGCTTGGCGCGCGCCTTCTGAACCGCACGACACGGCGCGTCAGCCCGACCGAGATCGGCTTGGCCTACTATGACCGGGCGCGCCGCGTGCTGAACGACGCCGGCGAGGCGGATGCCTTGGTCACCTCGATGCAATCTGCCCCATCGGGATTGCTTCGTATCTCTGTGGCGACCGATTTCGGCGTCAATCTGCTGTCCCCGATCCTGGGTGACTTTCTGCTCGAATATCCCGACATCACCGTGAACATGGTGCTGAACAACCGCTACGTCGAACTGATCTCGGAAGGCTTCGACATGGCGATCCGGGTGGGTGAGTTGGAAGACAGCAGCCTGCGCGCCCGCAAGCTGACCGAGACCACCAAGCGGATGATCGGGGCGCCGTCCTATTTCCAGAAGTTCGGTCGGCCGCAGCGGATCGACGATCTGAATGAGCACAAGCTTCTGCACTACTCAAATCAGGCCAATGGCAACGTCTGGAAGGTGATCGCCCCCTCCGGCGAAAAGCGTCAGGTCCGCACCGCCGGCTGGCTGACGGTCAATGACGGCCAGTCGTTGCTGAACGCCGCCATTTCCGGCCTTGGTATCGCCTATCTGCCCAGCTTCCTCTTTGCCGACGCCAAGCGTCAGGGTCTTGTCGAAGAGGCCATTCCGGGGCTTCCGGTCGAAATCCAGGGCATCTACGCAGTCTACCCGCCGGGCCGCTTCACACAGCCAAAGGTCCGCGCCTTCATCGACTTCCTTGCACGGCGGTACATGGACAAGGGTCCGGACAACTGGTGATCCCGCCAGCGCCGGATTGCCGGATGCGCCCCGCTATTGGGTCGAAATCAGGATGACTTCCACCCGTCTGTTTCGGGCCCGCCCCTCTTCCGTCAGGTTCGTGGCGCGCGGGGCAAGATAACCCACACCCTCAGCCTCCACCCGATCCTGCGGGATGCCATGATCCCGGATCAGCCGTTCCCGCACCGACGCCGCGCGGGCCGTCGAAAGGGCAATGTTCACCGCAAGCGGGCCCGAGGCATCGGTGTGCCCGACAAGCGCAACTGTCCGCTCGGGGTTGGCCTTCAGATAGGCGGCCAGCGCCTCAAGCGACGGGAACCCTCCCGGTCCCAACCGCGCCGATCCACTCTCAAAGGTCAGGTCGTCCAGTGCAACGGCCCCTCCCGTCTCAAGCTGCCGCCCGATCGAGCCCTCTGCGATCCCACCCGGCTGCGTAATCGCTGAAATAGCAGGAACCTCGCCGGGATCAGCAACAACTGGTGCAACGATGCTGGGTGCAGGACCACCAATTGCGATCATCTGGACAAACCCGGTGTCTCCCGACCTGCTGACCAGCAGGCTGATCGCGACGGGGCCGTCCAAACCAGCCCGTTCGGCAGCAAGAAACCGGAAATCGCCCAGATCGACATGCATGTCGGGCTCATTCAGCACATCAATCGCGAACCGGAAATCAAAGCCGCCACAGGCCCGCGTCTCGCACTCCCAGATCACCTGATAGCCTTGCGCCACGACCTGCTCGCGCAACGGCGCCAGCAATTCAAGCGTGGTCAGACCCGGGGCTGCAATCCGCCAGGCACGGTCCGTCCGCGCCCCCTCGATCCTGCGAACCGGCACCCCGTCATCCCCCCAGGGCCCAAGGGGAAGCCCGTAACTTGTCAACGCTTCACTCCGCGAAACCGTCGGGGTCGCCTGCCATGGAAACTCGAGGCTCATCGAAAAGGCGGGACACACCGCCATCAAAAGGATCAGGGCCGCCCCCCACAACGGGCCTCTCCGGACGCGGGCGGTCACGGACATCGTTCGGACCTCTTCAGGCTCACGTCATTCGATAATGATACTGTCCCACAGGCACCATGCCGAGGGAAGCGTAGAGCGCGCGCGCAGGCAGGTTCGCGCCGGTCACGGCCAGCGCCAGGCGATCGGCACCAACCTCCCCGGCCCAGGCCGCC
>JBGSQL010000131.1:0-4668 GCA_041738105.1 Rhodobacter sp. | reverse complement strand
TCGGACCCGCCGATGAACTTCATCTCCTGTGCCAAGATCGGCAACCGGGTGAACTTCGGCGGCCAAGCGAATGCGCCAGCCGAGGGACCTTTCGCCGGTCTGCCGGACGGGCGCTATCTGGCAGGGTTCCGGGGCAACCATCTGGAGCTGAACCGCCATTCGGGCGATGCGGTGGAGTTTCCCTGCACCGTCACGGTGACCGAGATCACCGGATCGGAGAGTTTTCTGCACCTGATGCACGGGACCGATCGCTGGGTCGGGCTGGTGCACGGGGTGCATGACCTGGCATCGGGGACCGAGGTGTCGGTCTGGCTCGATCCGATGCATGTCTATGTGTTCGGCGCGGATGGCGCGTTGGTGGCGCCTGCCGCCTATGCGCTGGCGGCCTGAGGGGGACGGGATGGCACGGATCACGCTGTCGAAGCTCGCGCATTCCTACTTTCCCGATCCGCGGGGCGAGCAGGACTTTGCGCTGAAGGAGATGGACCACGTCTGGGACGATGGCGGGGCCTATGCGCTTCTGGGCTCGTCGGGTTGCGGCAAGACCACGCTTCTGAATATCATCTCGGGACTGGTGCATCCCAGCCAGGGCCGGGTGCTGTTCGGCGAGCGCGACGTCACGAACGCGCCGACGACCGAGCGCAACATCGCACAGGTGTTCCAGTTCCCGGTGGTCTACGACACGATGACGGTGCGCGACAATCTGTCCTTCCCGCTGCGCAACCGTGGCATGGACGCAGGCTACATCGCGGCGCGCGTTGCCCAGATCGCGAAGATGATCGGGATGGAAGCCGAACTGGGCCGCAAGGCGCGCGGCTTGACGGCGGATGCCAAGCAGAAGATCAGCCTCGGGCGCGGGATGGTGCGCGAGGATGTGAACGCGATCCTGTTCGACGAGCCGCTGACGGTGATCGACCCGCACATGAAGTGGGAGTTGCGCACGCAGCTGAAGTCGCTGCACCGCGAGTTCGGGCACACGATGATCTATGTGACCCATGACCAGACCGAGGCGCTGACCTTCGCCGACAAGGTGGTGGTGATGTATGACGGGCGCGTGGTGCAGATGGGCACCCCGCAGGAGCTGTTCGAGACGCCCGAACACACCTTCGTCGGCTACTTCATCGGCTCGCCGGGGATGAACCTGCTCGACGCCGTGGTCGAGGGTGACCGGGCGATGGTTGGTGGGCATGCGATCCCGCTCGGTGCGTCCTATGGGCGTCCGCAGGGCCGGGTGCAGATCGGCGTGCGGCCTGAATTCGTGAGCCTCGACGACGCGGGCGGGCTGCCGGTGACGGTGCGGCGCGTCGAGGATGTGGGCCGACACCGCATCCTGCGGGCCGAGTTCGAGGGGCGCGAGCTGAACGCGCTTCTGCCCGAAGGGGCGGCGGTACCGGCGGGCGCGGCGCGGCTGGTCTTCGAGCCGTCTCGCACGCTGGTCTATGCCGATGACTGGCGCGTGCGCCCCGAAAGCCGCCTGGGGAGGGCCGCCTGATGGAAAAGACTGTCAACCAGAAGGCCTGGTTCCTGGTGTTGCCGGTGCTGGTGCTGGTCGCGTTCTCGGCCGTCATCCCGCTGATGACCGTCGTCAACTATTCAGTGCAGGACACCTTCGGCGACAACGCCTTCTTCTGGGCGGGGATCGAATGGTTCGACGAGATGCTCCATTCCGACCGGCTCTGGAATGCACTTGGCCGCCAGATCATGTTCTCGGCCATAATCCTCGCCATCGAGGTGCCACTCGGCATCTTCATCGCGCTGAACATGCCGAAAAAGGGCTTCTGGGCGTCGGTCTGCCTGATCCTGATGTCGCTGCCGCTTTTAATCCCGTTCAACGTGGTCGGCACGATCTGGCAGATCTTCGGGCGTGTGGATATCGGTCTGCTGGGCCATACGCTGGCCTGGATGGGCATCGACTACAACTATACCAACGATGCCTTCGACGCTTGGGCCACGATCATCGTGATGGACGTGTGGCACTGGACCTCGCTCATCGCGCTCCTGTGCTATGCCGGGCTGCAATCCATCCCGCAGGCCTATTATCAGGCCGCGAAGATCGACCAGGCGAGCCGGTGGAAGGTATTCCGCTATATCGAGCTGCCGAAGATGCAGGGCGTGCTGCTGATCGCCGTTCTGCTGCGTTTCATGGACAGCTTCATGATCTACACCGAACCCTTCGTCGTCACCGGCGGCGGTCCTGGCAATGCCACCACCTTCCTGTCGATCGACCTTGTGAAGATGGCCATCGGGCAATTTGACCTTGGTCCGGCGGCGGCGTTCTCGATCATGTACTTCCTGGTGATCCTGCTTGTCTCGTGGGTGTTCTACACCGTGATGACCAACCTCGACAAAGAGGAGGCCCGCTGATGGCCGACACGGCAATCGCCACCAGCGCGACCCGCGCCCGCAGCCTGCCGCGCGTCAACGGCTCGGCCGTGGTCATGGTGATCTACATCCTGTTCCTGATGCTGCCGATCTACTGGCTCGTGAACATGAGCTTCAAGACCAACCAGGAGATCACCTCGACCTTCACGCTGTGGCCCTACGAGTTCACGCTGCAAAACTACCGCGTCATCCTGACCGACCCGTCGTGGTACATGGGCTACGTCAACTCGCTGATCTATGTGGTGATGAACACCGTCATCTCGCTCAGCGTGGCCTTGCCGGCGGCCTATGCCTTCAGCCGCTACAGCTTCATGGGCGACAAGCACCTGTTCTTCTGGCTGCTGACCAACCGCATGGCGCCACCGGCGGTGTTCGCGCTGCCGTTCTTCCAGCTTTATTCCAGCGTCGGGCTGTTCGACACGCATATCGCGGTGGCGCTGGCGCATTGCCTGTTCAACGTGCCGCTGGCGGTCTGGATCCTGGAAGGCTTCATGCGCGGCGTGCCCAAGGAGATCGACGAGACGGCCTATCTCGACGGCTACAGCTTCCCCCGCTTCTTCATCCGCATCTTCATGCCGCTGATCGCAAGCGGGATCGGGGTAGCCGCCTTCTTCTGCTTCATGTTCTCCTGGGTGGAACTGCTGCTGTCGCGCACCCTGACGGCAGTGAACGCCAAGCCCATCGCGGCGATCATGACGCGCACCGTCAGCGCCTCGGGGATGGACTGGGGCGTGCTGGCGGCGGCGGGGGTGCTGACGATCATCCCCGGCGCGCTCGTGATCTACTTCGTGCGCAACTACATCGCCAAGGGCTTTGCCCTGGGGAGGGTGTGATGGCGCTTGTGTCGCTGACCTCTGCCGACGGGCTGACCGGCCCCCGCAACCCGATCACCCTGCGCAGTGAGGATATCTCGGCGCTCTGGGTCGAGAACAACAGCGCAGCTCCGGGGCCGGTGGTGGCGCTGATGCGCTCGGGCGAGATGATCGCGCTTGAAACCGTCTCGCCCGCGCAGGCCGAACCGCTCTACAACCGCATCCGGGGGGCACTCTGATGGCCGCTGACACCCGCTCCCGCACGCCCTGGACGACGATCTATGTCGCGACGGCGGTGATCCTTGCGGCGATCCTGGCGTTCCTCGTCTGGGCCACGCCGCGGGGCGAGGATGGCATCGCCTGGACCGATCCGATGATCCCGGGCGGCTGGATGGCCTGGACCTTTCCGACGGCGCTCTTCTTCTGGTGCATCGGTTCGGTGCTGATCCTGTTCACGATCCTTGCGATCCGGTTCCCCGAAACCCCGCGCCTCGGCATCCTGCGCATCGAGACGACACGGGGCGACCGTCTGTTCATTACCCTTCTGGGCTCGGCCTTCATCCATCTGGCCGTGCTCGCCGCCTTCGGGCCCGACCTGATCTGGGTCGCCCCGATCCTATGCCTTGTCTATGCCGCCGCGGTGTTCCGCTGGGTCTAGCCGGGGTTCTCGACCCTGCCGGGGGGCAACCCGGCACAAGGAAGTCCACTCTGGGAGGAGTTTCGATCAATGAGACTACGTCATACCTCAACCGCGATTGCGCTGGCGCTGTTCGCCACCGGCGCACCCGCCTGGGCGGATATCGAGGCCGCGAAAGCGTTCCTCGACGCCGAGATCGGCGAGCTGTCGGTGCTGAGCCGCGCCGATCAGGAAGCCGAGATGCAATGGTTTGTCGACGCGGCGAAGCCTTTCGCCGGGATGGACATCAAGGTGGTGTCGGAAACCATCACCACGCATGAATACGAATCCAAGGTGCTGGCCCCGGCCTTCACCGCGATCACCGGCATCAAGGTGACGCATGACCTGATCGGCGAAGGCGACGTCGTCGAGAAGCTTCAGACCCAGATGCAGTCAGGCGAGAACATCTACGACGCCTACATCAACGACAGCGACCTGATCGGCACCCACTGGCGCTATCAGCAGGTGCGCAACCTGACCGACTGGATGGCGAACGAAGGCGCCTCCGTCACCTCGCCGACGCTGGATCTGGCGGACTTCATCGGCACCAAGTTCACGACTGCGCCCGACGGCAAGCTTTACCAGCTGCCCGACCAGCAGTTCGCGAACCTCTACTGGTTCCGCTACGACTGGTTCACGGACCCCAAGACGATGGAGGACTTCAAGGCCAAGTACGGCTACGACCTTGGCGTTCCGGTCAACTGGTCGGCTTATGAGGACATTGCCGAGTTCTTCACCGGGCGCGACATGTCCTATGCGGGCGGCCCGGCCACCGGCGTCTATGGCAACATGGACTAC
>JBGSQL010000119.1:0-9415 GCA_041738105.1 Rhodobacter sp. | reverse complement strand
GGCGCAGTCCTGCGCGGCTGCCTCGGCCCAGACCCCCAGCACCTGCTGCCCGGAATGGATCGCCACACCGCCCGCCGCGTCGACCACCAGCAGTTGCCGCCAGTCGATGAAGGCGCGGCCGCGCGTCACGCTGTCCAGCGCATCTCTTGCGCCCAACCCCTCGGCCAGCAGGTCGAGCAGTTCGGGGCCGAGGGCCGGATCGGTCACGTTCTGGCTCGCCACCGCCCCCACCCCGGCGCGAACATGCGCGCAGCGCGCCGCCACGGCGGGCGAGGACGACGCGATTGCGACCCCGAACTGACCGGTTTCAGGGCAACGGGCGGCGAGAGTAAAGGTCATCACAGAGCGCTTTCCATGCAGGCGCCGGGGGCAGACAGCCCCCCGGGGGTTCGGGATGAAGATCAGTCCGGGATCACCGCGGTCGCGTCGATCTCGACCAGCCAGTCGGGCCGTGCAAGCGCCGTCACGACCACCCCGGTCGAGACCGGGTGAACGCCCCGGATATACTCGCCCATGGTTTGATAGACCGCCTCGCGGTGGCGCACGTCGGTCAGATAGACCACGAGTTTGCAGAGGTGTTCCATTTGCCCGCCAGACTCCTCGATCAGCTGGCGGATGTTCTGCATCACCTTGTGGGTCTGCGCGACGGGATCGTGGCTTTCGATGTTCTGGGCCGTATCGAGATCCTGAGGGCACTGTCCGCGCAGGAAGACCATCGTGCCGCGCGCAACGACGGCGTGGGCCAGGTCGTTGTCGAGCTTCTGCTCCGGGTAGGTGTCGCGGGTATTGAAGGGGCGGATGCGGGTGTGGGCCATGTGGGTCTTTCAGGCAAGGTCCAGTCCGAAGACATGGGCGGTGTGGAACACGAAGGCTTCGGTCGCGGCTGTCTGACTGGCGCCAGCGCGGCCGCTGAGCACGAGACGGCTTTTCGGCGGGGTGCCGGTGAGCGGGCGGGTGACGAGCCGGCGACCATCATAGCTCATGTCGCTGGCCGGCTTCGTGGCGAGGATCGAGAAGCCGAGGCCATTGGCAACCATGCCGCGCACCATTTCGAAGCTGCGGGCGCGGTAACTGATTTCGGGCGCCCCATGGCCCTCGAACAGCGACAGGAAGTAGTCGCGTGACGGCGGGGCATCAAGCAGCACCATCCGGTGCGCCAGCAGATCGGGGATGGCAAGATCGGGCCTGGTGGCGAGGGGGTGCCCTTCGGGCAAGAGAACGTAAGGGGCGACATCGGCGATGGGCAGGCGGGTGATCCCTTCGCCAAGATCGAAATCGTAAAGGAAGGCGAGATCGATCGTTCCGTCGCGTAGCTGCGTCAGTAGCTGGCGCTGGTCGCCCTCTTGCAGATCGAGATCGACGGGCCCCTCGGCGATTTCGAAGGCCGACAGGATCGAGGGCATCAGGTAGGGCCCGAAGGCGGCGAGGCAGCCGATCCGAAGTGCGCGGGCTTCGCCCCCTTGTGCCGGAGGGATCAGGCGCACCGGGGCGCCATACGCCCGGTTTGCATAGACGAGCGGGGTTCCGGAGGCGGGCAGGCATGTCTCCTGCACCGCGCCGATAAAGACGTGGTGGGTGCCGACACGCTGCGCCGACTGGATCTTGCAGTCGAAGGCCACCAGCGGATCGACCACGCGTGGCGAGCCGGTCATCATCGGGAGCCATTCCGCGCAGGCGAACTTGTCGGCGGTTGCCGCCTTGTGGCGGCCGGCAAAGGTCTCGGAGATGTGGGACTGATCGTCGCGCAGCAGGTTCACGGCGAAGCAGCCATTTGCGAGCATGGTCGCGGCCGCCGGCGACAGGTGATGGACGCAAACGAGCAGCGTCGGTGTAGTCCCGTCGGCGGAAACCGAGGACATGGCAGAGACGGTGACGCCGGCGCGGCCCGCGGGGCCATCGGTGGTGACGATGTTCACGGTGGTTGCCGCACGGGACATGCCGGCGATGAAGCTGTCCCGAAGCGCTGCGTTCCTGTCGGCGACCGTTGCGCTGGCGGAGGGCGCCGGGGGGCTGCCTGCCCCCCGGACCCCCCGGGGATATTTGGGAACAGAAGAAGTGCGGCAGGTCAGCTGGGTATCCTTTCGGCAATGTAGCGCGCGAAATCATAGTTCGGGCGTTCGAGATGGCTGAGGGGGCCGGGATCGGACAGGCCCGCGACGAGGCCGCGATAGACCCGTTCCACGCACCCCTTGTCCTCGATGTTCACCTCGTCGAGCAGCGCCTTGAGGCGTGCGAAATGTTCTGCCGATTTCGGGTCCGACACGAATTCCGGCGCCAGTCCGCCACCAAAGACGACATTGACATGACCGGGACCGTCCGGCGTGAGGCTGAGATACCAGAAATAGCCCGGTGACAGGGTGATCATCAGCGACGGATAGATCGAGAGAAGCCAGGTGGTGCGACGTTCGTCACCCTGCAACCGGGTGTTTGTCGGATGTGCGAGCGTCAGGTCCAGCGCGTCGTTCTTCAGGATATAGTGATAGTTGAAGGCGGGGAGGCCTTCGGGGCATGTCATCTTCAGCAGATCGACGTGTCCGCCGATGGTGCCGGCGTGGCAGACCGGCAGGTGGTAGCTTTCCATGAAATTCTCGGCCAGCACCTTCCAGTTCGTGGCCCAGCGAAAGTCTTCGCGGAAGGCTTCGACGTAGTTCTCGATCTCGAACTTGCCGATCAGGGCCGAGACATCGGCCAGCCGGTCTTCGGGCGGTGGCGCGTCGGGGTCGAGCGTGACCAGAATCCAGCCAAGCCAGACATCGCAGCGCACGCGGGGCAGGGCGATGTCGGTCTTGCAGAAGGTGTCGTTCAGCGTCATCGCGGGCGCGCCACGCAGCGTACCGTCGAGGTTGTATGTCCAGGCATGGTAAGGGCAGACGATCGCCCTGGTGGTGCCGCGACCTTCGAGCAGGGTGGACATGCGGTGCCGGCAGACATTCGACATCGCCCGGATCTGCCCATCCTGGTCGCGCAGCACGATGATCGGCTCGCCGGCGATCTGCATGGTCAGATAGTCGCCGGGGTGGGGCAGCGCATCGGCGCGCCCGGCGCAAAGCCAGTCGCGGGCAAAGATGTGCTTCAGTTCCAGTGCGGCGAAGTCGGGCGAGGTGTAGACCGATTTCGGCATGGCACGGGCCCTGGCGAAGGGCAGGGCGACGTTGGCGCGCAACTGCTCGATCGGGCTGAGGGCGGGATCGTTTTGCGCCATTGCTATTCGGCGGCCTTGGGCAGCACGGCGTCGGAAAACCAGCGCGCAACGGCGCCATCGCCTTCGGGACGGTCTGTGGCGGCGCGCACGCGGTCGGACAGACCGGCCGATTTCTTGACGAAATCGAGCGGCCCGTCCCAGTCGAAGGTCCGATAGACGGCCTGAAGCTGATTGAAGCGCGGGCTTTGGGCGAACATCTGGAAGGCAAGACGATGACCGGCGTAATCCGACGAGATCAGGTCGCGGGCATAGGCGAGCAGTTTTCGCCGATCTTCGGCCTGCCAGTCGTCATTCAGGGTGTAGTATTTGTCGAGCCAGGGTTTCGTCTCGGGGTGGGCGAAGGCTGCGGCGTCGGGTGTCACGCAGATCTGGCCGCCGCACAGGTCGCGGGCGGTGTTGATCGCCTCGTATAGTTGGGAACAGGCGACGACCCTGCCGGCCATGAGCAGCGATTGGTTTGGCATCATCAGGCCCGCCGGCGAGCGTTCGGCCAGCGTGATCGCCGCCGTCAGGTGGGCGTTGATCGTCTCGCGGTAGAGGGCTAACTCGGCAAGTTTCTCTTGCACCGCTTGCTGCTTGTCGAGGCCGGTCTGGCGGGCGTTGAACAGGGACGCGCCGATCAGCATGTCGGCAACCTTGAGGTTGCGCTGCACGAACGCGAAGGCCGAGTAGCGATGCAGCGTGGCCCGGATGAAGGTCGCGGCCCGGGTGTGGCGATAGAACAGCACGTTTTCCCATGGGATCAGCACGTTGTCGAAGATTACCAGCGTGTCGACCTCGTCGAACCGGTTGGCCAGCGGATAGTCGGCCTCGGGCGCGCGACCTGCGAAGCCGGTGCGGCAGATGAAGGTCAGGCCGGGTGAGCCCAGATCACAGATGAAGCCCACGGCGTAGTCGGAAAGTTCGGAATTGCCCCAGTTGGCGATGGTGGGCTTGGTGAAGGCCTGGTTGGCGTAGGCGGCCGCGGTTTCATACTTGGCACCGCGCACGATGATGCCCGCATCGGTTTCCTTGACCACATGCAGCAGCATGTCGGGATCCTGGTCTTGCGGCGCCTTGGACCGATCCCCCTTGGGATCCGTGTTGGCCGAGACATGGAACGGGTCCGACCGGAGGACCTTGTGGATGTGGGTTTCGATGTTGCGGGCAAATTGCGGGTCGATCTCGGACAGGACATCGGCGCCATCGTAGAGCGACCACATCTCGCCCACCGTCTCGTCGCCGACGCGGGTCACGACGCCGCCCACGGCTTCCATCACGGTATCGGTGGCACGGCGCTTGGCCCACCAGTCTTCCTGCGTATAGGGCAAGGCAGAGCCGATTGCATTGACCTCGCCGCCCTGCAGGCAGGTCATCACATCGCGCGTTTCCGGGTCATGTGCCATGTCGAAGATGCGGGCCCGGATATCGACCAGCGGCTTGAACTGGGGGTGGCGCGTGACGTCTTTGACGCGCTCGCCGTTGACATAGATCTTGCGGCCATCCTGAAGCGAGGCGCGATAGTCGTTTCCGGTACGGATCATGGTCGGGTTCCCTGGAACGGCGGAGGTTGGCGAGACGATGAACCTGTCCCGGGTTTGGTGAAAGAACGGAATTCCGGTCTGCTGATTAGGTTTTGGCTAATCTGGTGCTGCACGCACCCACGCTCACCTGACAAGGGCGCGAAGGGGCGCGATGACGCAACGGGCGCTGTACGATGGCGAGATGTCCTTTCTGGGCGAATGTCTGGCGTCTGATCGGGCTGTCTGATGGCGGATCAGGCAGTTGGCGATGCCTGGAGCCGGATAGAACTGCTGGCGGGCCGGGCGTTTCTTTGTCAGGTTGCCCCCGCGGGACTATACGGGAAATGGAGGCGGTCGCGATGAAACTTGCACTCTACCAGGGGCCATCGCCCGCCGGGGAGACCGAGGCGGGGCTGGCGCTGATCGAGCGGATGCTGACCGCTGCTGGCACGGCGGGGGCGCGAATGGCGGTCTTTCCCGAAGTGTTCCTGCCCGGCTACAACGTGGCGGATCCGGGTGTCGGCGCGCGAAGCCTTGCCGAGTGGGTTGAAACCCTCGCGCCACTGGCGCGCCGCGCGCACTGTGGCGTGACGGTCGGGGTGGCCGAGAGTGAGACAGGGCAGATCTACAATGCGGCGCTGGCGATCGGGCCGGATGGCGGGCTTTTATCGCATTATCGCAAGACCCAGCTTTATGGCCCGCGTGAAAAGAGGCTTTTCACACCAGGTGCCCAGCTGACGACGTTCGATCTTGATGGGCAGCTGGCGGCGCTGCTGATCTGCTACGATATCGAGTTCGCGCCCCTGATCCGTGATCTGTCAGGTCGGGGGGTGCGCCTGATCCTTTGTCCGACCGCAAACATGCAGCCCTATACGCATGTGCCGCGATTGACCGTTCCGGCGCAGGCGGTGAACCATGCCGTTGCGATCGCCTATGCCAACTACTGCGGGACCGAGGGCGATCTGACCTATTGCGGGGGGTCGGTTCTGGTGGGCGCGGATGGGGCGATCCATGCGCAGGCGGGTTTGGGAGAGGCGCTGCTGATCGCGGATCTTCCCGCGCCAGATCCGGTCCTGCTTTCCACCCAGATCGCTGATTTCCGTCCGGTCTCGTAGTGATGGCGCGACATGCACGCCCCCCACAGCATGACGTGCTGTTCGAGCCGGTGCGGATCGGTCCGAAGCTGGCGAAGAACCGCTTTTTCCAGGTACCGCATTGCAACGGCGGAGGCTATCGCGACCCGTCGGCCGTGGCCGAGATGCGCCGCGTGAAGGCGGAGGGCGGCTGGGGCGTGATCTTTACCGAGCAGACCGAGATCCATCACACGTCCGAGATCACCCCCTTCATCGAACAGCGGTTGTGGGATGACCGGGACATTCCGGCATTGGCGCGGATGGCCGAGGCGATGAAATCGCACGGGGCACTCGCTGGGATCCAGATGGCCTATTCCGGGATCAACGGGCCGAACCTTTACACCCGAGAGGTGCCGCGCGCCGTCAGTGCGGGGCCAATCCTGACCTTTACCGCCGATCCGGTGCAGGCGCGTGCGCTGGATCGCGAGGGGATTCGTGACCTGCGCCGATGGTTCCGCAATGCCTTCCGCCGGGCGCAGGTGGCCGGGTTCGACATCGTTTGCCTCTATGGCGCGCATGGTTTTGGCATCCTGCAGCATTTTCTGAGCCGGGCGACGAACCAGCGCAGCGACGAGTATGGCGGATCGCTGGAAAACCGGGCGCGGTTCCTGCGCGAGGTGATCGCGGAGGCGCGCGAGGAGACGCGCGGCGAGGTGGCGATCTCGATCCGGCTGTCGCTGCACGAGGACGGGCCGCTGGGGTTTTCCAACGCCGAGGTGCGCGAGTTCATCGAGATGCACAGAGATCTGCCCGACCTCTGGGATCTGGCCCAGGGAACGTGGGAGGCGTGTTCCGGCACGTCCCGTTTTAGCGATGAAGGCGCGCAAGAGGCGCTGGTCCGTGGGATCAAGGGGTTGACGCCGCGCCCTGTGGTGGGCGTGGGACGGTTTACCAGCCCTGACGCCATGGTGCGCCAGGTGCGCGAAGGGATCCTCGATTTCATCGGCGCGGCACGCCCCTCGATCGCGGATCCGTTCCTGCCGCAAAAGATCGAGGACGGCCGGTTCGAGGATATTCGCGAGTGCATCGGCTGCAATATCTGCGTGTCGGGGGACATGACAGGCGCGCTGAGCCGGTGCACGCAAAATCCGACCTTCATGGAGGAATGGCGCAAGGGCTGGCATCCGGAGCGGGTGAGGGCGAAGGGAGCGAGCGACAGGGTGCTGATCGTGGGCGCCGGTCCGGCGGGCCTGGAGGCCGCGTTGGTGCTGGGGCGGCGCGGCTATGAAGTGGCACTGGCGGAAGCGACAACGACGCTGGGCGGCCGGGTGACGAAGGAGCGGGCGCTGCCGGGGCTGGCGGCCTGGGGGCGCGTGGCGGACTATCGGGCCGGGCAGATTGCGCCGATGGCGAACGTTTCGACCTACTTCGAGAGCAGGCTTTCGGCAGAGGAGGTGTTGGAGTTCGGGTTTCAGCATGTGGCCGTGGCGACGGGGGCGGCATGGCGGCGCGATGTGGTCGCGCGGCATCATCTGAGCCCGATCCCGATGGGGAGATTGCCCCTTTTCACACCGGACGACCTGATGGCAGGGCGGATCCCCGCAGGACGGGTCGTGCTGTATGACGATGATCATTTCTACATGGGATCGGTGCTGGCGGAGATGCTGGTGGCGCGAGGATGCGAGGTGGAGTTCGTGACGCCCTCGGCCAAGGTGGCGGAGTGGACGCAGAACACGCTGGAGCAGCGGCTGATCCAGACCCGGCTGATGGAACGCGGGGTGAAGCTGCATCTTTCGCAGGCCCCGGTCAGTTTCGGCGCGGGGGGTGCGCGGCTGGCCTGCACCTATACCGGGCAGGTACGCGAGGTGGCGGCAGATGCGGCGGTGCTGGTCACCTCGCGCATTGCCGAGGACGGGCTGTTCCAGGGGCTGAAGGTGCGCCAAGCGGACTGGGAGGCGGCGGGGATTGCCTCGGTCAGGGTGATCGGGGACGCAGAGGCACCGGGGCCGATCGCCTGGGCCACCTACGCCGGACGGAGGTATGCCGAGGATCTGGACCAGCCCGACATCGGCGACGCGCTGCCGTTCCGACGCGAGATCGCGGCGCTGTCGGACTAGCAGATGCGCCCGGCCTCAAGCGCGGACCGGGGGTTTCACACCCCCGGACCCCCGTGGGATACTTGTGAACAGAAGAAGGGGTGGGCCGGCTTGGGATCGGGTTGGTTGCGTTCGGGCCTGCTGCCGTCAGGCCAGGGCGAAACAAGGGGCGGGCGTCAAGTGCGGACGCCCGCGAAGCGTTGCTGCCAATCCGCGCGTTCCTCGTCCGTGATCTTGCGAAACAGGTTTTCAGGCACGCTGAAGGCATGACCGGGGGGGAGGGCGCGGAGCGCATCGGACAGGTGATCGGGCCAGGCCCAGTCCTGGCTGCCCATGGCCGTCATCATGGCGGCGGCGGCGTCGGGGATGAAGGGGCGCGAGAGGATCGCGTAGACGCGGATAAGGTTGAGGGCGAGACGGATGATGGCCTCGGCGCGCGCGGGATCGGTCTTGATCGCGGACCAGGGGGCAGCAGATTGCAGGTATTCGTTGCCGATCGCCCAGATGCCGCGCAGTTCGGCGGCGGCCTTGCGCACTTCCATCGCCTCCATCAGCGTCTCGTACTCGCGCGCGCGCGCGCCGAGATCGGCAATGAGGGCGGTTTCCTGCGCGCCGAACTCACCCCCGGCGGGGACCTTGTCGCCCAGTTTGGTGCTGGCGAACTTGGTCACGCGGGAGACGAAGTTGCCCAGCACGTCTGCCAGATCCTTGTTCACCGACGCCTGGAAGTTCTCCCAGGTGAATTCGCTGTCGCTGTTCTCGGGCGCGTGGGACAACAGCCACCAGCGCCAGTAGTCGGCGGGCAGGATCGAGAGCGCCTGGTCCATGAACACGCCGCGACCCTGCGAGGTCGAGAACTGGCCGCCATCATAGTTCAGGTAATTGAAGGACTTGATGTAGTCGACCAGCTTCCACGGCTCGCCGGATCCCATGATCGTTGCCGGAAAGCTGAGGGTGTGGAAGGGGACGTTGTCCTTGCCCATGAACTGCACGTAGCGCACGTCGCCCGCGCCCTTGTCAGTGCGCCACCAGCGTTCCCATGCGGCATCGTCGAGCCCTTGGGCATCGGCCCATTCAGCGGTGGCCGCAATGTATTCGATCGGCGCGTCGAACCAGACGTAGAACACCTTGCCTTCCATCCCTGGCCAGGGTTGGTCGCCCTTTCGCACGGGAACGCCCCATTGCAGGTCACGGGTGATGCCGCGGTCTTGCAGGCCGTCGCCATCGTTGAGCCACTTCTTGGCAATCGAGGTGGTCAGGATCGGCCAGTCGGTCTTGCTGTCAATCCAGGCTTCCAGCCTGTCGCGCAGCGCGCGCTGCTTCAGGTAGAGGTGCTTGGTCTCGCGCACCTCGAGATCGGTCGAGCCGGAGATGGCGGAACGTGGGTTGATCAGGTCGGTCGGGTCGAGCTGCTTGGTGCAGTTCTCGCACTGGTCGCCGCGTGCGCGGTCGTAGCCGCAGTTCGGGCAGGTGCCCTCGATGTAGCGGTCGGGCAGGAAGCGGTTGTCGGCGATCGAGAAGACCTGCTTTTCGCTGACTTCC
>JBGSQL010000118.1:0-2097 GCA_041738105.1 Rhodobacter sp. | reverse complement strand
CATCGCCGGCCCGTAGCCATAGCGCAGCACCAGATCGGGGCGGCGGGTGCCGAGGCCCAGCAACGCCTGCAATTGCTTTCGGGTGTCGGCTACCTCGACCGCCTGATTGAGGTAGGCTTGGCGCAGGCCAAGCGCCGTGGCCTGCAACGCAAAGCGTTGGGCGGCACGGCCGGCCTGCACCCAATGCGCGGGGTCGTCGCGCTGGGTCACGATCACCGCAAGACCGCTGCTTGACCGGACCTGTCGGGCGACGCGGGTGTTTTCGGACTCGGGCTTGAAGACAAAGCGGAAAAGAATCCGTCCGATCGCATCGGGCAAGGTCGGATTGCCGGAACTGGCGGCGAAAAGCCCGTCACCGGTGCTGATCGCGGCGCCGGGGCTGAACCGCAGCCAGGTCACGAGTTCCCGCGCAAAGGCCGGATCGGACACCTGCCGGGTGTTGGCGGCAAGGATCAGTTCCAGCACCTGCTCGATCCGGGCGCGATCCTCGATCAGCAGCACCTCGGCGCCCTCAAGCTGTGCCGCTGCGGCCAGGCGGGCCAGATCGCCGGGCGGAACCGCCGTGCCGTCGTAGTCGGATCGGGTGCTTTGGCGCGCAAGGATCGCCTCGAACAGCGGGTCGGATGCGGCCCGTTGCCCAAGTGTCACGTCAACCCGCCCGTCGCCTTCGGCCACGAAGTCGAGCGCCGACGACCGCCCCGAGGCCCCCGCCGCCAGCATCAGGTTTTCGGCGGCACAGCCCAGCGAGACGTAAAGATGGTGATTGTCGGGATCCGCGACGGCCAGCGCGCGCGACAGGTCCGGCAGGATCGTCACGCCCTGTGGCGTTTCCCGAAACCGCCACGCCTGGGCGTTGTGGCTGTTTGCGGCGAGGGTCGCATAGTGGACAAGTCCCGCGAACGCCGCCGGATCGCGCGGTGACCACAGCGCGGCGGCGGCTGCGTCGTGATCTTGCTGCGGGCGCAACATCCACATTCCTCCTGCGACCGCAATCGCGGCTCCGCCCGACAGAAGAAGCGTTCGGCGCGAAAGCATGGCAGACCCCCTGACTCACCCGGACGAACCTGACCGTTCTTCCAGAGCCGCGCGTTGATCGCGATCAAGGCGGCGACGCTTTTGGCTGTCGGCGGGGCGGACTTGTCTTGCGTCCCGCCCCTGTCTACATCCCCCCGAAGGTCTTTGCGGGGGGCGCGTGCCGGATGGGCGAGCCCCGGCCCCGCACAAACCGTCCGCGGCCGCGAGGAGGATGATGGAAGTGAACAACGCCAAGTCCGATCCGGACCGGGGCGCCAGCCCGACCCCACCGGCCCATCGCCTGAGCGTGGCGCCGATGATGGATTGGACAGATCGGCATTGCCGGGTCTTTCATCGGCTGATGACGCGGCGGGCGATGTTGTACACCGAGATGGTGACGGCGCCGGCGGTGATCCACGGGGCGCGCGGGCGCCTGCTGGACTACAGTGCCGAAGAACATCCCGTCGCGTTGCAACTGGGCGGGTCGGACCCAGCCGAGTTGGCGCGCGCGGTCCAAATCGCAACGGACTGGGGCTATGACGAGATCAACCTGAACGTTGGCTGCCCGTCAGACCGGGTGCAATCGGGCTGTTTCGGCGCGGTCCTGATGGAGCGGCCGGATTTGGTCGCGGACTGCGTTGCCGCGATGATCGCGCAAAGCCGGGTGCCCGTGACCGTGAAATGTCGCATTGGCGTGGACGATCAGGATCCTGAAGTGGTTTTACCTGCGTTTCTGGAAACGGTCAGCGCGGCCGGCGTGTCGCATTTCATCGTCCATGCCCGCAAGGCCTGGTTGCAGGGCTTGTCGCCCAAGGAAAACCGCGAGGTGCCGCCGCTTGATCCTGCGCTGGTGCTGGCGATGAAGCGCACCTTTCCGCATCTGACGATCTGCCTGAATGGGGGGGTGACCTCGCTCGACCAGGCGCGAGGGCTGCTCGATCAGGGCGTGGATGGGGTGATGCTGGGCCGTGCGGCCTATCACGATCCGGGGCAGACGCTGATCGGGGCGGATGCGCTGTGGGGCGATGGGCCGGGGCGCGATGCGTTCGCGGTGGTCGAGGCGATGCGGCCCTACATCGCGCG
>JBGSQL010000075.1:0-1928 GCA_041738105.1 Rhodobacter sp. | reverse complement strand
CCACCGCATCGCGCGGCTGATCGAGGGCGCACGGGCGATCTTTCCCGACCTCGGGGCACCGTCGCGCGACTGGATGGGCCTGCGCCCGTCGATGCCCGACAGCCTGCCGGTGATCGGGCCATCGCGCGGCGGTGCCGAGGTGATCCACGCCTTCGGCCACGGCCATATCGGGCTGACCCTGGCGCCGGTGACGGCCCGGATCGTGGCCGACCTGATCGCCGGACGGTCGCCCGAAATCGACATCGCGCCGTTCCGGCCGGGGCGGTTCTGATGGCACGGACGGGCCGGGGGCCAGCCCCCGGACCCCCGCGGTATTTAGGCCGAAAAGAAATCCAAGGCCGCACGGCGCTTGACCTTGGCCATCGGGCAAGGGACCAAGGAGACCGGCAACCGGAAGAGAGCACGGCATGACGGGTCAGGCATTGGTGACGGGATCGGCGGGCTTCATCGGCTATCACCTGTGCCGGCGCCTGCTGGACGCGGGCTGGCGGGTGACCGGGCTGGACGGGATGACGCCCTATTACGATGTGACGCTGAAGGCGCGCCGGCACGGACGCCTGATGCAGCATCCCGGCTTTGCCGCGGTCGAGGCGCTGATCGAGGAACCGGGGCGGGTGGCGGGGCTGGTCGAAGACCTGCGGCCGGATGTAATCGTGCACCTTGCAGCGCAAGCCGGGGTGCGCCATTCGATCGACGCGCCGCGCAGCTATGTCGAGGCCAACCTGATCGGCACCTTCGAGATCCTGGAGGCGGCGCGGGCGCATCCGCCGGCGCATCTGCTGATCGCTTCGACCTCATCGGTTTATGGAGCGAACACCGAGATGCCCTATGCCGAGACGCATCGGGCCGATCATCAGATGTCGTTCTACGCCGCAACCAAGAAGGCGGGCGAGGCGATGGCCCATTCCTATGCCCATCTTTACGCAATCCCGACGACGATGTTCCGCTTCTTTACCGTCTATGGACCCTGGGGCCGGCCGGACATGGCGCTGTTCAAGTTCACCCGGGCGATCCTTGGCGGCGAGCCGATCGAGATCTACAACCACGGCGAGATGCAGCGCGACTTCACCTATGTCGACGATCTGGTGGAAGGGATCGTGCGGCTGATCGGGGTGGCGCCGGGCGCGCGCATCGGCGAACACGACAGCCTGTCGCCTGTCGCGCCCTGGCGGGTGGTGAATATCGGCAACGGCGCGCCGGTCCGGCTGATGGAGTTCGTCGAGGCGATCGAGGCCGCGACGGGGCGGCGGGCGGAAAAGCGGTTCCTGCCGATGCAGCCCGGCGACGTGCCGGCCACCTGGGCCGATGCCAGCCAGATCGGTGCGCTGGTGGGTGAGTTGCCGCGCACCGATCTGGCCGAGGGGGTGCGGCGCTTTGTGGCGTGGTACCGCGACTACTACGGGGTCTGAGGCGGGCGGAACAAAGGGGATCGGCGCCGGTCAGGCTTCGGGGACCGGCGCCCAGAGCACATCGTCGATGCGCGGTGCGCCGGTGGCCAGCATGACGAGGCGATCGAAGCCGAGCGCGATGCCGCTGGCGGGCGGCATTTCCGCCAGCGCCGCAAGAAAATCCTCATCCAGCGGATATCTTTCGCCGTAGACGCGCGCCTTTTCGTCCATTTCGAGGCCAAAGCGGCGGCGCTGTTCGGCGGGGTTGGTCAATTCGCCAAAGCCGTTCGCAAGCTCGACCCCGCAAGCATAGAGCTCGAACCGTTCCGCCACCCGCGGATCGTCCGGGCTGCGCCGCG
Organism: Rhodobacter sp.; assembly: GCA_041738105.1. Taxonomy (GTDB): domain Bacteria; phylum Pseudomonadota; class Alphaproteobacteria; order Rhodobacterales; family Rhodobacteraceae; genus Aliitabrizicola. The sequence continues at coordinate 181 of JBGSQL010000075.1, read as the reverse complement.
CCAGGGCGGCCTCGGCCACCGGATAGCGGTCGAGGATCGTCATCCGGCCAAGGCCCAGATTGGGCTCGACGCGGTCCACCAGCACGCGCGAGAGCATGTCGGACCAGGTATCATCCGGAGCGTGCCGCAGACCCGCGCGGCCCAGCGCGGCAGCGAGTGCCGGCGCGTCGGGTTCGCCCTG
>JBGSQL010000050.1:0-2050 GCA_041738105.1 Rhodobacter sp. | reverse complement strand
GAGGGCGAGCGGCGCAAGGACGGCCCGCGTGAGGGCGGGCCGCGCGAGGGCGGTTTCAAGGGCAAGCCGAAGGGCAAGGGGGGCAAGCCCGCAGGCGATCGGCCGCGCGACAGCCAGCCCAAGACCTATGAGGCGCGTCCGCCGCGCGAACAGAAGATTGACCCGGACAACCCTTTTGCGGTGCTGGCCACATTGAAGACGCGGGGCTGAGATGCAGGCGCGGGCGTGAACGATCCGCGCCCCACGGTCCGGCTGGACAAGTGGCTTTGGCATGCGCGGTTCTTCCGCACGCGCGGGATTGCCACCGCAGAGGTTGCGGCAGGGCATGTGCGGGTGAACGGTGTCAAGGTGTCAAAGCCGGGGCGGGCGGTTGGTGCGGGTGACACGCTGACCTTTGCGCAAGGCGCGCAGATCCGCCTGGTGCGTGTGCTGGCAACGACGGTGCGGCGCGGGCCGGCGACCGAGGCGCAGCAGCTTTACCTCGATCTTGACGCGGAAAACGGGGCGGGGCCGGATGTCGCGGCATCGCCGCTTGAATGATCGCGGCGCCTGTTCTAGCAAGGCGCGGTCAAGCCTGAGGAGACGGGGTTAGTCATGACCTATGTGGTGACGGACAACTGCATCGCCTGCAAATACACCGACTGCGTCGAGGTCTGCCCGGTGGATTGCTTTTACGAGGGCGAGAACATGCTGGTCATCCACCCCGATGAGTGCATCGACTGTGGCGTGTGCGAGCCCGAATGCCCGGCAGATGCGATCCGGCCCGATACCGAGCCGGACATGGAAAAATGGGTCGAGTTCAACCGGAAGTACTCGATCGCCTGGCCGGTCATCGTGACGCGCAAGGATCCCTTGCCGGAGGCCGAGGCGCGGGATGGCGAGACCGACAAGCTGGACAAATACTTCTCGGAAGCGCCGGGCCTGGGCGGCTGAGGTCCAGACCACCGATTCGCGCTCTTGCCAGTCAGAAAAGCGTGAAGAACCGGTATTCTGTGCCGTGACGCATGGGAATGCTGACGAAAGCTTTTCGTCGCGCTGGTTGGAATCGCGCCTTTTTTGTGCTATATGATTGTTACAAAGAAGTATGGAGTCTGACACTGACCGCGAACGGGCTGGGACGCGGTCGGGAATTTCTGCGCCAATTCGACCATCATCGCCGTGGCGCAGTGCCCCGGTCGGTGTTGTTGTGCCGGAGGGTGGCGCGAACCCTGGGGAACGACTGAATGAGCAAGACCAAGAGAACCGAGTTTCGTCCAAACGAGTTTGTGGTTTATCCGGCGCATGGCGTCGGCCGGATCATCTCGATCGAAGAGCAGGAAATCGCCGGACTGGCGCTGGAACTGTTCGTGATCTCGTTCGAGAAGGACAAGATGACGCTGCGGGTGCCCACGCACAAGGCGACCGAGATCGGGATGCGCCAGCTGTCTTCGCCGGATGTGGTGACAAAGGCGCTGGACACGCTGAAGGGCAAGGCCAAGGTCAAGCGCGCCATGTGGTCGCGCCGGGCGCAGGAATACGAGCAGAAGATCAACTCGGGTGATCTGCTGTCGATCGCCGAGGTGGTTCGCGATCTGCACCGCACCGACGACCAGCGTGAGCAGAGCTATTCCGAACGTCAGCTTTACGAAGCAGCGCTGGAGCGGCTGACCCGCGAAGTCGCCGCTGTCAGCGGTGTGGATGAGATCGGCGCGGCAAAGACCGTCGGCGATGTTCTGGTTTCGCGCGCGGCCTGACCGCTGCGCCATGAGGTGAAAGTTGCCGCGTCCCTTTGGGGGCGCGGTTTTTTCATGCGGGGATGCCGGCTGCGAGTGTTGCGAGGATCGCGGCTTCGGCCAGTTGCTGCGTTGCCCCGAGAATGTCGCCGGTCTGTCCGCCGATCCGTTTGCGGGCGATCAGGGCCAGAGGCAGGGCGGTTGTGGCGATCGGCAGGATCAGCATCAGGGCGGGTGCGCCCAGCGCAAGGACGGCGAGCCCCAGCGCGAGAACGACGCCGTTGCCGGCCACGAGGCGCGAGGGGCGCCCGACACTTTGTGACAGGCCCGATCCGCGC
>JBGSQL010000183.1:0-7156 GCA_041738105.1 Rhodobacter sp. | reverse complement strand
GTCTGCGCGGAGGCCGGACCTGCCAGGGCCAGGAGGCAGAGCAGCGGGACGAGACGGCGGATCATCGCGCGATCAGGCTCTTTCCGGTCATCTCGGGTGGCTGTGGCAGGCCCATGAGTTCCAGCAGCGTCGGGGCGAGGTCGGCAAGGCGCCCGCCCGTGCGCAGGTGTACGCCGGCAGGGCCGCCCACCAGAATCACTGGCACGGGGTTGGTGGTATGGGCGGTGTGGGGCGCGCCGGTGACGGGATCGACCATGGTTTCACAATTGCCGTGGTCGGCCGTCACGATCATCGCGCCGCCCACCGCCTTGAGCGCCTCCAGCGCCTTGCCCAGCCCGGCATCGACCGCTTCGCAGGCGGCGATGGCGGCTTGCAGATCACCGGTATGGCCAACCATGTCGGGGTTGGCGAAGTTGACCACGATCAGGTCATAGCCATGGCGGATGGCGCCGACGAGATGATCGGTGACCTCGGGGGCCGACATTTCGGGTTGCAGATCGTAGGTCGCGACTTTGGGCGACTTTGGCATGAACCGGTCTTCGCCCGGCGACGGGGGTTCCTTGCCGCCGTTCAGGAAGAAGGTCACGTGGGGATATTTCTCGGTTTCGGCAAGGCGGAACTGGGTGCGGCCCTGGGCCGCGACCCATTCGCCCAAGGTATTGCGGATGTCCTGCTTGGGGTAGGCGGTGGTCATGAAGGCATCATGACGGGTCGAATAATCGACCATGCCCAGCATGGCGCCCCATTGCGGGCGCGGGCCGGTTGCGAAGGCGGAGAAAGCCGGATCGCCAAGTGCCGACAGGATTTCGCGCGCCCGGTCGGCCCGGAAGTTGAGGCAGAAGATGCCGTCCCCGTCGCGCGCCCCGGCGTAGGGCCCGATCACGGTGGGGGAGATGAATTCATCCGTTTCGCCGCGGGCCTGGGCAGCGGCGATGGCGCTGACCGGATCGGGGGCCTTCAGGCCATCCGCGTGGACAATCGCCTGGAAGGCGCGTTCCACACGGTCCCAGCGGTTGTCGCGATCCATCGCCCAGTATCGGCCGATCACGGTGCCGATGCGGGTGCCTTCGGGCAGGCCGTCAAGCAACTGATCCAGGAAGCCCGCCGCCGACGAGGGCGGCACGTCGCGGCCATCGGTGATGGCATGCACGATCACCGGCAAATGTGCGGCGCGCAACGCGCGGATCGCGGCCAGCAGGTGCAGCAGATGGCCATGCACGCCGCCGTCCGATACGACGCCCAGCAGATGCGCCGTGCCGCCCGTGGCCTTGAGCCGGTCGATGAAGTTCAGCAGGCCGGGATTGCGAAAGAAGGTGCCATCCTCGATCGCCAGGTCGATCGCGCCCAGATCCATTGCAACCACGCGGCCCGCGCCGATGTTGGTGTGGCCGACCTCGGAATTGCCCATCTGGCCGCGCGGCAGGCCCACGTCGGGGCCGTGGGTGATGAGGGTGGCATGCGGACACTCGGCCCAGAGGCGGTTGAAGTTCGGCACATTGGCCAGCGCGGGCGCGTTGGCGGCGGTTTCTTCACGCAGGCCCCAGCCGTCGAGGATGCAAAGGACAACGGGTTTCGGGATGCGCATCGGGGGCCTCGATCCTGGTTGTGCCGGTTCTACGCGGTGGCGGGGCGAGGGGCAACCGCAGGGTGCAAGAGGTGAAGTGTCTTGCCGGATCCGGGCTGCGGTTGCGCCGCCCTACACCGTCAGATCCGGTGATAGGGGCTGCCCGACAGGATCGTGGCGGCGCGGTACACTTGTTCGGCGAGCATGACGCGCACCAGCATGTGGGGCCAGACCATGCGACCGAGGGACAGCAGCAGATCGGCGCGGTCGCACAACGCGGGCGCAAGGCCATCGGCGCCGCCGATGACAAAGGCGGCGTCCTGACGCCCCTCATCGCGCCACTGGGCAAGGTGCTGGGCCAGGTCCGGCGACGACAGCATCTGGCCGCGTTCATCCAGCGCGATCACAATCGCGCCTTGCGGCAGGATCCGTGACAGCAGGTCGGCCTCGGCGATCTTTCCGCCGCCGCGCTTGTCCTCGACCTCGTGTTCGGTCAGGGGCCCCAGGCCAAGCGCCTTGCCGGTGCGGTTGAATCGGGTGGCATACTCATCGGCCAAGGCCCGCTCGGGGCCGGTGCGCAACCGGCCCACCGCGCAGACGTGCAGGCGCATCAGACGCCCTGCGGAACCCGCGAGGCGGTGGGCATCCACATCTTTTCAAGCTGATAGAACTCGCGCACTTCGGGGCGAAACACATGCACGATCACATCGCCAAAGTCGATCAGCACCCAGTCGCCGGTTTCCTTGCCTTCGATCTTCGAGGCGCGGTGGTGATCCTGTTTGAGCCGGTCCACCAGCTTTTCCGAGATCGCGGCGACCTGGCGCGACGAGCGGCCCGAGCAGATGACCATGTAATCGGCCATATCCGAGCGGCCGCGCAGATCGATCGTCACGATCTCTTCGGCCTTGTCGTCATCGAGCGAGGCGAGAATAACGGCCAGAAGGGCTTCGCTTGTCAGCGCGTCCGGGGCCTGGTCCTTGATCTGGGCAGCACCGGTCATGCGGGCTGCCCGGGGGCCGACCGGAAGTCCGGTCGTCGGGTCGGAATGAGACAGGACATCGTCCTCCTGGGTTGCGCGCCGATCCCGCCCCGGCGCAAGGCGTAATTCAAACGTAACATCGCGGACGGCGAATCTCAACGATCGCGGCCACGAAACAAGCCGACGCACCTACACGGTTCTGCGCGCGGGGTCGAGTCCTGCCCCTCTGTCACCGCATTCGGTCAGTCAACGGGGAAGGCGACCTCATTGCGGCGCCGGGCTGGCAAGGTGAAGGGCGAGTCGTAGAACAGAAACTCGACCGCGCCCTGGAGCCGGATACCGGCATCGGCGGCTATGGCCCGCAGGCGTGTCTCGGCCTCGCGCAGGGCGCGATCCGTCGGCTGGCCGGAAAAGCGCAGCACGATCAGGCGACGCGGGGCAATCTCGGTCAGGCGCACGGCCGGGTTCGCGGGTTGTGGCAGGGTCTGTCGCGTCCAGTCCGCGGGCATCATGAAGCGCACGGTCCAGCCCTGTGCGACCTGTGGCTGGGGGGCCTGGGCCACCGGGGTGGTCATGGCGATACGCGCGCCCGTGTCATTGCCGCCAAAGATGTAGCCGGCAAGCGCACGAAAGCCGTCGCCGGCGGCGCCTGACCGGCTGCCCTGCGCCGTGACCTCGGCCACCAGTTGCGCCGGATAATCGCGGATTTCCGCCTCGGCCACGGTCCGCAGGACGCTGTAGCCGGGGGTTTCGTGGCCCTTGTACATCTCTGCCCCTGCCATAGTCGGAGAAAGCGCCAGCCCCATCACAAAGACCAGCCACCGCATGGGCCGTCCTTTCTTTTCTTTGCCTGACAGCCCCCCAAGTTTGGTGGCACAGCTTGAAGTGTCAGGGGGAAGGGCGTAATTCAATGCGTCATGATGCGTTTTTTCGATATGGATGACCGCGCGCGCCTGCCGTGGCGGTTTTACGGCGCAACCGTTTCGGTGCTTGCGCGCGCCTGAAGGCTGCGTGCGAAGCCCTGCGTCCGATCCCTGCTGCCATCTTCATCTTTCCCGAGAGAGAGCCATGTCTCCGAAAACACTCTACGACAAGATCTGGGATGCCCATGTCGTCCACGAAGCTGACGACGGCACCTGCCTGCTGTATATCGACCGTCATCTGGTGCATGAAGTGACCAGCCCGCAGGCCTTTGAGGGGCTGCGGCTGACCGGGCGTACCGTGCGCGCGCCCAACCGCACCATTGCCGTGCCCGATCACAACGTGCCGACGACGGCGGGCCGCGACACCCACATCGACAACGAGGAAAGCCGGATCCAGGTCGACGCGCTGGACCGCAATGCGCGCGAGTTCGGGATCAACTATTACCCGGTGTCGGACATCCGGCAGGGGATCGTGCATATCGTCGGGCCGGAGCAGGGCTGGACGTTGCCCGGCATGACGGTGGTCTGCGGTGACAGCCACACGGCGACACATGGCGCCTTTGGCGCCTTGGCGCATGGCATCGGCACCTCGGAGGTCGAGCATGTGCTGGCGACGCAGACCCTGATCCAGCAGAAATCCAAGAACATGAAGGTCGAGATCACCGGCAAGCTGCGCCCCGGCGTGACGGCCAAGGACATCACGTTGTCGGTAATCGGGGCGACCGGCACCGCAGGCGGCACCGGCCATGTGATCGAGTATTGCGGCGAAGCGATCCGTGATCTGTCGATGGAAGGCCGCATGACGGTTTGCAACATGGCGATCGAGGGCGGGGCGCGCGCGGGTCTGATCGCGCCGGATGAAAAGACCTTTGCCTATGTGATGGGGCGCCCGCACGCGCCAAAGGGTGCCGCCTGGGAGGCGGCGCTGGCGTGGTGGAAGACGCTTTATACCGACGAGGGCGCGCATTTCGACAAGGTGGTGACGCTGCGCGGCGAGGATATCGCTCCGGTCGTGACCTGGGGCACCAGCCCCGAGGACGTGCTGCCGATCACCGGCGTGGTGCCCGATCCGGAAAGCTTTTCGGGCGGCAAGGTCGAGGCGGCGAAGCGCAGCCTGGAATACATGGGGCTGACGCCAGGGCAGAAGCTGAGCGAGATCGAGATCGACACGGTGTTCATCGGATCCTGCACCAACGGCCGGATCGAGGATCTGCGGGCGGCGGCCGCGATCCTGAAGGGCAAGAAGAAGAAGGACGGGTTGCGCGCGATGGTGGTGCCGGGCTCGGGCCTGGTGCGGGCGCAGGCCGAGGAGGAAGGGCTGGCGCAGATCTTCATCGACGCGGGCTTTGAATGGCGGCTGGCGGGCTGCTCGATGTGTCTGGCGATGAACCCCGACCAGTTGTCGCCGGGCGAGCGCTGTGCGGCGACCTCCAACCGCAACTTCGAGGGCCGGCAAGGGCGGGGGGGCCGCACGCATCTGCTGTCGCCCGCGATGGCGGCAGCGGCGGCGATCACGGGTCGGTTGACGGATGTGCGTGAAATGATGGGGGAGTTGGTCTGATGGACAAGTTCACGACGCTGACCGGGATTGCGGCACCCATGCCGCTGGTCAACATCGACACCGACATGATCATCCCCAAGCAGTTCCTCAAGACGATCAAGCGGTCGGGCCTGGGGGTGAACCTGTTCGACGAGATGCGCTACACCCAGGACGGAGCGGAGATCCCCGATTTCGTGTTGAACAAGCCGGCCTATCGCAATGCCGAGATCCTTGTGGCGGGCGATAACTTCGGCTGCGGTTCCAGCCGCGAACACGCGCCCTGGGCCTTGCTGGATTTCGGGATCCGCGCGGTGATTTCGACCAGTTTTGCGGACATCTTCTATAACAACTGTTTCAAGAACGGCATCTTGCCGATCGTGCTGCCAGCCGATCAGGTGGAGGCGCTGATGGAAGATGCGAAGAAGGGCGCGAATGCGCGGCTGACGATCGACCTCGAGGCGCAGACGGTGACGGCCTCGGACGGGCGCAGCTTTGCCTTCGAGGTGGATCCGTTCCGCAAGCATTGTCTGTTGAACGGCCTGGACGATATCGGACTGACGCTGGAAAAGGTCGCCTCGATCGACAGCTACGAAAAACGGGCGTCAACCATCCGCCCTTGGGTCTGAGCACCTTTCAACCGCAAGATGTGGGGTCGCCATCGGGGCGGCCCTTTTTTCATCAATCAATTGATGCAAAGTCGCGACACATTTTCCGCGAAAGCGCCACATTTCCCGACCCTTATTAACAAGTCGTTGCTGGACTTGGGGAAAGAAGGCACAAATTGGGCAAGATTAAGGCAACCCGCCGCAATTGGCGGGACTTTCTTGGAACAAGGCCCCGGCAACGTACTGGGACCGTCCGACATGAGGGTGGAAGAGCAGTGATCAATCGCCTAGCCGGCGCGTTGTTGCGCGCCGCTCTTGTCATGGTGCTGGTCGCGACGCCATCGACGCTGCTGTCGGGTATCGGGACAGATGGCAAGGAAATGGTGGCGCTGGTCGCGCTGTTCGCGGGCTTCCTGACATTCATTGAATACAACGCCGCCTATCCGGGTCTGATCGAGTTTCGCGATGCGCCGCCGTTCAATCGCGTGCGCTTCATGATGCTGTTCGTGACGGTCTTTCTGCTGACCATCATCGCGCGCGGGGAAGAGCAGCCGACGACGCTGACCTTCTTCGTGCAATCGGTGGGCACGGTGATCGGGCAGGCAATGGACTTCCCCTACAGCCCGGTGCGTCTGGCAACGCTTGTCAGCAGCACGAATGCGACTGACGGACAGGTGGACCTGATCCGCAGCGCCGCCGGGATGAGCTATCTGATCTCTCTGATTTCTCTTTCGGTTTTCGTAATCCTGCTGAAGTTCTATGGCTGGCCCTCACGGTCTGGCGCCTTCAACGTCTGGGTCAATCTGCCGACCTTCGATCCGACAGCCGGGGGGGATGTGGTGGACCGGCTCGATCGCGATGCGCGCATTAACATTGCGTTAGGGTTTTTGCTGCCATTCCTGATCCCGGCCGTACTGAAGGCGGGGACAACCGGGTTCGAGCCGTTGACCTTTACCTCGGCGCAAACCCTGATCTGGACGATGGCGGCATGGTCCTTCCTTCCGGCTTCCCTGTTCATGCGCGGCATCGCGATGGGGCGTATCGCCGACATGATCCGCGAAAAGCGTCGGCTGAACGGCATCACCGCAGCCGAAGGCTACATGGTGGCCTGATCGCGCTGGCCCTGCTTCTGGCGGGGGCAGCGCAGGCGGAAACTGTCCGGATTGCCACCTATCACACCGAACTGGAGCGCAGGGGGCCGGGCCTTTTGCTGCGCGACATCCTGTCAGGGCGGGATCCGCAGGTTGAGGCCGTGGCCCAGGTGATCGCATCGGCAGATGCGGATGTGATCGTGCTGCAAGGGGTGGATTACGATCTGGAGTTGCGGGCGCTGGATGCGCTGGCCGATCGGGTCGCGGCGAAGGGCGTGCGCTATGCGCACCGGTTCGCTTGGCGGCCGAATACCGGGATGGCAACAGGTCTGGACCTGGACGCGGACGGGCAGAGGGGCGGGCCGCGCGATGCGCAGGGCTATGGCCGCTTTTCCGGGCAGGGTGGCATGGCGATCCTGTCGCGCCTGCCGCTGGGCATGGGGCGCGATGGCGC
>JBGSQL010000469.1:0-2868 GCA_041738105.1 Rhodobacter sp. | reverse complement strand
CGCACGGCCGGCTGACCGAGATCGACGTGGTGCGGGCGCTGGAAGGCTACCGGCGGGCCACGAACGCGCTGCACGACCTCAGCTTCGACACCATCTGCGGCGCCGGCCCGCATGGCGCAATCATGCACTACCGCGTGACCGAGCAAACCAACCGCCGCCTTGGCACCGATGAACTCGTCCTCGTGGATTCGGGCGCGCAATACATCGATGGCACCACCGACATCACCCGCACGATCGCGCTTGGCACCCCGGCAACCGAGGCGCGCCTTGCCTTTACCCGCGTCCTGCAAGGCATGATCGCAATCTCTCGCGCCCGCTTTCCCAAGGGCCTCGCGGGGCGTGATCTCGATCCGCTGGCGCGCGCCGCGCTCTGGGTCGCGGGGCAGGATTTCGACCATGGCACCGGCCATGGCGTCGGCGCGTTCCTGTCGGTGCACGAAGGCCCGCAGCGGATCAGCCGGCTGTCCGAAGTGCCGCTTGATCCCGGCATGATCCTGTCGAACGAACCCGGCTACTATCGCGAAGGGGCGTTCGGCATCCGCATCGAGAATCTGATCGTGGTGCAAGAGGCGCCCCACCTTGAGGGCGGCGACGATCGCGCGCAATACAGCTTTGAAACCCTCACCTTCGTGCCGATCGACCGCCGGCTGATCCAGGCCGACATGCTCTCGCCCGACGAACGGGCCTGGCTTGATCACTACCACAGTGAAACCCGCGTCCGGATCGGCCCGCGCGTCTCGGCCAGCGCCCGCGCATGGCTCAATGCAGCAACCGCGCCGCTTTGACATTTGCCCCAGATCAGGGGCAGTCTCGCGGCGGCCAGAAAAACCAGAGGCAGGACCATGACCGATTACATCCACATCCGCAGGGCGCCGGGCACCTGGGTGATCCGGGCCGGGGGCGCTGTCCTGGGCGAAAGCCGCAACGCGCTCGAGCTTTCCGAAGGCGGCCGCGCGCCGGTCCTCTACGTCCCGCGCACCGATATCGCGATGGCCCTGCTCGACGACAGCCTGACCAGCAGCACATGCCCCTGGAAGGGCAAGGCAAGCTACTTCTCGCTCTCCGCCAACGGCGAGACGATCCGCGATGTCGCCTGGTCCTACGAGACGCCCAAGCCGGGATCCGAGGCGATCGCCAGCCACCTCGCCTTTTACGCCGACAAGGTCACGGTCGAACAGCTTTGATCGCCAAACCCGCCACCAAACGCCAGACAGCCCGTGCCATGCTCAGGGCCCGATGCTGATCCGGCCAGATGACTTTACCCGCGCCTTCGTGGTGCTCTGGGGCCAGCGCGACGCGGCCGGCCTTGCCGCACTCTGCGCCGAGGATGCCGACATGCTGTCGATCACCGGCCTGTGGTGCGAAGGCCGGACGCGGATCACCGAGGTCTTCGAGGCCGAACTTTCCGGCGGCTTTGCCCAGTCCCGGCTGGTCACCGGCAAGGGCCGGCTGCGCCCGCTTGGGCCGGGGGCCGCGGTCCTCAGCCAGCGCTTCGTGCTCAGTGGCGTGATCGACGCAGACGGGCGCGACGCGGGCCGCATCGCCGCCATGCTCAGCGCCGTCCTGCTTGCGCGCGCCGACGGCTGGCAGGCGGCAGCCCTGCATTTTTCGGCGCTGGCGTCCTAGTGTTCCCCACCTGACATAAGTTTCCCGGTAGCCCATGGTGCACTCTTGGTTGCCGAAACGAAACTCCGGTGGGCAGCTATGCGGACGGAGCGGCCGTTCATGGATTGACCATGGGTCAACGTGCTGTAACTTGCGAAGTCCGCGTAGTTTCATGGGCGGGCGGGCCACACGATAAAGGTCACTTCTCAATTCTTTCCGACGGTTTGGAGGCCCTTTGACTCTTCGATTTATTCTCACCGCGAGCCTTCTCTTGACCGCAATTTTTGATTCCGCAGTTGCGCGGGCTCAAAGCGATGAAAGTACTGATGAACTCATCCAATCCTCAACAGAAACCTTGTTTGACCTGTTGCCAAAGAACAATCTTGATGCTGTTCGCGTGCTCATGGCGGATGATCTTGCTGCGATTACCTCTGCGAAGGATTGGGAGAAGACAAGAAACCAAATAGTTTCAACAGCTGGCTCATTGCCAAGGTATGTTGCCTACCAAACGACATACTATGAGCAGAATCCCCGGGTGGCTGCGGTCGATTTTTTTGGTCGGGCGGCCAAACAAGATACCTTTGTCTGTGGTTTCGTCGCTTGGACAATTCTTGATACGAACGTAGTCAGGTTCATTCGCCTCGAGGAGAACGTCGTGTCGGTCCCCGTATTCAGCAGCATGCCTCAACAGAAAGCGGCTCAACTGATGGCTAACTTCAGGTGTCCGGTCCGTTTGATCGAAGAAGTGTTGGGCGTCAGCGTTCAGTAGCAAACACGTTTGAGTTTTGGCGATTGATCGATGACTGCAATGGGTTCAATGCCGTCACTGGGTATCTTGTGTCGGGCGGCGAACACTAGGGCCCGTCCGACAAGAACGAACTGCGGATCTAACCAGCGACAGCCGACCCCAAGAAAAGCGAGCCCCTGTCTTGCGCTTCCCTCTGCGCCGGACGGCGTCTCGGTACACCTGCGGTCCCACGCACGCCCCGCGCTTCTTCTGTTCCCAAATATCCCACGGGGGTCCGGGGGTGTGAAACCCCCGGCCTATCCCGCCAGAAGCACCCTTGCGGCCGCGCGCGCGGCCTCTGTCACCGTGTCGCCTGCCAGCATCCGCGCGATCTCGTCCACCCGATCCTGCGGCGCAAGTGGCGTGACGGTCGAGGTGGTCATCCCCCCCGTCACGCGCTTTTCGACCCGCCAGTGATGCGCACCGCGCGCCGCGACCTGCGGCGAATGGGTCACCACCAGCACCTGCGCGCCCTC
>JBGSQL010000455.1:0-2509 GCA_041738105.1 Rhodobacter sp. | reverse complement strand
GGCGGCGCGTTCGACGGTGATCTCGGCCAGGTCGCCGGCGCGGATCAGGTTGGCGTCGAGATCGGCGCGGTCGAGCGAGGTCAGGATGGTGACGGCAAGGATCCGCGTGGCGCTGCCGGCCGCGCCTTGCGAGGCGGCCCGCACCACCTGCGGATCGCCATGCACGGTAAGGAAATCGAGATCGAAGCGGGCGATGCCGCGCACGGCGGTCTCGATCGTGGCGCCGATGTCGAACAGCTTCATGTCCAGAAAGATGCGCTTGCCGCGCTCCTGCTTCAGCTCATTGGCAAGCGCGAGGCCACCGGTCGTCAGCATCCCGAGGCCGATCTTGTAGAAGCTGACGGCATCACCCAGGCGATCGACCAGATCCAGACCCTGCACCACGTTCGGCACATCAAGAGCGACGATCAGGCGGTCATCGGCCAGGCGGTCATCGGCGGTCATGGCATTCTCCTGCGGACATGGGCGTGATGGGCCGGGCACAGGGGGGCTGTCAAGGTGGTGGGGGTGTCCGGGCGCGGCGCCCGAGATCAGGGCGAAAGGTCTGGGTGACTGTGGTGAGGTCTTCTACGACGTTCGTGTTGGGCGCAGCATGCGACACGAAGGGCGGAAAGCCGTCTGACGGCTCCGTGGCACGGCAGACACAGCAACCTCGACGAAGTGGCCCCTCGATCGGGGCAGGCCAATCGTTGGGTCTCTTCCTTTCTGTCGGAGCTCGTAAGCGCGCGGGCATGATCGACATCAGGGGGTGGTAAGCGACTGGCGGCTTATCGCATACCTCCGGCCGACGGGGCAGACGGGTACCATTTGTGGAAGTCTGCTTCCTTCGACGGCAGGCGCACTGAGCGCAGCTTCACCGGCAAGGCGCGATCCGTCACTTGCCCTTGTCGTGTTCTCGATTGAAGGCGTCGGTGGAATTGCTTCTTGGGTAATCCACGCTTGGCACCGAGACGTTCAAAAATTCACAGAGCGGTACCCAGCCATCGCCGATCGTATGGACAAGCAGACGCTCGGCTGGAATTTCGCGCTTCACTCGCGCAACATTTGCCTCGTATTGAGCGATGCAATGGTTGCGCTCCAGACTGCCGCCAAAAACCCGCCCACTGATCATGTCAGAGCCCCGCGGTTGTGGGACTGACGGATCTACCGAGATCAGCGGCAGGATGGTTTTTTCGAAGCTGTCCCACCAGCTCTCTGCGCTGCGGTAGGTCAGCAGAACCTTTGCCTCAGGAAAGGCGTCCACAAGTAAGGGCCAGTACGCGGCGGAAGGCCAGTCAACGCAGGAGCCGTAAGCGCCAAGAAGCTCACTCCAACTGGGAACAGGCTCCGGCCCATCCAGATTTGCGTTCAACTCCCTCCACAGATCGCGATGCGCATGATCGGCCAAAAGTTCCCGCATGTGATGGCAGGGCCCAAATCCCAAAAGGTTCAAGGCCTCACGCATCGAGTCTGTGCCGGTTCGCCCGAAGCCGGCCCCAATGAGCTTGACCATGATCGTCCTTTCGCAAATGAAACGCACCGCATGGCACAGAGATCTTGGTGCTTGTGCTGGTGATCTTTGCACAAGGGCCAGGATCGGCATACAGCTCATTTCGATCGTTCTTCGACCACCGGCCAAAGGCGACTTTGTTCTGCGACGGCATCGGAATTCGCGCCAGACGCCAGCGAACCTCCGTTGTGTGGCGTTCACGTCGAGCGGGCACACTCGGCGCAGAGCCGACGTAGCACACTCGAAATCGCTGCAGGAAGAATGAACGACCGGTCAGGAGAAGCACCAGTGCCAGATGCCTCACAGACTGAACGGCGGCAAAGGACCGGATGCGGCGGTTCTTTCAGGCCCCTCCTTTCGTGCAAGAGCGCCTTCGTTTGAGGATGTCCGCAACGTCCGCGCCGGTGGACGTTGGCGATCGGATGAGGCATTGGTCCTGAGGCGAGGTTCGGCCAGGACGGGAGGGCGCCCATGCTGATCTGTTTCGATATCGGCGGATCGCGGATCAAGGCCGGTCGGGCGCGCGATGGGGGCGGGGTGGAGCCGTTGGGCGAGGCGGCAACGCCGGGCGAGGATTTTCGCGCCTTTGTCGGGGTGCTGGGCAGCTTTCTGATCTCGCGTGCGCCACGGGGGGTTGCGATCTCGATCGCCGGGGTGGTGGACCCCGAGACCGGGCGGCTGAAGGTGGCGAACATTCCTTGCCTGAACGGGCGCACGGTGGCGGCGGATCTTTCGGCGGCGCTGGGCCTGCCGGTCTGGGTGTTCAACGATGCCGACTGCTTTGCACTGGCAGAGGCGCATCATGGTGCGGGGCGCGGGCATCGAACCGTCTTTGGCGTGATCCTGGGCACCGGCGTGGGCGGCGGGCTGGTGATCGACGGGCGGATCGTGACCGGCGCGGGTGGCTATGCCGGGGAATGGGGGCATGGGCCGGTGGTGAATGGGGCGCTGGCGCCGTGGTTCGCCTGCGGCTGCGGCTTGCATGGCTGTCTCGACACGGTGGGTGGCGCGCGAGGGATC
>JBGSQL010000439.1:0-5937 GCA_041738105.1 Rhodobacter sp. | reverse complement strand
CCCAGCCGTCGAGGGCACGGCGCTACTGGTGGTGGAAAGCCCGGCTGCGGCGCTGGCGCTGCTGGCGCTGGCGCAGGCCCGCTTTGGCGAGCTGGTCTCGGCCTTCGAGTTGATCGGGGGGATGGGTCTGGCGTTCCTGCGTGAAACCATGCCCGAGGTGCGCCAACCCTTCGCGGCCGCACCCGACTGGATGGTGCTGGTCGATCTTGGGCTGCCGCAAGGGGCCGACGCGCAGGTGGCGCTCGAGGCGTTGTTCGCCGATGGGGTGGCGGCGGGACTGGCCCACGATGGCCTGATCGCGGCCTCCGAGGCGCAGCGGCAAGAGTTCTGGCGCTTGCGCGAGGCGATCCCCGAGGCGAACCGGAGGATTGGTGCAATCTCCAGCCACGACATCTCTTTGCCGCTGGGGGCGGCGCCGGTGTTCATCGCCGAGGCCGGCCCGGCGCTGGCCGCGCTGGGCGATTGGCGGATCAACTGTTTCGGCCACCTGGGCGATGGCAACCTGCATTACAACGTGTTCCCGATGCCCGGTCGCAGCCGCGCCGACCACGAAAACAGTCGCGAGGCGATCAAGCGGCTGGTGCATGACAAGGTCGATGCGATGGGCGGATCCGTCAGCGCCGAGCACGGTATCGGACGGTTGAAGGTGGCCGATCTGGAACGCTACGGCGATCCGACAAAGCTGGCAGCGATGCGGGCGATCAAGGCGGCGCTGGATCCGGCCGGTATCCTGAATCCCGGCGCTGTCTTGCGTTAAGGACCGCAGTTGGTAGGCCCCGCCGGGCTGAATCGGCGGGGACTTGAGGGGGTTTGGGGTGAAGTGTGGTGCGAACGTCGTCCGGGTTTGCAACCCCGGACAAGTCAAAGCCTAGGCTGATTCCCTTGCCGATCCGTTAGCGCCCTACAGCCCCTCGAAGGCGCAAAGGGCATGGACCTGCATCCCCAGATCCTTGAGCTTCTGCCGGCCGCCAAGATCGGGCAGATCAACGACAAAGGCACAGCCGATGATTTCGCCGCCAAGCCGCTCGATCAGGCGGATCCCGGCCTCGGCGGTGCCGCCGGTGGCCAGAAGATCATCCACCAGCAGCACCTTCTCGCCCGGTTGCATCGCGTCATCATGCACCTCGACCACGGCCTCGCCGTATTCGAGCGTATAGCTTTGCGCGATGGTGCGGCCCGGCAGTTTGCCCTTCTTGCGGATCGGCACGAAGCCGCAGGACAACTGATGCGCAACGGCCCCGCCCAGGATGAAGCCGCGCGCCTCGAGCCCCGCCACCTTGTCGATCCGCAGACCCGCATAGGGGGTCAGCAACTGGTCGATCGCCATGCGAAAGCCGCGGGCATCGGCAAACAGCGTGGTGACATCGCGAAACAGGATGCCCTCATGAGGGAAATCGACGATCGTGCGAATGTAGTCCTTGACGGTTTTCTGCATCGGGAACCTCGGGTTCAGGGCGAAGGCGGATAGTGCAGGCGCAGCGCGCTTGCATCCTGCCCGGTGATCGTTGTGACACTGTTGCTGTCCTGGGCAAAGATCGAGCGCCGCTTGTATTGCGGATTCTGGATATCGAAGACAAGCCCGAGTGACTGGGTAAGCTCTTCAAGAACCACCGAATTCGTCTCTGTCAACGCGATCCCGGACGAGATCAGGATGGTCGCCCCGGCAATCTGCCCGGACGGACCTGACGCGAAGGTCACAAGACCGGCGGGTAGGCGTTTTGCCTGCGTCTCGTTGGTGATGAAGCTTAGGGACCGCGGGCTGCGGATCGACAGGCGGATATGGGCCGGTTCGTTGTCCGCAACCCGCCGCAGCCGAAATGCCGCCCCGACGCCGTTCAACTCGGCGATCGCGCGGTCGAGCGCAAGGTTCACCTGTGCCACCGTCACCGGCGATACCCGTTCGATCTCGGGCAGCCGGGTGACGGTCAGATCCTGCGCCAAGCCGTCAGGCCACCGCCGCATCGGCACTTGGCATTTCCCGCCCGGCGGGCGGCCACAGGCGACAAGCTGGTGGAAGTCCGCATCGCTCAGGCGGCCCTTGGCGCGGACAAAGTCATCCGCCAGCGCTGCGAATGGCAGCAGCAGAAGGACTGGCAGGAGAAAGCCCAGCCTCACCCCAGAACCCGCCCCGCGACCGCATCGAGCCGGGCCACAAGATCAGGATCGCGCTTTTCGGGGGCTGTCATGATCGCATGATCCAGCGCTCTGTCGCAGCCGTGGGGGCAGATGTGGTGGGTCTTGCCCAGATGCGCCGGAAGTCGGGCGGCCATCGCGCGGGCCTTGGCAGCGTTGCCCGCAAGCACCGCGATCACCTGGGCCACGTCAACCGCACCATGGCTCTCGTGCCAGCTGTCATAATCCGTGACCATCGCGACCGAGACATAGCACAGCTCTGCTTCGCGCGCGAGTTTCGCCTCGGGCATGTTGGTCATGCCGATCACATCGCACCCCCAACCCCGGTAAAGACGGGACTCGGCCAGCGTCGAGAACTGCGGCCCCTCCATGCAAAGATAAGTGCCGCCCCGGTGGACTGTGATGCCTTCGGCCGCGGCCGCAGCAGATAGATGGTCGCCAAGCCGCCCGCAGGTCGGGTGGGCCAGACTGACATGCGCCACACAACCCGTTCCGAAGAATGACTTTTCACGTGCAAAGGTTCGGTCGATGAACTGATCGACGATCACGAAATCACCGGGGCGATACTGTTCGCGGAAGGATCCGCAGGCCGAGACGGACACCACATCGGTCACGCCCAGCCGCTTCAGCGCGTCGATGTTCGCGCGGTAGGGTACATCGGTTGGTGCATGGACATGACCACGGCCGTGGCGTGGCAGGAAGGCCATGGGCACGCCATCCAGCCGGCCCACCAGAACCTCGTCCGAGGGCGCGCCCCAAGGCGTATCGACTTTCACCCACGAGGCGCCTTCAAGCCCGTCGATCTGGTAAAGCCCCGATCCGCCAATCACGCCGATCATGGTCTGCATCGCACTCTCCCGCTGGTTGCCGGACCGAGACTAAGGGCGGTTCGGGGGATAGGGAAGGCGTATGGTTCGCGGCTGGGTTCCGTATGTAGACGGAATGGGTCGGGATTTGATTGCAGGTCTCTCTGGCAATGCGGTTCGCGCAGGCTGAGTGTCTTGGCCTATGAATTTTCTTCCTTGAGCCGTCGTGCAAGGAGGGTCGGAGCAAGTCGTTGTGCGTGACGGTCATCAACCTGCGCCCCGCCAGGAGGGCCGACAAGGTGCCGAGGGTTGTCAGCGTAGCGCCAGGATGGCTGGGTGCAGTCTGGCGATTGGGCCGCGAACGGCCGTAGTGCTGGCACTTGGAGACTTCGGATCGGTTGGTTTCATCCAGCCCGCCGCCAACGAAACCGCGTCAGCGGCTGAAGGATCCGTTCGCCGAGGCCGAACCTGAGTTCAAGTTGCGTCTGCGAGAGATACTCGGCAATCACAGCCCGGCAGAGCGCCTTTTCGGTGTCTGGATCGAGAAAGCGGGACATGAAAGTTGTGGCGTTTTGGGCGATGTCCTCGCACTGCGCTTCATGTGCGAGACACCAGTCATGGACACGGTCGAGATCGGAAAGATCGTCTCGGACCGGAACATAGTGTTCGAAGGGCACAAGTTCGCCCTCGCAGGCCCAGGTCTCGCAAGTGGGGTGCGGCATGAGGACGACCGAGTTCGAGAGCAGCATCCATTTGAGGCCGGTCGCCACATCGTTCCCTTCGAGCGACAACAGGAACTTTGATTGCAATTGGTCGGCCATCGTCAACGGCGGCAGAAGCCGCTCGTGCAGCGCGCTTGCCGGAAGGTCGGAAGTCTCGGGCGTGATCTGGACGATCTTGCTGTAGCCGATGTCGAAGTCTGGTTTGCGACCGAGGCTGGCGACATGGAACCGGGCAGAATAAGGAACCGCACCGTTCCAGGTGGTGAAGCTTCCGGTTGTGGCACCGCGCCAGACCACGCGGTTGTCCTTGGTCCGGTACGGCCTGTCGTTGGAGTTGACCTCGGCGAGATCTTTCCAGTGCCGTTTGCGCCCGAGCGGCAGCAGCACGCAGGGCGAATCGCGATCTGCCGTCAGTCGCGACTTGACGATGGTGGGGTATTTGAAGCGGCTGCGACTGTCGCCGGGATATACGGCAAAAACAGCCGCCGGATCGACGCTGCGAAACAGCTCCTGCGCCTCGCGGATGTAGTTCTTGTAGAGCACGCCACGAAGTTCAGTGCGACGATAGCGGTCTGCATAGCGTCGAAAGATATGCCCGGCGGTTTCGCTGGCGCCGCAGACGATGGTGTTCTGATCAGGGGTCTCGACGGCGGAAGGGCTTGCCGCGGGTGCAGGAAGAGAGCGCGGCGTTTCCAGGCGAAGACCAGAGAGATAGACCGCCAGTCGTCGGTTCTGGAATTGTGACGGCGTCATCACATGCGGGTTTCCCATTTTTATACAATAAGATGAAAGGGTATAGGATCTGCACTGCGCAGTCCCGGTACACTATGAACCCTTGACCGACTGTCGTTCTATATCGAGGTAGAGCCAAGGGCTGTGCATCGTCAATCTCAATCCCCTACCGCTCGCCCGGCCGCTTCACCTCAAATACCTCGCGGACCACGGCATAGTCGCGGTAACCCAATCGCGCGACAGGGTGGAACCGCGTCACGTCGAACCGACCGTCCACCAGACAGTCGTCGCGCAGGTGGATACCGGTGACTTCAGCGATCACAAGGACGTTGTCGCGCCCCTTCAGGGCAATTTCCTGTGTCACGACACATTCCAGCGTTGCCGGGGCGCCGGCGACGCGGGGGCACGCGATGGTGTCGCAGGGCAAACGATCAACCCCGGCCCAGGTGAACTCGTCCGTGTCGCGGGGCAGGGCCGCCGAGCTTTCGCTCATCGCCCGCAGCATCGCCTCTTCCACGATGTTCACGGCAAAGACACCTGTTTCGCGGATGTTCAGAAGCGAGTCCTTTACTCCGGTCGAGGCGAACATGATCTGCGGGGGAACATAGGCGACGGCGTTGAAGAACGAGTAGGGCGCAAGGTTGTCGCCCAGGCTGCCGGTGGTCGAGATCCAGCCGATCGGTCGCGGCGTGACGATTGCATTGAACGGGTTGTGGGGCAGGCCGTGGCCATCTGCAGGGCGGTAGAACATCGGGCACTTTCAGCTTGGCATTTGTGCCTCACCTAGCTGCGTGCTAGGCGCGCATCCAGAAGATTCTGCCAAGGACGGGACGGTTCCGTGTACCAGCTCGAAGAGGAAACCGAGGCCGACTGGTGGGAGGTCGAGGCACTTTATGACCTGTGCTTCGCGCCGGGGCGCACGGCGTTGTCCTCTTACCGGCTGCGCGAGGGGGTGGCGCCGGTGGCCGCACTTTGCCTTGTGCTGGGGGATGCAGACGGCACGCTTGCGGCTGCGATCCGGAACTGGCCGGTGCAGGTGGCGGGAAAGCCGGTGCTGCTGCTGGGTCCGGTCGCCGTACACCCGACCCGGCAGGGCGAGGGGCTGGGCGGCTATCTGATCCACGAATGCCTGACCGAGGCGCGTCGACTTGGCTGGGCGCGGGTGCTGTTGGTGGGGGATGCCCCCTACTACGGGCGTTTCGGGTTTCGCAAGCTGGCGGGGGTGGTGATGCCACCGCCGACCAACCCGGATCGTGTGCTGGGCTTTGCGCTGGTTCCCGGGGCCTGGGATGGTGTTTCGGGGCCGGTCGAACGCGCGCCGAGTGCCTGAGCCATTGCGCGGCGGGCGCTGGCGCCCTACGTCTTTTGCCATGGACAAGATCCGCTCCGCCCCGCTGCCCGCCCTGCGCCCCGATCCGGGGTCCGAGATCGCCCGTCTCGCCTTGCGCTTCCGGCGGGCGAACGGGCCGGTGATGGCGCTGATGACACGCCTGGGTGGACGGATCGAGGATCGGCTCGGGGCGCTGCCACCCGAAATGCGCGCG
>JBGSQL010000429.1:0-2848 GCA_041738105.1 Rhodobacter sp. | reverse complement strand
GCTGGCCGCGGCCGAGGCATTTCGCGCGGGCCTGCACGCCTTTGCCGCGACGCGGCCGGTGCATGGCGAATGTGGGGGCTACATGGCGCTGGGTCAGGCGTTGATCGACAAGGACGGCACGAGCCACCGCATGGCGGGACTTCTGGGCCTTGTCACCAGCTACCAGACGCGCCGGATGCATCTGGGCTATCGTCGCGCAGACCTGCTTGCCCCCTTGCCCGGCTTCGGGCCCGGAGCACACCTGCGCGGGCACGAATTTCACTACTCCACCATTCTCGCCCAGCCCGATGCGCCGCTGGCGCGTGTGACGGACGCCGAAGGGGCCGAGGTGGCGGAAACCGGATCGTGGCGCGGGACTGTCAGCGGCACCTTCTTTCACCTGATCGCCGAGGCCGCATGACTGGCTTTGTGTCCTTTGTCGGATCGGGCCCGGGCGATCCCGACCTGCTGACCGTGCGGGCGGTGAAGCGGCTGAAGGCCGCCGATGCGGTGCTGTTCGACGATCTGTCGTCGGGGCCGATCCTCGAACTTGCCCGCCCCGGCGCGGATCTGGTGGCGGTGGGAAAACGCGCGGGGCGTCCCTCGCCGAAACAGGATCATGTCAGCCGCCTGCTGGTGGATTATGCCGCGACCGGCGCACGGGTGGTGCGGCTGAAATCAGGCGATCCCGCGATCTTTGGTCGGCTGGAAGAGGAAATGGTCGCCCTGCGCGCCGCCGGCATCCCGTTCGAGATTGTCCCCGGCGTGACCAGCGCCACCGCTGCCGCCGCCGCCGCAATGATCCCGTTGACCCGGCGCCTGACGGCCCGGCGGGTGCAATTCGTCACCGGACACGATGTGGCCGGCGCCCTGCCGACAGACTTGAACATGTCCGCGCTGGCTGATCCGATGGCGACGACCGTCGTGTTCATGCCGAAAAAGACCTTCCCGGCCCTCGCCGAACAGCTGATTGCAGCCGGCCTTGCACCGGATACGCCCTGCCTGCTGGCCGAGAATGTCAGCCATGCCGATCAGCGGATCACCCGCGATACGATCGCGGGGCTGGCTGCGACGCTGGCGCTGACCCCCTCGGCAGCCCCCGCGCTTATCTTCTACGGGCCGCTGGCGGATGGTGAAATGTCGTGAACTGCGATTGACGCAGGTCTTTGCAGTGGTATCAAAAACGGGTTCGACGGTGTTCCCTGCCTGACCGCAGGGGATGAAACGGGAAGCCGGTGCGGGATTCGTCCCAAATCCGGCGCTGCCCCCGCAACGGTAGGCGAGTGAAGGCCCCCCATCGACGCCACTGCGCCACCTGGCGCGGGAAGGCGGGGCGGCCCGGGATGATCCCGCTCGCAAGCCCGGAGACCGGCCCGAGAACGGTTAACGGGGGCGCCCTTGCCCCTTCATCCATTGCCGCTGCACGGGGTGTATGCGGTGCAGGGAGATGCAAGATGCATATCGAACCCGGACTTGTCGACAGCGCGAAGATCGCGCTTTCCTACGCCACCGCCTCGGGTGCCGCCGCCTACGGCGTGAAGCTGGCCGCAGAGCATGTGCGTCAGGAAGGCACGGCATCGCTTGCCCTGCGCAGCGTGATCGCGACCGGCCTCGTCTTCGTGTTCTTCGAAGTCCTGCCGCATGCCGCTGTCGGCGTGTCCGAAGTTCACCTGATCATGGGCACCACGCTGCTGCTGCTGTTGGGCGCCGCACCGGCGGCAATCGGCCTTGCCATGGGTCTTGCCATCCAGGGCCTGTTCTTTGCACCCGCCGACCTGCCGCAATATGCGATGAACGTGACCACGCTGCTGGTGCCGCTGTTCGCCATCCACGCGCTGGCGCAGCGGATCGTGCCTTCGGCCACGCCCTTCGTCGATCTGACCTATGCGCAAGTGTTGAAACTCTCCGTCGCCTATCAGGGCGGGATCGTCACATGGGTGGCGTTCTGGGCGATCTACGGCCAGGGGTTCAGCGCCACGAACCTTGCCAGCATCGGCACCTTCGGCCTTGCCTACATGACCGTCGTGCTGCTGGAGCCGATCGTCGATCTGGCGGTGCTGGCCGGCGCCAAGGCGCTGCGCGGTGCGGGTACGACGGGTCTGGTGAACCGTCGCCTCTATAACGCCGCCTGAGGTACCGGGTGCGGCCTGACCGGGGCCGCACCCCTTCACTGCCATGATCGAACTGGTTCTCGTCGGCATCGGCAGCGGCAATCCCGATCATCTGACGGGCGAGGCGATCAAGGCCCTCGGCAGCGCCGATCTGATCCTGATCCCGACCAAGGGGCAGGAAAAAGCCGATCTTGCCGATCTGCGCCGCGCCCTGTGCCACAGCTTCGTTCCGCCGCAGGTCCGCGTAGCCGAGTTCGCCCTGCCGGTCCGCGATGACGCGACGCCCGACTATCTCGATCGGGTGAACGACTGGCATGATGCGATTGCCCGGATCTGGGGCACGACGATCGACCAGCATCTCGGGACGCAGGGCCGGGTCGTGCTGATGATCTGGGGCGACCCTTCGCTTTATGATTCCAGCCTGCGGATCGCGGACAGGTTGCGGGCCACCGGGCGCGCGCTGCGCGTGCGGGTGATCCCCGGCCTGACCAGCCTGCAACTGCTGACCGCGCGCCACCAGATCCCGCTGAACACGCTGGGGGGCCCGGTGCAGATCACCACCGGGCGGCAGTTGCGCGATCACGGCTGGCCTGACGGGGTGGCGACGCTGGCGGTCATGCTCGACGGCGCCACCGCCTTTGCCACCCTGCCACCCGACGGGATCTCGATCTGGTGGGGCGCCTACCTTGGCATGGCACAAGAGATCACCGATGCCGGCCCGCTGGCCACCACCGGCCCGCGCATCGTTGCCGCGCGGG
>JBGSQL010000358.1:0-9104 GCA_041738105.1 Rhodobacter sp. | reverse complement strand
CCGCGTCCTCGCTGGCCGTTCTACCGGTCGCCTGCGCCAGCAGCACCCCGGCAGGCGCCAGCACCGCCCCCGCCCCACTGGCCGCACCCGTGATCAGAACCGATCTGCGGGTGGGGCGCGTCTTGTCTTGTGTGCCGTCCTTGGTCATCGTGGTCCCTCCGGGCCAGTTTGCGGGCGGAAATCCTTAAGATTCAGTAAACGAAAAAGGGATAAGAAAGCAAAAGCAATGCCTTGGTCAGCGTTACACCTGTGCGACATCCGGCGTTCACGTGATCGCCTCCAGCCGTTCCTTGCTCATGTCGCCCGGTACGATGGTGATCGGAACGGGCAGGTTGCCCGAGTTCTTTGACAGCTGCGTGACCAGCGGCCCCGGCCCCGATTTCTCCTGGCTGGCACCCAGCACCAACACCCCGATCGCCGGATCCTCGCGCACCTGGGCCAGGATCTCGGCCACCGGATCGCCCTCTCGGATCACCAGTTCCGGATCCACGCCCTTCTTGTCGCGCATCCATTTCGCAAAGACTTCGAAATGCGCCACGATCCGCTCGCGCGCCTCTTCGCGCATCAGGTCCGCCACGCCCATCCAGGTGCCGAATTCCTCGGGCGGGATCACCGACAGGATCTGCACGCCGCCCCCGGTATGCGCCGCCCGCAACGCGGCGAACCGCATCGCGTTCAGACATTCTCGGCTGTCGTCGAGCACCACCAGGAACTTGCGCATCACGGACCCCCCCCCTCGGCGGCGCATCATTGCGCCCCGCAACGCGGCTGGCAAGCCTCAGGCGGCGGACTTTGCCCAATCCCAGTAAAGCTCGCGCACCCGGCGCGTGACGGGGCCAACCTGATAGGTGCGCTCCTCGAAGGCGGTGACCGGCATGACCTTGCTGAAGTTGCCCGACAGGAACACCTCATCCGCGTCGGTCACGTCCTCAAAGCGCAGCACCGCCTCCTGCACCTCGACCCCGTCGGTACGCAGGTTCGCCATGTGCCGCGCCCGCGTGATCCCCGCCAGGAAGGTGCCGTTCGGGATCGGGGTGAAGACCACGCCATCCTTCACGATGAACACGTTTGCCGTGGCGCTTTCCGCGACGTTGCCCATCGCATCGGCGGCCAGCGCATTGCCAAAGCCCTTGGCCTGCGCCTCGACCAGCATCCGCGCATTGTTGGGGTAAAGACAGCCCGCCTTGGCATTGCACACGCTGTCCTCCAGCACGGGGCGGCGAAACCGCGTGCGGGCAAGGGTGGTCGTGGCCCCGGCCTGCGGCATCGGCACCGTCTCGAGTGACAGGGCAAAGCCGGTTGCGCCGGGCTTGGGCGCGACGCCCAACTCGGACCCATCCAGCGCCCAGTACATCGGCCGGATATAGACGGCGGTCTGCGCATCATAGGCGCGCAGCCCGTCGCGCGCGATGGCCTCGATCTCTTCGGGCGCCAGCGTGGGCGTGATCATCAGCGCCTCGGCCGACCGGTTCACGCGGGCGCAATGCAGGCCCAGATCGGGACACATGCCGTCGAACCAGCGCGCTCCGTCGAACACGCTCGAGCCCTGCCACATCCCATGATCCGAGGCGCGCATCACCGCCACGTCGCCGTCGTGCCAGCGGCCGTTGAAAAAGGTGCGGATCTGCGTGCCGAATGCCATGTTGGCCCCCTTGAAGCGTGACCCGCGCACTCAATCACGATGCGCGGGCAGGGTCCAGCAGGGGCCGATCAGGCGGCCTCGGCCAGCAGGGCGTCAAGATCCAGCGGCGCATTCCCCATCGCCAAACCGCCCTGCGCGTCGCGCGGCCACTCCGCCTCGGGGCGGTCACGATAGAGTTCGATCCCGTTGCCGTCGGGATCCCGCAGATAGACGGCCTCGCTCACCCCGTGATCGGCCGCGCCGTCAAGCGGGATCCCCGCCGCAAGCACCCGGTGCAAGGCCGCGCCCAGCGAGGCGCGGTCGGGAAACAGGATTGCAGTATGATAGAGCCCGGTATGGCCAGGCGGCGGCGCGGTGCCGCCCCGGCTTTCCCACGTGTTCAGGCCAAGGTGATGGTGATAACCGCCGGCCGACAGAAAGGCCGCCTGCGCGCCATAGCGCTGCGTCACCTCAAAGCCCAGCACGCCGGTATAGAAGGCGATCGCCCGATCAAGATCGGCGACCTTCAGGTGGACATGCCCGATCCGGGTTTCTGCGGGCAGGACTGGTGGCATGGCAACATCCTCCGACTATGTGTTGCCTGACCCTAGCCGGCGCCACAGATCCGCAAAAGGCGCACCGGCGCACAGACCTTGCGCAAGCTCGTGCCGGAAAAAACCCCCCGGACGACAGGCATCCGGGGGGAAGGCCGAACCAGCGCTGCGCCGGCCGGGGAGACCACAGGCAGCATCGGGGACGGGGACAAAGTCTGATCCGGCCGGGCGCGGGGCACGCCCGATCACAAGTCTTGCCGCAGGATTGAATCGGCTCGGTGACACTTTGTCGCCTCACGGCACCTTGCGTTGACATCCCCGCGCCAAACAGCTTGCTTTGGCGAGACGCGTCGGGTCCACCCGGCACGAGAAAAAACGGCTAGAGGTTTGAGTATGAGCAGAAATAGTTTCAGCCGGCGCGGCCTGATCGGGTTGGCGGCGGCGACGGCTGCGGGGCTGGCGCTGCCCGCCCTTGGCGCAACGTCGAACGTCTCGGGATTCCGCAGGATCGACTGGCAAGACCATTTCGACGATCTGACCGGCGGGGTGATTCTTGCCGACACGCATTCCCGGGCGGTGCATTTCTGGTCGGCGGATGGGCAGACCTACCTGCTGTTCCCCTGCTCCGTGCCAATCAGCGAGGAATTGACCCGGCTGGGGCGGACCGAGGTGGTGAAAAAGGTCGATGGCCCGACATGGCGCCCGACGCCGTCGATGCGCGCGCGTGATCCGGACCTGCCCGAGGTGATCGCGGCCGGGCCGACCAATCCGCTGGGCACCCATGCCCTATATCTTTCGTGGCAGTATTACCGGATCCACGGGACGCATGACACGCGCAAGATCGGGCGTCAGTCCTCGGACGGCTGCATCGGGCTTTACAACGAGCACATTGCCCAACTGTTCGCCCGCGCGCAGGTCGGCACACGCGTCAAGCTGATCTAGCCGGGCGCGCTCGCGTCAGGCGCGGCGCGAGCGGATCATCCCGACGATGTCGTAGACCTGATCCATGATCGGCCGCGCGATCGCCTCGGCACGCTCGGCCCCGGCGCCAAGGATGCGGTCGATCTCGGCCGGATCCTGCATCAGGCGGACCATCTCGGTGGTGATCGGTTCCAGCTTGGCAACCGCAAGGTCGGCCAGCGCGGGTTTGAAAGTGCCGAACTGCGCGCCGGCAAAATCATGCACGACGCGCGACGGGCTGTGCCCTGCGAGTGCCGCGTAGATGTTCACCAGGTTGCGGGCCTCGGGCCGGTCCTTCAGCGCGTCCAGCGTGTCGGGCAGCGGCTCGGGGTCGGTCTTGGCCTTGCGGATCTTCTTGGCGATCGTGTCCGCGCTGTCGGTCAGGTTGATGCGGCTTTGATCCGAAGGGTCGGATTTCGACATCTTCTTCGTGCCGTCGCGCAAGGACATCACGCGGGTCGCGGCGCCCTCGATGACCGGCTCGACCACCGGAAAGAAGGCCACCCCATAGTCATTGTTGAACTTGATCGCGATGTCGCGGCACAATTCCAGGTGCTGCTTCTGATCCTCGCCCACCGGCACATGCGTGGCCTTGTAGGCCAGAATGTCGGCGGCCATCAGCGCGGGGTAGGCATAAAGACCAAGGCTGACATTCTCGGAATTCTTGCCCGCCTTGTCCTTGAACTGCGTCATCCGGCTCATCCAGCCCATGCGGGCCACGCAGTTGAAGATCCAGGCCAGTTCCACATGCGCAGAGACCTGGCACTGGTTGAACAGGATCGAGCGCGCCGGGTCGATCCCGGCGGCGATGAAGCCGGCGGCGGCCTCGCGCGTGGCATGGCGCAGCTTGGCGGGATCCTGCCAGACGGTGATCGCGTGCATGTCGACCAGGCAGTAGATCGTCTCGATCCCCTCATCCTGTTTTTCGACAAAGCGCTTCAGCGCGCCAAGATAGTTGCCCAAGGTCAACCCGCCCGAGGGCTGGATGCCCGAGAAGATGCGCGTCGGAAAGGCCTGAGGCGTTTGGACCGGCTCAGTCATGATCGCTCCGTCTGGAATAAGTTGCGTCTTGGGCTTATCGCCGGGGATAAGGGGCGTCAATCGAACCCGCGACCGGAAAGGCATGAGATGGACCGTGATCTGAATGCAGCGCCGCTGAACCCGCTGCCCCCCGTGATCTGGGCGCTGGCCCTGCCGGTCATCGCGATGGAGGTGGTCGTGGGTCTGGGCGCGCGCGGGCTGGTCGGCGGGCCGCAGGCGGTGGGCTGGCGGCTGGATGCGATCCAGCGCTTTGCCTTCTCGCCGGGATACATGCGCCAGATGATCGCACAAGCCGTCTATCCGTGGGAGGGGATGCTGCGGCTGGTCAGCTATCCCTTCGTCCACGTCAGCTTTACCCATGCGATGTTCGTCGTGGTGATCCTGCTGGCCATCGGCAAGATGGTGGGCGAGGTGTTTCGCTGGTGGGCGGTGCTGGCGGTGTTCTTTGCCAGCGCGATCGCGGGGGCGCTGGCGTTGACGGCCGTGCCGGGGGTGCAGGCGCCGCTGATCGGGGGGTATCCGCCGGTCTACGGTCTGATCGGGGGGTTCACCTTCCTGTTGTGGGTGAACCTGGCCGCGGTGGGCGCGAACAAGTATCGTGCCTTCACTCTGATCGGGTTTCTGCTGGGGATACAGCTGCTGTTTGGCGTGCTCTTCGGCGGCGGTTGGGATTGGGTGGCGGACCTCAGCGGGTTTGTGACCGGGTTCCTGTTGTCCTTCGTGGTCAGTCCGGGCGGCTGGGCGCGGGTGCGCGAAAAGATGCGTCAGCGCTGACGCCGCAGCGCCGCGCGAAACTCGGCCACGCGGAACGCACCGATCACGAGGCCCACCCCGAAGTAGCTGACAATCCCGATGCCTACCAGCGCGGCCAGCGCGACATAGCGCAGCGCCGGCGCGCCAAGCGCCGGGCCTAGCACGATTTCCCCCAGCCACAGACAGCCGCCCATCAAGACCGCGGCCAGCATCATCCGGGGCAGGCGGGCGCGGAAACGGGCATCGGTCAGCGCCGCCTCGCCCATCGCACGCGATCCGGCCCAAAGCTGCCAGACCATGACCCAGCCCGCCACAGTGGTCGCCAGCGCCGCCGCCATGAACCCCAGGATCGGCATCAAGCCCACCGCGAAGCCCGCGTTGACCAACAGCGAGACGACGGCATAGCGGAACGGCCGGCGCGTATCCTCGCGCGCGTAGAACAGCGGTTGCAGCACCTTTTGCAGCACGAACGCCGGCAGGCCCACGCCATAGGCGGCCAGGGCGAGCGCGGTATTGGCGGCATCGTCCGCACCAAAGGCGCCGCGCTGGAACAACACGGCCGTCAACGGCAGCGCGATCACCACCAGCGCCACGGCGGCCGGGATCGTCAGGGCCAGCGCAAATTCGGCACCACGATTGAAACTGTCGCGCCCGCCCGCCAGATCACCGGCCCTCAGGCGCCGCGACAGGTCGGGCAACAGGACCGTGCCGATCGCGATGCCGACAACGCCAAGCGGCAGCTGGTACAACCGGTCGGCATAGGACAGCCAGGCAACCGCGCCTTCGGTGAAAGACGCCACCTGCCGCCCGACCAGCAGGTTGATCTGCACGACGCCCCCCGCCAGTACCGCCGGACCCGCGATGATCGCCAGGCGTCTCAACTCGGGCGTCAGTCGGGGGCGGCCGGGGTGAAACCGGAACCCCGCGCGATGCGCTGCGGCCCAGGTGAAGGCCAGCTGCACGATCCCCGTGACCGGCACTGTCCACGCCAGCGTCAGGCCCATATCCCAGCCCGCGCGATGCGCCAGCAGCATGGCCGCGATGAACATCAGGTTCATCAGCACCGGCACGAAACTGGCCTCGGTGAACCGCCCGAAGGCGTTCAGCACCCCCGACAGCAGCGCCACCAGCGAGATGAACAGGATGTAGGAGAACGAGATCCGCCCGAACAACACCGCCAGATCAAAGCGTGCATCACCGGCAAATCCGCTGGCCATCGCCCAGACCAGCCAGGGCATCGCCAGCGTGCCCAGCACGGTAAAGACGATCAGGACGCCCGCCAGCCCATTGAAGGCATCGCGCGCAAAGCCCTGCGCATCCTCGCCCGCCTCCAGTTTCTTGGCGAACATCGGCACGAACGCCATGTTGAACGCGCCTTCGGCAAAAAAGCGGCGAAACATGTTGGGCAGCGAAAAGGCGATCAGGAACGCCTCGGCCACCGGCCCGGCGCCAAGGTAGGCGGCCATCATCACGTCACGCAGAAAGCCGACCAGCCGGCTGACCATGGTCCAGCCGCCGACCGTCAGAAACCCCGAAATCAGGCGCACCGGCGGCATCAGGCCGTCGCCCGTTCGGCGCCCTCGGCGATGGCCTGGCGCAGCTTGCGTTCCAGCACGTCCTGGCGGGTCTTGGGGTGGATCTTCAGCCCGAACATGTCCTTGACATAGAAGGTGTCTACCACCTGCGCACCGAAGGTCGCGATGACCGCGCTGGCGATGTAGACGTTGTTCGCCGCCAGCGTCCGCGTCAGGTCATACAGCAGGCCGGGGCGGTCGCGGGTATCGACCTCGATGATCGTGTAGATCTCGGACCCTTCGTTGTCGAACACGATATGCGTCGGAAAGCGGAACTCGCGATCGCGCTTCTTCACCTTGTCGCGGTCCTTCAGCGCGTCGCGCGCCACAACCTCGCCCTTCAGCGTCTTTTCGATCATCGCCCGCAGTCGGGGCAGCTTGGACGCCTCATAGGGCTTGCCTTCGGCGTCCTGGATCCAGAACACCGCCGTCGCATAGCCGTCTTTCGAGGTATAGGTCCGCGCATCGACCACGTTCGCCCCCACCAGCGCCAACGCGCCCGCCAGGCGCGAGAAGATGCCGGGATGGTCAGCCAGCGCAAAGCAGGCCCGTGTTGCATCCCGTTCCACCTCGGGATGCAGGTCGATCCGGATCTCGTCATCCCGCAGGCCTTGCAGCAACCGGGCAAAGACCGCCTGGGTCTCGGTCGTCAGGCCCTGCCAGTAGGGGGCATAGTGCCGCTCGATCTCGGCGCGCAGCATGCGCGGCTCCCACCCCGGCAGGGCCGCGCGCAGCGCCCGCTTGGCCTCGTCTTCGCGCTGATCGCGGTTCAGCGATTCAAGCCCGCCATCCAGCGCCGTGGCGGTATCCTTGTACAACTGGCGCAGCAGCATGGCCTTCCAGTTGTTCCAGGTCTTGGGGCCAACCCCGCGGATGTCGCAGACCGTCAGAACGGTCAGCAGGTCAAGCCGCTCTTTCGTTTTCACCGCCTTGGCAAAATCGCGCACCGTGCGCGGATCGCTCAGATCGCGCTTCTGCGCGATGTCGGACATCAGCAGGTGATAGCGCACCAGCCACTCGACCTTTTCGCAATCCTCGGGCGGCAGGCCCAGCCGCGGCGCCACGCGGCGCGCAATCTGGGCGCCAAGGATCGAGTGATCCTCGGGCCGGCCCTTGCCGATGTCGTGCAGCAAAAGCGCCAGGTAAAGCACCCGGCGGTTCACCCCTTCGGTCAGGATGCGGCTGGCGATCGGCAATTCCTCGACCAGTTCGCCCCGTTCGATCTGCGCCAGCGTGCTGATGCACTGGATCGTGTGTTCGTCCACCGTGTAGTGATGGTAGACGTTGAACTGCATCATCGCCACGATCGGCTCGAACTCGGGGATGAACGCGCCAAGCACCCCCAGCTCGTTCATCCGGCGCAGCGCGCGTTCCGGGTTGCCGTGTTTCAGCAGCAGGTCGAGAAAGATCTGCACCGCTTCCGGATCGGACCGCAATTCATCGTCGATCAGGTCGAGATTGGCCGCGATCAGGCGCATCACGTCAGGGTGCAGCAGATACCCGGTGCGCAACGCCTCTTCGAAGATCCGGATCAGGTTCAGCTTGTCGGCCAGGAAAACCGCCGGATCTTCCACGTTGATCCGGCCCTGGAGCAGCTTCAGCCCCGCCTTCACGCGCTTGCGGCGGCGGAACAGGCCCATCAGCGTCGGTTCGGCCTTGGCGTGGCGCGCCTCAAGCTGGGTCAGGAAGATCCGCGTCAACTCGCCCACGCGGGTGGCATGGCGGAAATAGTCCTGCATGAAGTGTTCGACGGCCCGGCGTCCTGCGCTGTCGGCATAGCCCATCCGCTCGGCCACCAGCACCTGCACATCGAAGGTCAACTGGTCGGTCGCGCGCCCGGTGACATAATGCATGTGGCAGCGCACCGCCCACAGAAACTCTTCGGCGCGGGTAAAGCTGTCGTATTCCTCGCGGCTGAGAAGGCCCGCGTCCACCAGACCCTCGGGCGAGGGGACGCGGTGCAGATACTTGCCGATCCAGTAGAGCGTCTGCAGATCGCGCAGCCCGCCCTTGCCTTCCTTGACGTTGGGTTCCAGCACATAGCGCTGGCCCCCCTGGCGGCGGTGCCGGTCCGTCCGTTCGGCCAGCTTGGCCTCGATGAACTCGGGGCCGGTGTTGCGGAACAGCTCGGACCAGAGCCGATCGCCCAGCTCCACCGCCAGCGGCGCATGGCCCGCGATGTAGCGATGCTCCAGCAGGGCGGTCCGGATCGTGATGTCCTCACGCCCGAGCCGCAGGCAGTCCTTCACCGTGCGGCTGGCGTGCCCCACCTTCAGCTTCAGATCCCAAAGCATGTAGAGCATGCTTTCGATCACGCTTTCCGCCCAAGGCGTGATCTTCCACGGCGTCAGGAACAGCAGATCAACGTCGGAATGAGGCGCCATCTCGGCCCGGCCATAGCCCCCGACGGCCAGAACGGCGACGCGTTCGCTTTCGGTCGGATTGGGCAACGGATGCAGGTGCTGCAAGGCGACAGCCAGCGTCGCGCTGACCAGCGTGTCGGTCAGGTCGGCCTGCGCCTTGACCAGCAGGCGCGATTTGCGCGGTTCGGCCGCAAAGGCCGCCTCGAGTGCTGCGTTGCTGGCCTGACGCGCCGCCGCC
>JBGSQL010000330.1:0-17302 GCA_041738105.1 Rhodobacter sp. | reverse complement strand
GCCGAGAGCTCCGGCGAGCACCAGCCCTCCCGCCGCGGCGACGATGGGGTGACCCCCGGCCGCGTAGTAGCCAAGGCCGGTGCCCAGCGCGGCAAAGGCGGAGCAGCCGATTGCGGCGTACTGGGCAAGGCGGGTGCCGCGCTCGTAATGGGTCGGAGTATCTTTGGGCGTCATGGATTGCTTCCTTCTGAATCGATCAAGGGTGTTCCGGGAAACCCGGCGCTATCGGGGCATGCAGTAGCTCGGCATCAGGCCGACGTAGGGCCCAGCGTCCTGCTGCGACCGCCGGTAGAAGCCGTCCGGGTCATAGCGGGTGCAGCGACCCGCTAGGCGAGCGGCGATCAGCTTCTTTCCGAGGTCCTGACCATCCACGGAGCAGCGACCGACCTGGCGATCATGCGTGACCTCACCGGTCAGCGCGCAGGTCACGATCTCGCCCCGCACGATATCACGCATGAACGACGTAGCCGCCTCGCCTCGGGCTGTACCGAGTTCATCGGCTGTCACGCCGGACAATCGGACGGGCACGCCCGAGACCTCGATCGTATCGCCATCCCGCACATGCGTGACAGGCCCTTCGAGGATTGGACTGAAGCCGAAAGAAGGGGCAGTCACGAGGATCGCCATGATCGTCATGACCGTGCCCGCAAGGGCGCGCATGTTGCATGCCGCTGATACTGGGGTTCGAACGTCGAACGGCATCATCACTTACTCCTCACATTGGGTCACTCGTAAACCGAAGGGATCCTCGCGGCGCCCATAGAAGGGTTAATAATTCTTGACGGTGTCAAATCCTGACATGGAGGATTCTTTCCGTAGCGGCAGCCAACAGAGATCTACCTGACCACGCAGTGACATCTGTTCCGCTCGTCGCCTTCAAAACAATCCCATGGACCGTCGCAAGGCATTGCGGCAGCGCAAGGCAGGCAACCCGATCACGTGGATTCTTGCCTTTCGCGCAGTCGGACGGGCGCTGACACCAAGTGGTCACAATGGTGTCGAAGCTTTCTGGCCAGGTTGAGAACTATTTCGTCCCGAACACGAAGTCGGGCCATGCTGCTCAGGATAGACCGTCATGGAGTGCCCATGTCGCTGACCAAAGCTCGAGATCTTCTGAGATTGGCCGAAATGGCCGCAGCTCGTCATTCCGGCGTCTCGCTTGCCGAAATTGCCGAGGAGTTCGACGCTGATCATCGGACTGCACAAAGGATGACACGCGCTCTGGAAGACGTCTTCCGAGGTGTCGAAGTGAACACGGACGGCGATCGGCGACGGCGCTGGAAGCTGCGCGACACCAGCCTGCTGCGCTTGCAAGGCATTGGCGACAGCGAGCTTGCTGCTTTGGAGATGAGCATTCGGCGAGCCGAGCGAGAGGGAGCGACGAATGAGGTCAGGACCCTCGCCTCGCTTCGAGACCGGTTGCTTGCAACCATGCCTGGCCCCCATGCGCGGCGGGCCGAGTCTGATGCTGAGGCGGTACTTGAGGCCTATGGATACGCCTCCCGCCCGGGTCCGCGGGTCCGCAGCGAGCCTTTGGTTCTCGAGACGGTGGCACAGGCGTTGAAAGGACCATTCGTGCTGGTCGTCACTTATGCCGGACCAAAGGACAACCAGCCGCGCGAGCGCCTGCTGGAGCCTTATGGTCTGCTGCTCGGAACCCGACGCTATCTAGTTGCCCGAGAGCGAGGGAAGGCGGGCGGGTTGCAGCACTTCCGCCTAGATCGCATCCGTGCCGCTCGTCTGGATCCCCAGACTTTTGCGCGCAACGAGGACTTTGACCTATCAGTGCACGCCGCACGTGCCTTTGGATCCTACCACGCGGACAAGGAATACGGCGAGGTCATCTGGCGTTTCAGTCCGGCCGCAGCAGCTGCCGCGAAAGAGTTCATCTTCCATCCAAAACAGGAGCTGTCCGAAGAAGCGGATGGCCATTTGACCGTGCGATTCAAGGCGAGTGGCTGGCTGGAGATGGCCTGGCATCTCTACCAATGGGGCGATCAGGTCGAGGTTCTGTTCCCGCCAGATCTGGCAGCGCTGGTACATGCGTATCGGCGTGCGGATTTTGCGGCGATGCCGTGATCTACTGGCAAGCTGCGGGGCCGCCCCATGGGCGGTCAGGCGCAGCTTTGTATGCCCGCGGCGTTTTCACAGGTAGTGACAGAATTTGTCACCTTTGTGTGGTGTATCTAGTTTGGATGAGGAATCACATGCTGCGCGGTAGCCGGGCTTGTCAGGAACTACTTGGCGTCTCGTTTCGACACTCATGAAGCCCATTTCTCTTGACCATGAAAGATTCAAGACGATGCCTTGACCCAGCCTGCATGACCAATCAATACTACTCTAAGTGGCATTCGTAGTTGGAAAGTTCCCGTTGAAATTCAATCGTTCAGCCACTCTCTCAATACCGCGAAGAGTTCAAGAGACGTCGGCCCTTTGTTGTGGCCGCTTCCCCCTCGCTGCAGCGCAGCAAGAAGGTTCTGAGGCTCAAACAAGCTAGGAAACCAGGAAGATCGTCGCCGATGTCAGTTGTCCAACGTACTGTTGAAGCATTTCCTCGCGGAAGGACGACTGAGGAAATAATCGTTTTGCTCGGCGCAGCATTTGATGAAGCGAAGCGGAGCGCAATCCTATCCGAGCTTCAGATTCTGGCACAGTCGGGCACGATTCGGCTTGAACGCAACGGTCGTTGGAAACCCCTTCCCCCGAGGATACCTAGCGAAGGTCGCCAGGCGGGGCCACTCACCTCGTCTGTGGCCGTTCCCGGTGAAGACGTTCTGTTTGCGGTTCCGGGCACCATCACCCAGGAACGTTTTTCTCTGGAGAGCGACGGAGATCACGAGGCCACTGCAACGGCTGTCGATCCCCATGCTCTTCTGCGTTACTGGCGCTCTGCCCTGCGAACTGATCCTAGGGGAGCCATCAGCCAAGTTCCGGATCGTCACGGTTCGCAATGGATGCTCGCCACTGGGACTGGTCCGCTGAAGCCGGAAGATGACTCTAGATGCGTGGTCACGTTCGATCTCGATTCCCTTTCGGCCGAATTCCGGCAAGCGCTGCTTCGACGGGAAGCAAACGAAATGACACTGGCTGTTGGCTGGCCGATCATGGTCGGTCGAAGGTCCGGTGTTCCGGTGGTCTGGCCTGTCGGTCTCTTGGCCGCGGAATGGTCCCGGACCGACAGGACGTTGTGCGTGTCCATCGAGGCAGATGACGTCATGGTCAATCCAGACTGGCTCGAAGGAGCGGCAAGGACCGCTGGCTGGCAGAAATCCGAACTCTCGGACATTTTCGCTGCCACGGACGGGGTTGGACTTAGGACAGATGACTTTCTGATCCGGCTACGCGAGTGCGCAGCGGGACATCTGCGGGGACGAATCAACGGGCGTCAAATGGTGGCCCAGATCGACCTGTCGACAACCGGCATCTACGATATCGCGGCTCTTCTGCTGCCCACAGAATCGACCTTCACCGCCGGTGCGGTGCGCGATTTGGACAAGATCGGAACCTGGCCAGTTGAACGACTGGCACGGACAGCGCTTGGACCTGTCCTTGGCCTGGCAACCTCATCCCTAGCCTCGCTTCCGCAGGATGTAAATGTTGGGCCGCTGAACGGTGAACAGATCGAGGCCGTGCGCCATGCCTGCACGGCACCGTTGACGGTTGTCACCGGGCCGCCCGGCACAGGGAAAAGTCAGGCGATCGTTTCGATGGCGGCCTCGATCCTTCTGGACGGTGGGACTGTCCTTGTCGCCTCAAAGAACCATCAGGCACTGGATGCGGTAGAAGACCGACTGGGCGGGCTTGCTCCCGATCTGCCGTTCCTCGTGCGCACGCTCGACCCGGAGCGCGAGGTCGACAAATCGGTCGAGCAGGTGCTGAACGACATGATTAACGAGACTGGACTGCGAGCGCGTCAGCTCGATCCCGAGCTTGTTGGGCAGGCGGCCATGCTTTCAGCCGACCGACGCAGGTCTATGGCGACCATAAAACGGCGTGCCGAACTCGAGTTCGAAATTGCCACGCTGTTGGAGCGGATCGCCACGCGGGAACGCTTCGCCGCCGGAGATGATCGGCCCGTCGAAGAGGTCGAGGAAATACCCAATTTCTTCGTCCGCATCTGGCGCGCCATTGCAGCGCTTTTCCGCAAGTCGGCCGACCGGTCCACGAGGCTCGACCAAAGGACCTTGCCAGAAGGTTCGCCCCTCTATGCCTTGAGGGCGCGGCTCTCTTACTTGCGTCGCGAACGCGATTCACTTCCTACAGAGTGCGACCCGGTCGAGTTGACGGCTGAGATCATGGACCTCGTGGTAAGCATCCTGCCGACCGCCCTCTCGGGACGCGTCGCCTTTCGCGAAGATGAGCGTCAGGCGCTCGACGCAGCGCGTGCGGATTATCAGTTTCATGGCGATAGGGTCTTTCCGTCCGAGCTGACCCGTGCTGTCCTTCAGCACCGACCCCTCTGGCTGGCGTCTGTGCTCGGGACACCAAAACGTATACCCCTCGACGAAGGACTCTTCGACCTCGTGATCTTTGACGAGGCCAGCCAGTGTGACATAGCTTCCGCCCTTCCTCTCTTCGCGAGGGCGAAGCGCGCGGTGGTGGTTGGAGATGATCGGCAGCTGAGCTTCATCCCGCAACTGGGACAGGCGCAGGATCGAAATCTAATGAAGGCACAGGGCCTACCTTCCGTCGGCATGGGCCGATTTGCTCAGAGCCGCCAATCCCTCTTTGACTTCGCCAAGCGGGTGCCCGGCGTCCCGCGCGTCCTGCTGCGGCATCAGTATCGATCCGCCGGCCCGATTGTTGATTACATCAGCGAGACCTTCTACGGCGGGCAACTGTCTACTTCCTATGACCCCAAGACGATCCGTCCGCCTAGAGATCAGAAACCTGGGATCGCTTGGACCGATGTGTCCGGCCCCGCTATAGCGCAACAGAGCAATGTGAATCCGGCAGAGGCCGAGGCGATTGCGGCCCATGTCCGGTTGCTTCTGGTGGAGCAGGGATACGAGGGTAGCATCGGGGTGATCTCTCCCTTCCGCCCGCAGGTTCAGGCGATCGAGAAGGCCGTGCGCGCGAAGATCCCAACGCAGAAGCTCGAGGGAGCAGAGTTCCGGGTGGCAACCGTCGACGGTTTCCAAGGGCAAGAGCGCGATGTGATCCTTTTTTCGCCCTGCCTGTCCGCGACCAGCGCAATGTCAGCAGTAGCTTTCGTGCAAAAGGACCTCAGGCGTCTGAATGTGGCCATCTCGCGCGCCCGTGCCGTAGCGCATGTGTTTGGAGACCTCGATTATGCGCGCTCGGCTAAGGTCCGAGCTCTGGCACGTTTGGCGGCGGTCGCGACGGAGCCCCGCCGTACGGGCGGTGAAGGTGTCTTCGACAGCGAATGGGAGCGTCGGGTATTTCACGCCCTGAAGGAATGCGGCCTAGACCCTCGGCCACAATACGAGGTTGCCGGTCGGCGGCTCGACTTCGCCCTCTTCGACAAATCGGGCGTGAAGCTCGATCTCGAGATCGACGGGCGGCACTGGCATCAGGATACGGACGGACGCCGCAAGATGTCGGACCACTGGCGCGATCACCAATTGAGATCCCTAGGCTGGCGCGTGCGCCGTTTCTGGGTGGATGAACTTTCAAAGAACATGGAGGGCTGCCTTGAGCTCATCAAACGAGACCTTTCGTAGATCGCGCGTTTTCAGCTACCTCGCCGGAGGCCTGACCGCGCTGGGTTTGGGAGGCATCGGCGTGCTGGTCTATCAAGTGAACGACCTGAGCGAGCGCTACGGGCAGATCGAGCGGGATATCCAGTTCTACTCGGGCATGCGCGATCAGTTACGGCAAGGCCGAGAAACCCTCCAGCAGGAGATCGCGACTCTGGACGCTGAACTCAACGCAGCGAACGACGACGTACGACGTGCCGAACAAAGCCGCGACGAGGCAGTCAACGCAGAGTCTGCCGCCATGGCCGCACGCGATTCTGCACAGGCCGAACTGGCCGCCCTCGAAAAACGCGAGAGGGAGGCGCTCGAGGCCATCGCCAATGCTGATCGTGAGCGTAACCAGATTGGCAAATTGACGTCACAGCGGGAGGAGCTCGCGCAGGCCGTGGCTGCGCTCGAAAGTGAGAGGTCGCAACTGGAAGAGTCCGTTTCTGTCCTGCGGACTGACAACGCGACGCTGCAGGAGGCGGTCAACTCTTTGCGCAGCCAGCGCGAGGAACGCATGTCTGAGGTAGAACGCCTACAGGCAGAGACCGAAAGGCTATCCGCCCTTGAGGCTCGGGTTGAGGTACTGACGGCCGAGGAGACCGACCTTTCCACTCGGATCTCGAACGCCCGCGCAGAAGAGCAGACTGCCACATCCGCTGCTGAAAATGCGCGCGATCGTCTTGAGGAGCTACGTGCCCAGATAGCCGCCGAAACTACGGCCCGTGATGCGGCGGCTCGGGAACGCGGCTCTGCGGAAGGGCAGCTTGCGACCTTGACGACACAGGTCGATGCCCTGACGCGGCAGCAGGCCGATCTTCAGCGTCAGGCAGATGCAGCGGCTGAACGTCTGCGCCAGGCCGAGCAAGGACGCGAGACAGCAGATGCGGCGCGGCTTGAGGCTGAGACGGACCTGACGACGGCTCGACAATCTCTACAGCAGGTCCAGCAGGACCTGAACATTGCCCTAACCAGCCGAGACACTGCGAAAACCGAGCTTGCGCAGATTCAGGCAGAGATTGTAAGCGGCCGATCCGTGCTCGCGGAGATAGCAAGGGCGAGAAACGATCTCGCGGCCGTGACAGGGCAACGGGATGCCCTCGTCGCCGAGATCACTGAGCGGCAAGCTGCGAAAAGCGCGCTGGACACGCAGATTGCATCGGCAGCCACCGACCTTCAGAGAACTCAGGAACGCCTGGCGTCCCTCGCCGCGCGGGCCGGGGCAGCAGAGAGTGCAGAAGCCGAGGCCGCAGCGCGACTGGCGGCCATCGAAGCGTCTATCACGCAGGCGGAAGCCCGGTTGGCGACAGCGAGAACATCCTTCGAAAAGCAGAGGGATGCGCTCGCTGCTGCAATCGCCGATCCCGAGGAGTTATTGACAGAGATAGATCGACTACGAAGAGAGATCGAACGACTTCGTAGACGAAGCGATGAACTGGGTGGCAGTCGACCCGCTTTTGCGGAGCCGGTCCCGCCTACACAACAGAGCGACTCTGCCCCATCTGCCGAAGACACGGCGCCGCAAGGAGCGAACCCATGAGAAGATCTCATCTGATCGCCTCGGCTGCTGCGGCAAGAATGCATTCAAGGAGCTGACTTGTGCTGACCGGAAGCCCACTTCTAGTCCTGATCGTCGCCGGATCCCTCGCATTTCTGGCGATTGTCCAGTTCTGGCTGGCGACCCGCCATGACCATGCTGTCTCCATTCAGGGGCCACTTGAGGAAGAGCGAGCAATCTTTGCGAGGATTGCTGAAAAGCGCGCCACGCTGTCGGATATCGAAAATGACCTGCAGAAGCGCAGGGAGGCCCTCGCCGTAGTTTCGGACATTCAAGCCGAAGTCGATGCGCTGACGCGCAAACGCGACGAGTTGCTCGACGAATGGAACCAGATGGGAGAGCGACGCAAAGAAGTTCTACACCTGCGGCAGGAACTTGAAGAAGCGCAGCTCGATAAGCTCCGCTTCGATGCCGAACTGGCGGCAGCGAAGGCTGAACATGAGGAAATCCGGGATCGTCTCGCCCGTGCCGAACGACTACTTGAAAGGGTGGCTGAGTTGCAGCGCCAGCATGATGAGATGTCGCGACGCATTGAGGTGCTGAAGCCCGAGTTGCTTCGCCTGGAGGAGGCGCAGGCGCGGGTCGATCGCTTGGAGGAACGCGTCCAGACGCTGCAAAATGAAGCGGCCCGGCTCGAGGGGGTCGTCACATCGCGCGAAGCACAGCTGGCAGAGGCGGAGGAGGCGCTCCGTTCCGGGCGTGAGGCCGTCGAGCGAGTCCGCGAGGAACTCACTCGGGCGGAAGCGCAGCGAGCTGCGCACGAGATCGAACGCAAGACGCTTGAATCCGACATCGCCCGCATGAAGGAAGCGCGGGCCGCTCTGGAAGCCCGCAACGCGCTTCTGGAACGCAAGACATCTGGAACGCAGGGTGGCGGCAGCGCCGACGATGATCCCCTGAGGGAGCTGAAGGTGCAACCGCAGGTGGTCAACATCCTGCGCGTCTGGCGTGAGTCTGCCATCATCGACGAGAACGAAGCGCTGCACCGGGTGCAGCTGAACTTCCAGGCGACGGGCCTATCCTATCCCGACCGGACATTGCGGGCATTCCACACGGCAATGAAGGTCAACGAAAGCACCCAGATGGCGGTATTGGCCGGGATTTCCGGCACCGGGAAAAGCCAACTTCCACGGCAATACGCGGCCGGCATGGGGATCGGCTTCCTTCAGGTGCCAGTTCAGCCGCGTTGGGACAGCCCGCAAGATCTGATGGGATTCTACAATTACGTCGAGGGTCGATTCCGCCCCACTGACATGGCCCGCGCCCTCTGGGCCATGGACGAGTTGAACAATCCGGACGGTGCGCTGCGCGACCGGATGCTCATGATCCTGCTCGACGAGATGAACCTCGCGCGGGTCGAGTATTACTTCTCTGACTTCCTCAGCCGCTTGGAAAGCCGGCCGGCCCCAATCGAGGTCAAAGACGGAGCACGCCGCAAAGATGCGGAGATCGAACTGGAAATCCCGACGCCCGACGGAAAGGTGCCGCGCCTCTTTCCAGGATACAACCTGCTCTTCGCAGGCACGATGAACGAGGATGAAAGCACCCAGTCGCTTTCTGACAAGGTCGTCGACCGTGCCAACGTGATCCGCTTCGCGGCGCCGAGGCAGATCATCAGCGGCGGCACGCGTGGCCAGCATCCTGCCACCGAGGCTCTGAAACGCAGCACTTGGGAACGCTGGTCGATCCCGAGGCGAAGTGATGATGAGCGCGAGGACGCGCGGAGCAAGATCGAGCAAATGGTCGACATCATGCAGGCGATGGGCCGTCCCTTCGGTCATCGCCTTGGCCGTGCCATGCTGGCCTATGTCGATCGGTATCCGATGACGGAAGGGGTGGCGAACATCGTGAACCACGCCCTTGCAGACCAGGTCGAAATGCGGCTCTTGCCGAAGTTGCGGGGCATCGAGGTAGAGGCCCGATTCCAGGAAATCGAAAATCTCCGCGCTTTCGTGGCGAAACTCGGTGACGATGCGCAGGCTGAGGCCATCAAGAAGTCTGTTGAGGCGGCCGAGGCAACCGGACAGTTCGTCTGGCTGGGGGTAGCACGCGGATGAAGCGGTTGGTGCGCCCCTGGTCGGGGCGGGAGATCGCCGAGGGCGTTCCCTACGGCCCTGCCGCCTGCTTGGTGAGTGAAAGCGGCGAGAATGTGCCGAGGGGCCTGGAGCATGCCGAACTGATGACGGGCGCCTACAGGGGTGAGACCCGAAAACTGCTGCTCCACCCCTATCCGAAGCGTGGTCACGGGTTGAACCCGCCGCGAGAGGATTTCCCGATCCGTCCACCGCTAAACCGCGACCCCAAGACGGTAGAAGAGGAATTCGCGTCAGAAACGCTTCGCCGGATGAACGAAGTTCTGGCTCGCATCCAGGAGCTTGAGGACGCGCTGGACGACCCGGTAAACCTCTGGGCCCGCCTCCGCGCCGCTTGGAAGCGAGCCGAGGATGAGGCTGATCCGAGGATGGCAGAGATCGTCAAGCAGGCCCGCGAAATCGGGCCGGTTCTGAAGGAGCTGGAACACCGGATTCGCAGGGTTCTGCGCCGGACGCGTGAGCTAACGCCACTAGATCGGGTTCAGGAAATGGATCGCGCATCGATGCTCTGGCTGAGCCGTCAGCCTGGGCGAACTGTTGCGGAACGGGCCGGCTCGGCGCAGCGCATTCTCTCCACGGTCCGCCACGAGAACTTCGACACACTCGAGAACCGTGTGTTCCACGCCTATGTGTCGCTAGCGGGTCTGGTCGCGAGGGAATGGCAGCGAGAGCATCGGCGGGCGCAAGGCAGCGACCGCTATCGGATGGTTGATACGTTCCGTCTTCGCTGCAAGACAATCGCCCGGGATCTTAAAGACCTTGGTGTCGGGGTCGCCGAACCGGGGATTACACCCAACTACGTGCTGATGCAGGATAAGGGCTATCGAACAGTTCGTTTGGCATGGGAACGCCTGCTCCGCCGAGAACGAATCCTCGACGACCTCTGGGCATGGCAGGCGCAGACATGGACCGATTTTGCTGTGCTCGCAATCGTCCTCGCCATCGATGAACTCGAAGAAGCGAGACCGATCGCGCAGTCGCCGATAGTCTGGCGACAGGAAGCGATGACGGGGCGCTGGTTCGATCAGGATCGGCCGCTCGCGGTGTTCTGGCTGGAACAAACCGGGCGCATTGTAGAGGTCCAGGCCCGTCCCGAGCAGCCTGGCAGCATGTTGACGCTCGCACGCGCCCACGTCTATCTCCGTGTCACGGACCCGGCCCATGCCGATCTCCCCCGACGCGTGGCCGTTTGGACGCCACACGCGATGGAAAAAATTGACATTCAAGATGCTGCAGACGGTGCTGCTATTTCCCTCGCCGAGATCACCCAGATCGCCGCGAACGAAGTCATGCGCAATGGCCTGATCCTGACGCCCGCGCAGGATAATCCGGTCTGCACGACCAGTGCGCGAGGACGGGCCCGAGTGGACGCCATTGCCTTCGACGCCTCCGGAGCGAGCCTCGGTCTGGGTATGGAGGCTCTACGAGACTTCATTCGTCGCGACATTTGGCGGTGATTGGATGAGAAACCAAAAGCTCTGCGGCTATGATGTGAACGGCTGGCGCGACTGGGTGGCGCGAAACTGGGTTGCGAGACCAGGGGATGAAGAGGAAACCGGTGTCCTTCGCATCGTCGAAGGTGCGGTTCTGCCCGAAGTTGTCCACGCAGGAGAAGGCAAGGCCGAACGCTGGATTGGGGGCGCTCAGGCGGATCTCGCGCCTCACGGCCGAGGCGGTGGCTGGGGCCGGGTCGGCGCGTCCGACCGTCGCCGATCTGTCAGATCGCTAATTGAGGACTCATCGGCAAAACCGGAGATGATGGCGGCAGCCTTCACAGGGCTTGCTCAGGGCGCAAGCCACTCGGTCATCGCAATAGAAGATACCGAGAGAACCACAGAGCCGATTCAAGAGCGTCTCTTCGCTGCCCTGGAGAGGGCGCGATCCGGTAGATCTCTGCTCGTCTGGCGTTCTGTCCTATCAGTGCTGCACGCGTTGAAGGCCGGCGTACTGCAGTCTGCCGCGCGCGATGGGGCACGCATTGGCGTCATCGGTCATGTTGGCTCAGGGTTCTCTATACAAACTCTGCGTCTTCGGAGTGAAATGCGCGGCGTCGAAAACCAACTTGCCCCGGAACGACGTCAGGTCGGACTGCGCACCACTTCGGAACTGGGCTACGACGGCCTTGTGCGCGCGGCCACCCACCAGATTTTATCTTTGGCACCTAACAGTCGATCGGAGCACTTCCAGTCCGCTCGCGCCATCGGGCAATTGGCCTTCGGCCTCAAGACCAGTCCGGAGCCCTTGCGCCGTGCGAATGGCGATTGGGATATCCTCACTCCGCCCGAGGCCCTCTTGGTGCCGATTTCCGACACGGCCATCGCTCGGGACATCATTCAGGATTGCGACATCGTCTTGTTCGAGAGCCTATCCGAAGGCGGCGTCCGCGCCTCTCTCATCCAGCAACTTCAGAATTTGCTCTCCATTTCTCTGACAGCGCTTCCTCCAACAGCGGTCGCGAAAGGCGCCCTGCTTGCAGCCGAGAGATAT
The DNA here is from genome assembly GCA_041738105.1 of Rhodobacter sp. Lineage (GTDB taxonomy): Bacteria > Pseudomonadota > Alphaproteobacteria > Rhodobacterales > Rhodobacteraceae > Aliitabrizicola. The sequence continues at coordinate 5,459 of JBGSQL010000330.1, read as the reverse complement.
GCTTCTGGGCAGACGGTCTACTTCGACTTCCTTCCCCGTATCGCAACGATCGTGGACGGCAAAGAGCGAGCCGTGAGTTACGATCTTATCGACGATGCCGAAACCTTGCCGGCGGGAAGCCTGTATCGCAGTCCAAAACCCGCGCGTTTCGCCTTGATGGCGGGGCAGGACCGGTTCCAAGTCTACCTCCGGAAAGAAACCCACAAGGAGCCAAGGCGAGCCTTCGTGGAAGTCGGCACGCAATCTCAGAAGAGGGCGGAGGTCGATCTTTGGGTGGAGCAGGTGCCTGCCGCAGGCCGTGCCCGGATCCTGATGCAAGTGCCGAGCCTGTCACGTCAGTTTACAGTTGATTGGGACGCGGCCGAGGTTCTGGACAAGACTTGGGAGGAGGTTCTTGCTGAGTTTGCAGACCGGCCGCCAACGATACCCGAACGACTCGTTCTCTCTTGTGGAATGCATGCTTGGCAGGACAGCCCGAAGGGACCTGGGCTGCTCTCCCTGCTGGATGAGAATGAAAGGAAGGCAAGGCCTGACTGGGATGCGCTTGCGACCAAGCTTTCCGCAAGGCCTTTCGGCCAGTACTGCATCTCCAGCGACGGAGACGTTCCAGAAGATGTCCCGCGCGATGCGCTGGAAAAGCTTGACGACCTCACGGAACGTGCCTTGTCAGCGCTTCGCCGGATGAGCCTCAGAGAAGCACCTGCCGACACCGCCCCTCTTCGCTTCTTGACTTGGCAGTTCCGTAGATGCCCTCGGGACGTGGCATCGATGCTCTTGGACGCTTGGCATGCGCGCGCGAGCAATCGCTCGCATCCATTTGCAACGTCAGCAGCCGCATGGGTCCTCATCCGGCAGGGTCTTGGACGCATCATCGCCGATCCCGACCACGAAAAGAGGGCAATCGATCTCGTGCTTCGAATCCCGTCCCGTGCGTGGGGATGGCGCGAAGAAACTGCTGCTGCTGCCTTCCTTCTCTCGCGTTCCGATGATTGTCCGAAGCTCCTCGAACGGGACGCAGTCGATCGCCTGGGAAAGCGCGCGATTGAGGAATTCAACGACAGCGTTGGCTCCGAGTATACGAAGTTCCAGTATGCACCCTTTCTGCTCGTCGGTCTTCTGCGGTGGCGGTTGAAGTCACCTCGTGCCCTCGTCCGAGAACGCGACCAGTTGGCAGACGAAATGGCAAATGCCGTCGAACGCGTGAAGCAGGATATGGAACTTCGTGCCGCGCGCTCGGAAAGGCTCGCAAGGGTCGCTGGGCGGTGGCTGCCAATTCTGTCCCAAACCTTGGACGAAATTTGCGGTGAAGGCGGCCATCCGGATTTGCTTGCCGCGATTTACGATGCTTAAGGGCAAGTTAGGGGTCCAGAACCTCGTCAAGGTCGCCGAATAGATCGAGCTCTACCTCTGGGCGGCGCCATGGGCGAGCCACTTCTTGTCGGCTTTCGGCTTCTCAGCTTTCCCTGGCTTGTCTTTCTTCGGCACGGTGCCGCTCAGGTCGTCAAGGTTAAGCCCCGCCGCCCAAAGCATCGCCCTCTCGACAAGGTTTCTGCCGGGTTTTGGCGATAACGCGGTGATTTCCTCTGGATCGACAGGCGTTTCGCTCCACCTCCCGCAAGGAGAAAATCGGAGCAAACCTTGCCTCAGTACAACAAGAAAGACGGCGCGGCCGTACCAACCGGCCGCGTTGAGCGGCTTCTGCGCTTTGGGGGCATGGCGACAGGGATTGCGGGTGGCGTCGCGGCGGGCGGATTGCGTGCACTGGCGCAAGGCAAGCGGCCCGATATCGCGGACCTATTGCTGACGCCCGCCAATACGATGCGACTGACAGACGGGCTGTCGCATCTGCGGGGCGCCGCGCTGAAGCTGGGACAGATGCTGTCGATGGATACCGGGCTGGTGCTGCCCGACGAGTTGACGGCCATACTCGCCCGGATGCGGGATGACGCGCGTCACATGCCTCCGAAACAGCTGCAGACAGTGCTGAACGCCGAATGGGGGCCGGGCTGGTACAGTCGCTTCTCCCGTTTCGATGTCCGTCCCTTTGCGGCGGCCTCGATCGGGCAGGTGCATCGCGCGGTCTTGCCCGATGGCAAGGACCTTGCGATCAAGGTGCAGTATCCCGGTGTGCGCGCGAGCATCGACAGCGATGTGGACAACGTGGCCACGCTTCTGCGCCTGCCGGGATTATTGCCGCGCCGCATGGACATGGCCCCCTTGATGGTCGAGGCGAAGCGCCAGCTACACGCCGAGGCCGACTACATGGCCGAGGCGGCGCACCTCGCGCATTTCCACGCTCTGCTGGCCGGGTCCGAGATGTTCATGCTGCCTGAGCTGCATGCGGCCCTCTGCACGCCACAGGTTCTGGCAATGACCTTTGTGGACAGTGTCCCGCTCGAAAGTCTGACCGAAGCCCCCCAGACGGTCCGCGACCGGGTTGCGGCGGCCCTGATCGACCTCGTCCTGCGCGAGTTGTTCGTCTTCGGGGCGATGCAGACGGATCCGAACCTTGCCAACTACCGCTATCACCTTGGCTCCGGCCGCATCGTGCTTCTGGATTTCGGGGCGGTGCAGCCGATCGCTCCGGCCTTGGCGGCCGATTTCTGCAGCCTCGCGCGGGTGGCTCTGGACGGTGGTAAAGACGAGACACGCGCCGCGATGCTGCGCATCGGCTATTTCGGTTCGGACACGGCGTCGCACCATCAGGATCTGATCCAGTCGATGTTCGACGTGGCGATGGAGCCCATTCGTCAGAAAACCCCATTCGACTTTGGCCGCAGCGATCTTCTGGATCGGCTGCGCGACATGGGTCTGGCCATCGGCAATGACCGCGACCTCAGCCATGTGCCTCCGGCAGCGACGCTGTTCCTGCACCGCAAGATCGGTGGGATGTACCTGATGGCGGCAAAACTGCGCGCCCGCGTCACCCTGCGCCCGATGGTCGAGGCGTATTGCGGGATGGACATGACGCCGCGTTGAAATCCGCCTCGGGCGCGTCATCTGGCGCTTGAAGCAGCCGATGCGCCGGCACCGGTTCCTGCCGGGCCTGGGGCGGAGGCAGAAAAGACAGCGTGGACCCAAGATGACGACCACCGACCCCCGTATCGCCCGGCTCATCGGCCTTGGCCGCGCAGCACTGCGGCCACCACCCGGCACCGCACGGATTGCCCTTGCCCTTGGTTTGGGCATGCTCTGCCATGCGCTCTTCGGCGTGGCCGTTCTAGCAATGATCGTGGCGATGTTCTTCGGCCTGAGCGAAAGTCTTGGAACCGTACCGTGGCCATGGGCGGCGCTCGCCAACGCGGCCCTGATCGCCCAGTTCCCGCTGGCGCATTCGCTGCTGCTGACCCGGCGCGGTGGGAAGGTCCTGGTCCGCCTGGTCCCCGGCCCGCATGGCACGACGCTGGCTACCACGACCTTTGCCATCATCGCCTCGGCCCAGTTGCTGGCGCTCTTCGTTTTGTGGACGCCCTCGGGCATCGTCTGGTGGAGGGCGGACGGCGCAATTTTCTGGGCAATCTCCACCGCCTATGCCGCAAGCTGGCTCTTGCTTCTGAAGGCCAGCTTTGACGCAGGTGCCGAAGTGCAGTCGGGTGCCCTGGGATGGATGTCGCTGATTGCGCGCGTTCGGCCGGTGTTCCCCGACATGCCGACCGAAGGGTTGTTCCGCCTGATCCGTCAGCCGATCTATGTGGCCTTCGCACTGACGCTCTGGACCGTGCCGGTTTGGACGCCGGATCAGCTGGCGTTGGCCCTTGCCTATTCCGCCTATTGCCTGCTTGCCCCCCGCCTCAAGGAACGCCGCTTTGCCGCCCGCTATGGTGATCGGTTTCTCCGCTACCGCGCAGCCGTCCCTTACGCGCTGCCGCGCCCTCTCAGTGGAAAGGACCATCCCCGTGCGCAATGACCTCACGATCTATGACCGGGTCGCCGATCGCTGGTGGTCTGATGACATCCGCTGGGTGCGGACGCTGAAGAACCTCGTGCCTGGGCGGCTGGCCTGGTTCGACCGCCACATCGACTGGCAGGGAAAGGACGTTCTGGATCTCGGCTGTGCGGGCGGCTTCATGGCGGAGCCGATGGCACGACGCGGCGCCAGTGTGACCGGGATCGACCCGGCAGCCGAAGCGATTGAGGCCGCCCGCCACCACGCCCGGAAGGCCGGACTTTGCATCGGCTATGACGTCGGAAAGGGCGAGGCGCTGCCCTATGACGCTGCCAGTTTCGACGCTGTGGTCTGCGTGGATGTTCTGGAACATGTGGCAGATCTCAATGCCGTGCTGGCGCAGGTCGAGCGTGTTCTGCGCCCGGGTGGGCTGTTCCTCTATGACACCATCAACCGCAACCCGCTGGCCCGCCTCGCCACGATAACGGTCGCCGAAGATCTGCTGCGGCTCTTGCCCTCCGGCACGCATGACTCCGCCATGTTCATCAAGCCGCGCGAACTCCATCACGCCCTTCACGGTGCCGGACTGGTGCCCGGGCCGATCACCGGACTTGGCCCCCGCGGCATCAACAGGCGTGTCGATCTGACCTTCGGCCCGCTTCCCTTCACTGCAATCCTGTTCATGGGCATCGCCCGCAAACCAGCCTTCGGGCCGAGGGGGTCGAATTGACCGACATGCCGCGCGAGAACGTCCAGTCCTACCCCCGTCCGCCGAGGCTGGAACCCGTGCCGCAGCGGATCATGATCCGCCTCGGGGGACTGCTCGTGGCCGAGACGACCCGCGCATTGAGGGTGCTGGAAACGCATCATGCGCCTGCCTACTACCTTCCGCTTGAAGATGTGCGCGTCCCGCTGCGCCCGGCGCCGGGCAGCAGCTTCTGCGAATGGAAGGGCGTCGCGCGCTACTTTGACGTGATCGCCGGAGAGAAAACTGCAAGGCGTGCGGCCTGGGCCTATGATCGCCCCACGCCGGGCTTTGCCGGTCTTGCAGGTCATGTCGCCTTTTGCGCGGGGTTGATGGACGAGGCGTGGGTCGGAGATCTGCGCGTCATCCCGCAGCCGGGCGACTTCTATGGCGGTTGGGTCACGCCCAACCTGGACGGGCAAATCAAGGGAGCGCCCGGAACGCAGCACTGGTAGCATGCGGAACGCAAAGAAGACTGAAGGTATGAAGATGATGTTGCGCGGTCTGCTTCCGTTCGTCCTTGCGACGGTCCTGCTGGGCGAGGCTTTGCCGGCTGCCTTGGCTGAGGAAGCCCACAGCGTGGATGCATTGATCGAGGATTTCACCATGCAGCCGGAAACCCGCTGGCGGTTCTTCACTGATCAGGTGATGGGGGGCGTCTCGACCGGAGGCGTCAACTTTGCGCAGGAGGGCGGGCAGTCGTTTGCGCGCATGACTGGCCAGGTCAGCACGGCCAATCGGGGCGGGTTCATCCAGATGCGGCTGGAACTGGCAAGCCCGCCGCCCGAATGTACGGTCGGTGTGCGGCTTGTCGTGCGCGGCAACGAC
>JBGSQL010000282.1:0-3890 GCA_041738105.1 Rhodobacter sp. | reverse complement strand
TACCGGACATGATGTTAATCAGCGATCGCGCACTGTCAAAATTTACAGTTTATTCTTCGTCTTCACCCGCATATATAGCTCTTCCATCACCTCAATAAACGAACCATCCTTCTGCCAAAAAGCCGCGCCGGAAGCGGCGGGCCGAAGCATCGTCCAGCGCCAGGATGCTGCGGAACTTGTCCAGAAGTTCGGGCATCAGGCCAGGCCAGTAGCCGTGCCGATTGTCCGGCAGATAGGGCGTGCGGGCATCGACGAGGATCATCGGCAGGCCCCGCGCCGCGGCCTGCGTCACAAGCAGCGGCCGCAACTCGCCATCCGAAAAGAGGGCCACGTCAGGGCGCCAGTGATCGAGAAAGGCAGAGACTGACGCAGCGCTTTCGGGTGGCGGCGCGGTGCTGACAAGCCCGGCCTGCGCCCTCTCTGGCCGCGGGCTGGTCAACAGGACCGTCACGTCATCTTCCTCGCGCAGCCTGCGTGCCAGCTCGCAAAGACCCCGCACCGGGCCTAGGGCAGGGGCGTGCATCCACACGAGCCTGCCCTGCGGCCGGTCGGGCCAGCCCTCCGGTGCTACCGCACTCTGCCCCGCGAAAAGGGTGTAGAGCATCATGCCGAGCGAGCGGGTCATCGGTTGGGTCTGCTGGTCAGGCCCCGAAGGGCTCGGTGCTTGAGCCAGCGCTTTCCTCTTCGCGCAGGCGATGCAGATGGGCGATGAAGTAACGCATATGGGCGTTGTCCACTGTGCGCTGTGCCTCGGCTTTCCAGACGCGGTAGGCTTCGGCATAGTTCGGATACATGCCGACGATGTGGATCTTGGACACGTCCTTGAAAACGGTCGTGGTCGGGTCGGTCAATTCGCCGCCAAAGACGAGGTGCAGCTTCTGGGCCATGCGGATGCTCCGTGCCGGGGGTGTTTCCTCCCGCGCGCACCCTAGTCTATGCTGGGGGACGGTCAAGCGGCGCTGTCAGAGCGCAAGAATGGTGGATCCGGTCGTGGCGCGCGCCTCCAGCGCACGATGGGCCTGCGCCACCTGCTCAAGCGCAAAGCGCTGGTCGATCCGGATCCTGACCGCGCCCGAGGTCACCTTGCCAAACAGATCACGGGCCATCTGCTGACAGGTTTCCGGATCAGCGGTATGGGTGAACACCGTCGGGCGGGTGATCTTGAGCGATCCCTTGGCCGCCAGCCGCGAGATGTCGAAGGGCGGAACCTTGCCCGAGGCATTGCCGAACGAGATCATCATGCCAAGCGGACGCAGACAATCGAGCGAGCCGTCGAATGTGGCGGCCCCCACGGAATCCATCACTACATCAACCCCCTTGCCGCCGGTCAGCTCGCGCACCTCGGCCACGAAATCGCCCGAGGCGTAGTTGATGCAGTGCGTCGCGCCATGATCGAGCGCCAGCTGGCATTTTGCATCCGACCCCGCGGTGCCGATCAGGGTGATGCCCTCGGAGGCAGCCCATTGGCAGGCGATCAGCCCCACGCCACCCGCCGCCGCGTGAAACAGCACGCTGTCGCCCCGCGCAATGGGAACCGTGCGGCGAAAGAGGTAATGCGTGGTCAGCCCTTTCAGCATCATCGCCGCGCCTTCGTCGAAGGAAATCGCGTCGGGCAGCGGGCAGACCTGCGCCGCGGGCATCGTGCGCGCCTCAGCATAGGCACCGGGGGGCTGGGCGGCATAGGCCACGCGATCACCCACTTTCAGGTGCATCACGCCGGGGCCCACGGCCGTCACAACCCCGGCGGCCTCCATCCCCAGGGCGTCAGGCAACTGCATCGGGTAAAGGCCGGACCGCTGGTAGCAATCAATGAAGTTCAGCCCCGCCGCCTTCTGCCCGATCGTGACCTCTCCCGGACCGGGGGCAGGGACCGCGCGTTCGGTCAGGGTCAGAACTTCGGGGCCGCCTTGGGCGGTGATGATCACGGTGCGGGCGCGGGGCATGGCGGATCCTTCGGGTCGGGGTTGGATCGCAGCATGGCAGGCGGGGCGCCCCGCCTTCAAGCGAATACGACGCAGGCCGCAGACCTGCCGGGCCGCAGGACTATACAGTCGGGGGAATTGCAGGTATGGGGTTTCGTCAAGGCTCCGCGTATCCGGGGCGAGGGGCGAGGAGGCCCGTCGCGAAGGGGAATGGACGCCTGTCCACGGGTGCTCTGGCTGCACCCCCCTTCAAGGCTGAACTGAATGAACGACGATGCGATTGCCGCGCCGCTGGCTGCGGCGCTTTCGAAACGCGGGTATGACACCCTGACCCCCGTGCAACAGGCGATGCTGGCCCCCGAGGTCGCAGGTCGCGACGCGCTGGTTTCGGCGCAGACCGGGTCTGGCAAGACCGTGGCCTTCGGCATGGCCATCGCGCCTGATCTGCTGGCCGGTGCCGACAAGCTGCTTTACGCAGATGTGCCGATGGCGCTGATCATTGCGCCGACGCGCGAGCTTGCGTTGCAGGTCGCACGCGAGCTGGACTGGCTTTATGCCGAAACGGGCGCCCAGATTGCGACCTGCGTCGGGGGCATGGATTACCGCACCGAAAAGCGCGCGCTGGATCGCGGCGCGCATATCGTGGTCGGCACGCCGGGGCGGCTGCGCGACCACATTGACCGCCGCTCTCTTGATCTCTCGGGGCTGCGCGCCGCAGTGCTGGACGAGGCCGACGAGATGCTCGACCTTGGGTTTCGCGAGGATCTGGAGTTCATCCTGGCCGCCGCCCCCCCCGAACGCCGTACGATGATGTTCTCGGCCACGGTGCCCCCCGCCATTGCGGCACTTGCCAAGGATTTCCAGCGCGATGCCTTGCGCATCCAGACGCAGGGCGAGGCAAAGCAGCACGTCGATATCGAATACCGTGCGCTGAATGTCTCCACACGCGACCGCGAGCACGCGATCTTCAATGCCCTGCGCTATTACGAGGCGCGCACGGCAATCGTGTTTTGCAAGACGCGGGTGAACGTGAACCACCTTTTCGCACGCATGGGCAACCGTGGGTTCCAGGTGGTCGCGCTGTCAGGCGAGTTGTCGCAGCAAGAGCGGACCCATGCGCTGCAGTCGCTGCGCGATGGGCGCGCGCGGGTCTGCATCGCCACCGATGTCGCGGCGCGCGGGATTGACTTGCCGGGGCTCGATCTGGTGATCCATGCCGACCTGCCGGCCAACTCTGAAACCTTGCTGCACCGCTCTGGCCGGACGGGGCGTGCAGGCCAGAAGGGCGTCTCTGCGCTGATCGTGACACCGGCAGAGTTTCGCAAGGCGCAGCGGTTGCTGCAGGGTGCGAAAGTGGTGGCAGAATGGGCCAAGCCGCCGTCGGCGGATGAGGTGCGCGCCAAGGACGAGATCCGCCTGCTGGAACATCCCGCGCTGGTGCAGCCGGTATCAGAGGACGAACGCGCGACGGCCGAAGCCATTCTGGCGCGTGTTGGGCCGGAACAGGCCGCCGCCGCGTTTGCGCGGCTTTGGCGCGAAGGCCGCTCGGCACCGGAAGAACTGAGTGACGCGACTCTCCCCGCGCCGGGCCCGGTAAAGCCGCGCGCCGAGTTCGGCCCATCGGTCTGGTTTGCCGTTTCGGTTGGCCGTTCGGGCCGGGCCGAGGCGCGCTGGCTTTTGCCGAAGATCTGTGACGGTGGCGGGATCACCAAGGACAGCATCGGCGCGATCCGCGTGCAAGAGGATGAAACCTTCGTCCAGATCGCTACGGCCGAGGCCGGTCGTTTCGGCGCCGAGCTGGAGCTGGAGCCCGGCGTGACCCTGCGCCGGATCGCGGGCGAGCCCGACCTTGACGCGCCGGTGAAGCCGCGCGGCAAACCGCGTGAGGCAAGACCCCAAGAGGCGCGGGCGAAGGTCTATACGCCCCGCCCGCTGCAAGAGGACGTCACGGCCCGCGAGCCCGCCGCC
>JBGSQL010000266.1:0-2248 GCA_041738105.1 Rhodobacter sp. | reverse complement strand
CGCCCGACAGCGTGCGCACCTGCGCGGCTCCGTCCAGCAACACCGGGTCGGTCTGGTCAAGCTGCGCCAGCAGCACCGCCAGCGGCTGTTCCAGCGCCACACCCAGCGCCACCTTCTCGCCCTCGATCATCGCCTTGGCCGAAACGACCGACACGATCCGCGCCACCCCGTCGCGGATCGAAAAGACCGGGGCGCCCGAGGATCCGAAATCGACGTTGCACGAAAGCACGAACATCCCCGGTTGCCGGCCCAGCACATGACAGACCTGCTGCAGTGACGGTGCCTCGGCCCGGTCCTGCGCATAGGACACAACGCCCACCTCGTCGCCCTGCGCCGGCCGCACATCCGTCTCGAACGGCGTGATCGACGGCAACCGGATCGGCTGATCCAGTTCCAGCACCGCCAGATCATGCGCCACCCGGTCCAGCCGCTCTGTCGTGCCAAAAACGTAGTCCGGATGCACCACCACGCGCCGCACCCCGCGATAGGCCGCCGCCCGGCCATTGCGCCAGCCCGCCAGAAACTCGATATCCGCCGCGTCGATCTGCCCCGGCCGCTGCTTGTCGAACAGGCAATGCGCCGCCGTCAGCACCAGTTGCGGCCCGATCAGCGTTCCGGTGCAGAACCCGCGATCTCCCAGGTTCAGCCGCCCCACCGCGTTCCAGCCCCGGCTGTCGTCGCCCGTCTCAAGGCTTTTCAGCCGGCTTTCCTGCGCCAGCGACGCGCTGGCCGGCAGCAACAGGGCAAGGACAAGGGCAAAGGCAGCACGCATCAATTTCTCCGTCGTTCCGCCCGCTCTAACCAGCCGGTGGGGCGAATTTATGGCCCCACCCCGTCCAGCGCGCGCGGCTTCGGGCCGCCCGTCGCCCAATCCAGCAGCTCGACCGTATGCACCACCGGCACAGAGGTGCCCGATCCGATCTGCATCATGCAGCCGATGTTGCCCGCCGCGATCACCTGTGGCGCCCTCGCCTCCAGCGTCTGCACCTTGCGCGCCTTCAGTTGCGCCGAGATCGCCGGTTGCAACAGGTTGTAGGTGCCGGCCGAGCCACAGCACAGATGGCTGTCCACCGGTTCCACCACCTCGAAACCCGCGCGCTTCAGCAGATCCTTCGGCGCGGTCTTGATCTGCTGGCCATGCTGCAACGAACACGCCGCGTGATAGGCCACCCGCAGCCCCTTCGGCGCGCCCTCGGGCACGCCCAACTTCACCAGCAGTTCCGACACGTCCAGCGCCATCCCCGCGACCTGCGCCGCATCCGCCGCCAGCGGATCGTCGCGGAACATGTGGCCATAATCCTTCACCGTCGTGCCGCAGCCCGAGGTGTTGATCACCACCGCGTCCAACCCGCCCGTCCGGGCCTCGGCCATGAAGGCGGCAATCGTGCGCGCCGCCGTCGCATGGGCCTCGGCCGCCTTGCCCATGTGATGGGTCAGTGCCCCGCAGCAGCCCTGCCCGCGGGCGATCACCACCTCGCAGCCCAGCCGCGTCAGCAGCCGGATCGTGGCATCATTGATGTCGGTGTTCAGCGCCTTTTGCGCGCAACCGGTCATCAGTGCGACCCGCATCCGCCGCGGGCCCTCGGCCGCAAAGGTCTGCGGATCGTCGTTCCGGCTGACCGGCGGGATCACCTTTGGCGCCATCGCCAGCATCGCGCGCAACCGCGCATCCGGCATCAGAAAGGCAAAGGGCTTGCCGATCTTCGCCCCCAGCAGCGCCAGACGAAACCGCGTCGGATAGGGGATCACCTGCGCCAGAACCCAACGCAAGACGCGGTCCGACAGCGGCCGGCGGTAGGTGCGCTCGATATACTCGCGCGCGTGATCCACCAGATGCATGTAATGCACGCCCGAGGGGCAGGTCGTCATGCAGGCCAGACACGACAGGCAGCGGTCGATGTGCTTGACCGTCTTTTCATCCGCCGGGCGGCCCTGTTCCAGCATGTCCTTGATCAGGTAGATCCGGCCCCGTGGACTGTCGAGCTCGTCCCCCAGCACCTGATAGGTCGGGCAGGTCGCGGTGCAAAAGCCGCAATGGACACAAGTCCGCAGGATCTCGTTCGATCGCGCGGTCGCGGAATCGGCAAGCTGTTCCGGGGTAAAGTTCGTCTGCATGGCGCTCCTGCGTTCCTCGTGTTCGGCGTCAGCCCATCAGGCCGGGGTTCAACAGCCCGCGCGGATCGAACCGCGCCCGCAGGCCCGCGCTCAACGCGGCCAACGGGGCCGCCTCGGGCGGAAAGGCGGCAAC
>JBGSQL010000259.1:0-3048 GCA_041738105.1 Rhodobacter sp. | reverse complement strand
CCACGCCCAGCGCCACCGCAACCGCGACCCAGACCGTCGCCCGCCAACCGAACGCCGCAGTCAGTCCCGCCGCCGCCGGAAAGGTCAGCGTCGAGGCAAAGCCCGCCACCAGCGTGACCCGCGTGATGGCCTTTCGCGCCTCCGCGCCGTAGCGCCGGATCAGCAGCGCAAAGCACACCTCGTAAAGACAAAGCGCCTGCGCAACGCCAAGCCCCAGCCAGGCCAACAGATAGACGCCCCGCGTCTCGGCCAGCGCCAGCACGGCCAGCGCCAGCCCTCCTAGGACCGGCCCCGCCGTCATCATCAGCGTGGCGTGACCCCGATCCACCGCGCGCCCGACAAAGGGCGCAAGCCCCGCCGCAACAAGGATCGCAAGCGTCGGCCCCATCGCCAGCACCGATTTGTCCCAGCCCAGCGCCGCCTGCCAGGCCACCACCATCGCGGCGAAGATGTAGAAAAAGCAGGCATAGCCCAGCGTCTGGCCCACGGCCAGCAGCCAGACCGCGCGCGCCTCGGCTGCGCTCAAAGCCGGTACAGGTCGCGGAACTTCGCCTCGAGATAATCCAGCAGCGGACCCTCCGACGGCTCAAAGCCACACGCGCGCACGATCCCTTCGCGCGGCGGGTAAAGCCCGCCATGGCGTTGCACGTTCTCGCGCAGCCAGCCCGTCGCTTCGGCTGTCTCGCCGCGCGCCAGTTGCGCGTCAAGATCGGGCAACGCCACGCGCAGCGCCTTGTGCAGACAGCCGGCATAGACATTGCCCAGCGTGTAGGTCGGGAAATAGCCGAACAGCCCGACCGACCAATGCACGTCCTGCAACACCCCATGCGCCGGGCGATCCACCGCCACGCCGAAATCCGACAGGAAGCGTGCGTTCCACGCGGCTTCCAGATCCCTGACATCCAGATCGCCGCGGATCAGCGCGCGTTCCAGATCAAAGCGCATCATGATGTGCAGGTTGTAATGCACTTCGTCGGCCTCGGTGCGGATGAACCCCGCCTGCACCCGGTTGACCGCGCCGTAGAACGCCTCGGGGTCGTCGACGCCAAAGTCGCCGAACCGCTCGCGCATCTGGCCGTGCAGCCAGCCGGTAAAGGCGCGCGACCGGCCCAACTGGTTCTCATAGATCCGGCTCTGGCTTTCATGCACCCCCATCGAGGCGCCCGCCCCGATCGGGCTCAGCGCGAAATCGGGATCGATGCCCAGTTCATAGCAGGCGTGGCCGGTCTCGTGGATCGTCGAGTAGATGCAGTTGAACGGCTCGGCCTCGACCACCCGCGTGGTGATCCGCGCATCCGCCCCCGACCCGGACGAGAACGGATGCACCGCCAGATCCAGCCGCCCCCGCGTCCAGTCATAACCAAAGGTCGTCGCCAGGTCGCGCGCCAGGCGCAATTGCCCCTCGGTGCCGAAATGGCCGCTCAGCGCCACAGGCTGCGCCGCAGCCCCCAGCACCGCCTCGCGCAGGGCCACCAGCCGCGGCCGCATCCGGTCGAACATCGCGCCCAGGCTGGCCGCCGTGGCCCCGGGCTCGTAATCCTCCAGCAGCGCATCATAAAGATCGCCACCCTGCGCCAGGCAGGCCGCCTCTTCCCGGCGCAGCGCGATCACCTCGCCCAGCACCGGCAGAAAGGCCGCCACATCGTCATTCGCCCGCGCCTCGGCCCAGATCCCCTGCGCCATCGAGGTCACGCGCGCGATCTCTTCGGCCAGACGCCCCGGCACCTTGACCATCCGGGTGTAATTCCGCCGGATCAGGCGCAGCTGCGCCGCCGCCACATCATCGGCGGGTTCGGCCGCCGCCAGCCAGTCATGGATGCGCGGATCGGTGCGGCGGGCGTGCAGGATGCTTTCCATCGCCGCACATTCCTCGGATCGCTGCTCGGCCGCGCCGCGCGGCATCATCGTTTCCTGATCCCAGCCCAGCCGCCCCGCCACCTGCGCCAGCGCCTCGGTCTGGCGCTGGAACGCCATCAATTGGTCATAGGCCGTCATGCCGTTCCCCTTCGGATCGACCCCGCGCGGGGGTATTGGCTCAGATGCCGGGCGCGCAGGATCAGCACCCACAAGATTACCGCGCCAACCTGATGGGTCAGCGCCACATGCAACGACGCGGCGCTCAGCACCGTCCAGATCCCGATCGCCACCTGGATCAGCAGCATCGCCATCACCGCATCAAAGGCCCGCCGCGTCGTCATATGGGCCGAGCGGCGCCCCCGCAGCCAGACCACCACCCCGAAGGCGAACAGCCCATAACCCGACATGCGGTGGATGAACTGCACAAGGCCGGGGTTCTCGAACACCGCAACCCAGGCCGGCCGTCCCGGCACATAGAAAGCATCCGCCGGAAAGAACTGCCCGTTCATGTCGGGCCAGGTCGGAAAGCCGCGCCCCGCATCGATCCCCGCCACCAGCGCCCCCAGCAGCACCTGCAGAAAGGCGAAATGCATCAGCCCGGTGGACAGCCCGAACAACCGCGCCTCGCGCCCGCGACGCGCCTGCAGCAGATCCCCCTCGCTGCGGCCCAACAGGAACACGAACCAAGCGATCAGGCCCAGGATCACAAAGGCCAGCCCCAGATGCACGGCCAGCCGATACGAAGCCACATCCACCCGCGCGCCACTCAGGCCCGAGGACACCATCCACCACCCGATCGCCCCCTGCGCGCCCCCCAGAACGCCCAGCAGCAACAACCGCCCCGTCCAGCCCGGCGGGATCCGCCGTGCCAGCAGAAAGCCCGCAAATCCCACCGCCCAGACCAGCCCGATCATCCGGCCCAGCTGGCGATGACCCCATTCCCACCAGTAGATCGCCTTGAAGGCGTCCAGCGTCATCCCCTTGTTCTGCAACTGGTATTCCGGACTCGCGCGATACTTGTCGAACTCCACCTGCCAGGCGGCCGCGTCCATCGGCGGCAGCGCCCCCGTCACCGGGCGCCATTCGGTGATCGACAGCCCCGAATCCGTCAGCCGGGTCATCCCACCCACGGCGATCATCGTCACCACCAGCGCGAACAGAATGACCAGCCAAGCCCGGATAAGCCGTCGC
>JBGSQL010000251.1:0-2834 GCA_041738105.1 Rhodobacter sp. | reverse complement strand
GCACCCGCGCGGCGGCAATCACCGTATCGCGGCCCGGCGCAAACCCGCCCTGGGCACACGAGCTGTGAGGGCGGTCGTCCAGCGGGTCAGCGCGGCCTCGGTCCGCGTCGCGGATCGTGTGATCGGGGAAATCGGCCCCGGCCTGTTGATCCTGGTCTGCGCCATGCAGGACGATACCGAAGCCGCAGCCGACCGGCTGGCGGCCAAGATCAGCAAGCTGCGCATCTTTCGTGACGCGGACGGCAAGATGAACCTGTCGCTGCTGCAGACCGGCGGGGCGGCCCTGGTTGTCAGCCAGTTCACGCTCGCCGCCGATCTGCGCGGCAATCGCCCCGGCTTTTCAACCGCCGCTCCACCCGAAACGGGCAAACGGCTGTACGACTACTTCACCGCACGCCTTGGGGCCGAAGGGCTGGCCACCGCAAAGGGTGAGTTTGGCGCCGATATGGCCGTGTCGTTGGTCAATGACGGCCCGGTGACGATCTGGATGGATACCGAAACGCTCTGACCGGCGGCGCCCTACGCCGCCCACTCCCAGGCGCCGGCAAACTCGCCCAGCACCTTGGCCGCGGCCGCCTCATCCACCGGGCCAAGCTTGTCGATCCGCGCAACCAGGCCGCGCTTCTTGTCTTCGACCACTTCGCTGACATGCGCCTCGATGCCCGCCTCGGCCAGCGCCGCGTCAAAGACGCGGGCAATGGCGCGCCGACGCAAGTCGGGCTTGAACACCTTGCCGACGGCGGTTTTCGGCAGCTCGTCCAGCACCTCGATGTGCTTGGGCACGGCGGCGCGTTCGTTGATATGCTCGCGCGCAAAGGTCATCAGATCCTCGGGATCCAGGGTCTTGCCCTGCATCAACTCCACATAGGCGCAGGGCAATTCGCCGGCAAAGGCATCGGGCTGCCCGATCGCGCCCACAAAAGCCACCGCCTCGTGCCGCATCAGCGCCTCTTCGATCTCGGCCGGGTCGATGTTGTGCCCCCCCCGGATGATCAGATCCTTGGCCCGCCCGGTGATGTAAAGATACCCCTCGGCGTCAAGCCGCCCCAGGTCGCCGGTGCGCAGATACCGCCCTTCGGCAAACAGATGGCGGTTCTTGTCCACTTCCGTGTAGGTCGATCCGGCATAGACGCCCGGATTGGCCACACAGATCTCGCCCACCTCATCCACCGCACATTCCTTGGCCAGATCGCCGTTGGTGCCAAAATGCAGGATGCGCACATGCGTATAGGGAAACGGGATCCCGACCGATCCGATCTTCTTCTGACCATCCGGCGGGTTGACCGAAACAAGGCAGGTGCATTCGGTCAGGCCATAGCCTTCGATGATCTTGACCCCGGTCGCCTTCTCGAACCGGTTGAACAACTCGATCGGCAAGGGCGCGGACCCCGAAAAGGCCCCCCGCAACGTCGAGACATCGGCATTGACCGGGCGCTGCATCAGGGCCGAAAGCGCGGTCGGCACGGTGATCAGATAGGTCACCTTCCAGCGCGCCACCAGGCCCCAGAAGTTGTCCAGCACCCCCTCGCCCCGATACCCCGCCGGCGTCGGAAAGACGGCGTGCCCCCCGCTTGCGATCATCGACATCAGCACCGGATAGGCGGCAAAGACGTGGAACAGCGGCAACGGGCAGATCACCACGTCCGACTCGCGAAACAGCAGCCGCTGGCCCAGCCAACCATTGTAGACCATCCCCGAGATCTTGTGCTGCGCCACCTTCGGCATCCCGGTGGTGCCGCCGGTATGGAAATAGGCCGCCACGCGGTCTTCCATGGCATCGACGAAAGTCAGTTCATGCGCGGGTTGCCGGGCCAGTTCCGTGGCAAAATTCTTCACGTTGGCATCATGTTGCACGGGGTTCTTCGGGCGAACCAGCGGCACGATCCAGCGTTTCGGCGCGGTCAGATAGTGCGTCAGATCCACCTCCAGCACGGTGCGCACGCTGGGCGCGTGGCGCACCGCCTCGGCAACCTTCTGGGCGACATCAGTCTTGGGAAACGCGCGCAGCGTGACCACGACCTTGGCTTTGGTCTCGCGCAGGATGGCGCTGATCTGTTCGGGTTCCAGCAGCGGGTTGATCGGGTTCACGATCCCCGCGATCATTCCGCCCAGCAGCGTCACCACCGTTTCCAGCGCATTGGGCAACACATAGGCCACCACGTCCTGCTCGCCCACGCCCAGGCTGCGGAACAGATTGGCCGCCTGCGTCGCCTGAGCCGCCAGGTCCGACCAGGTCAGCGTCTGGCTCGCGGCGGTGGGCGCGGACAACAACTGAAACGACACCGCCGGTCGCTTGCCATGCGCCACGGCGGCCCGGCTCAGGAATTCGTGCATCGAGCGGGCGACACCCCGGTCTTCCCAGCGCGCCTCGGCCTCGATGGCGTTGCGATCCGCGATGGACGCGAAACCTCCCATGGTCGTCTCCCCCCTTGCACCCCGCCGTTGATCCGGCAGCTTCTCCCCTTGGCGACGACCATGAGCAAATTTGTCGCTTCCGGCAAGAACGAGGGGCCGGTGCAACGCAACGTCAGGGGGAAGGGCGCGTCAGATCTGACCGTCGGTGAACTGCAGGCGCGCGAGGCGCGCATATAGCCCGCCCTCGGCCACAAGCGCATCATGGGTGCCGGTGGCGACGATCCTGCCATGATCGAACACCACGATCCGGTCGGCCTTCTTGACCGTGGCCAGGCGGTGCGCCACCACCAGCGTGGTGCGGCCAACCGACAACCGCTCGACCGCCTCTTGCACCGCGCGTTCGCTTTCGGCGTCCAGCGCGCTGGTGGCCTCGTCCAGCAGCAGGATCGGCGCGTCGCGCAGAATGGCCCGCGCGATAG
>JBGSQL010000141.1:0-23938 GCA_041738105.1 Rhodobacter sp. | reverse complement strand
GCCCGCGGCAGGCGCGCCGCTCAACTGTGCATCGCGCTGCGCCGCGTAGGCGTCGTAGTCGCCAAAACCCACGCCCGACTCCGGCACCTCGGGCGCACAGGCCGCGAGGCCCAGGCACAGCACGCCGACAGCAGCAATTCGCATCGTCATTCCCTGACCGATCATTTCAGCGCCGGCGCTTACCACCATTTGCCCGGCTTTGCCACAAAGCCCGCCGCCCGCTCCAGCACATAGGCGTGATTCAGCAGATCGGCCTCACCCCAGGGCTTGCCGATCAGCTGCAGACCCAGAGGCAGCCCGCTCGCATCCAGCCCCACGGGCACCGCCACGCCGGGCAACCCCGCCAGGTTGACCGTCACGGTGAACACGTCGTTCAGATACATCTCGACCGGATCGGCATTGGCCATCTCGCCCAGCCCGAACGCTGACGAGGGCGTGGCCGGAGTCAGGATCGCGTCGACCCCAGCCGCGAACACCTGCTCGAAATCCCGCTTGATCAGCGCCCGCACCTTGCGCGCGCGGTTGTAATAGGCGTCGTAGAACCCGGCCGACAGCACATAGGTGCCGATCATCACGCGCCGCTGCACTTCCTTGCCAAAGCCCTCGGCGCGGGTCTTTTCATACATCTCGGTGATGCCATCGCCCTGCGCCAGCGTCGCGCGGTGGCCATAGCGCACGCCATCATAGCGCGCCAGGTTGGACGAGGCTTCGGCCGGCGCGATCACGTAATAGGCAGGCAGCGCATATTTCGTGTGTGGCAGGCTGATATCAACGATCGTCGCGCCCGCGTCGCGCAGCATCGCCGTGCCCTCGGCCCACAACGTCTCGATCTCGGCCGGCATCCCGTCCATCCGGTATTCCCTGGGAATCCCGATCGTCTTGCCCCGGATATCGCCCGTCAGCGCCGCCTCGAAATCCGGCACAGCCAGATCGGCGCTGGTCGAATCCATCGGGTCGTGCCCCGCCATCGCCGCCAACAGGATCGCGGCATCTCGCACCGATTTTGTCATCGGCCCCGCCTGGTCGAGCGACGAGGCAAAGGCCACGATCCCCCAGCGGCTGACCCGCCCATAGGTCGGCTTGATCCCCACGATCCCGGCAAAGGCCGCCGGCTGGCGGATCGACCCGCCCGTGTCCGTGCCCGTCGCGCCCAGACACAGATCCGCCGCCACCGCCGCCGCCGACCCGCCCGACGATCCGCCAGGCGTCAACGCGGTCTCGTCCCCGACCCGCCGCCACGGGTTCACCACGGGCCCGTAGCACGAGGTTTCGTTGCTCGACCCCATGGCGAACTCGTCCATGTTCAGCTTGCCCAGCATCACCGCGCCGGCCGCAAACAACTGGCGAGTCACGGTCGAGTCGTATTTCGGGCGGAAACCGCGCAGAATGTTCGACGCTGCCTGCGATGGAACGCCCTGCGTGCAGAACAGATCCTTGATCCCCAGCGGGATACCGCACAACGACGGCGCCTCGCCCGCGCGCAGCCGCGTATCCGCGGCGCGCGCCTGGGTCAGGGCGACCTCGGGCGTCTTATGAACAAAGGCGTTAAGCCCGTCGCCCGCATCCATCGCTGTCAGGCAAGCCATCGTGAGATCGACCGCCGTCATCTCGCCCTTGCGCAGCGCGTCGCGCGCGGCCGCAATCGTCAGGGTGTTCGCGCCGCTCATTCCACCACCTTCGGAACCGCAAAGAACCCCTCGCGCGCATCCGGCGCATTGGCCAGCACCTCGGCCTGCAGGTTGCCGTCCGTCACCACATCCGCCCGCCGCTTCAGCCGCATTGGCGTGACGCTGACCATCGGCTCGATCCCGGTCACATCAACCTCGTTCAACTGCTCCATGAAGGTCAGGATGCCCGACAACTCGCCCGCCAGCGCGGGCAGGTCGGCCTCTTCGACCCGGATACGGGCCAGCTTCGCCACCTTGCGGGCGGTGTCGATGTCGATGGACATGGGGGGAACCCTTCGCAAAACGATCGGCCCGGTTTAGCGAGGCATGGCTGGGGCTGCAAGCGGGATGGGGCGCATCTCGCCCCGCCAACCCCACAGGACAACGCGCGACCCTGCCCTCCCTTCAGCCAGTTGCCGGACCGCCGATTGCCGCCACAGTCCCACCATCGTTTGCCAATCCGGGCGCGCACCGGGGCTGCACCGCTCAGACAACGCCTGGTTCGAAACATAGGGTCGGGTCGTTTGCCTGCCAGAGGGCCTACTGAAATGGCTTTACCGGCCGAGCGAAGCGGGATTGTATACAAGCGGCGCGCTTGGAATGCGATGATCTGTCCAGACATGCCAAGGAATGGCCCTTACAGTGAGGAGGTACGCGCATGAGGTTCTTGATACTTGTGGCCTTGATGCTTGGCGCAACCAGCGCCTTCGCACTCGACCCGCGGGAAGGCTGGTTCGTAACCAGAAGTGACAAGAGCTACGAGCAACTTCTGGCGGACCTCAAGGCGGCCATCGCCGCGCAGAAAATGGGCCTTGTCACCGAAGCCGGCCCAACCGAGGCCGCCGCAGCGCGCGGCATCGACATTCCCGGCAATCGCGTCCTTGGAGTGTTCCGCAACGATTTTGCCGTCCAGATCCTCGCGCTCAGCGAGGCGGCGATGATCGAAGCTCCGATCCGGTTTTACGTCGTGGAAGAAGCAGACGGCAGCGCGACACTGGCCTACAAGACCCCAAGCCATGTCTTTGCACCCTATGGCGATGAAGGCGGCGATGCCCTGGCGGCGCTTGCGGCGGACCTCGACACGATCTTTTCCGCGATCGCGGCAGACGCGCTCGATTGACCAGACGGGCCATACAGGCAACGTCCAGATGCGCGACGCACAGGACGCCCACCCGCTGCTACTCGGCGGCACAGGGCCAATGATCCGCGTGGGACAATCCTTCGGGCAGGATGGTGCGCTCGTCACCGCAGGCTTCATCGATCTGCGCTTGCGTCAGCCCCACGACGCCGCTCAGATCAACCCCTTCGAGCCGGCTGCGATACAGAAATGCCCGCGTCAGATTGGCACCCGCAAGGTCGGCCCCGATGAAGATGGCGCGCGGCGCGACTGTTCCCGTCAGATCGGCCCGGGCAAGGTTGGCATCGGTGAAATCGTTGCGCAGAAAGATCGCCTCGGTCAGGTCGGCGTCGCTCAGGTCGGCGCCAGCAAATGTCACCCGCAGGAATTCGGCCTTGATCAACCGCGCCTGACGCAGTTGTGCCGCGCTGAAATCAGACCGGCTGGCCAACGCTTTCTCAAAGTTCGCCCTATCGAGCACGGCCCCGCTTAACGAGGCGCGCACCAGCTCCGCCCGGTGAAAATCGGCCCCGACAAGGGTTGTTGCGCGCAAGTTGATCCCGGACAGGAACGCAAACTCGAACCTCGCGCCCGACAGGTCGTATCCTTCCAGCAAGAGCCGTTCCTTGAGGCAACCGGACCAGTCGACCCCTGGACGTGGCCCGTCGCTGCATCCGGCCCGCGCCGCTGAGCCTCCCGCCATGACAAGACAGGCCGTCAGCAACAGGGCGCGACACAGCCCGGAAGGCTTCACTCCCGACGATCCTTCTGGACAAGCAGTCATCAAGGCCATCCTTTTCCCTGCCTCCCGCTCGTGCCATGAATGGCTCAACCTCACCCATCCGGCAGGCGCGCCCTGCGGGCCACTCTGCCAGATTAGCGATGCTTCCCAAGACAGGCCAGCCCTGCCTTCCCGTCTGCAAGAAGCTTAAGGCGCGGCCGATTTCAGCCGCGCCCCCACGCCCCGTCAGGTTCAGACCAGATCGAAACGATCGAGGTTCGTCACCTTGGTCCAGGCCGCGACAAAGTCACTGACGAAGCCACTTTGCGAATCATCGCACGCGTGAACCTCGGCAAGCGCGCGCAGTTGCGAGTTCGACCCGAAAACCAGGTCGGCCCGCGTGCCTGTCCACTTCAACTGACCCGTCTTGCGATCGCGCCCTTCAAACACGTCTTCGGCGTCGGACACCGCTTTCCATGTCGTTCCCATGTCGAGCAGATTCACAAAGAAATCGGTCGTCAGGGCGCCCGGCCGGTCGGTGAACACACCATGCGGTGACCGACCGACGTTTGCGCCCAGCACACGCAGGCCGCCAACAAGAACCGTCATCTCGGGCGCGGTCAGGGTCAGCAGTTGCGCCCGATCGACCAGCAACTCTTCCGCCGACACGGTGTAATCGGCCTTCAGATAGTTGCGGAAACCATCGGCAGCGGGTTCCAGAGGCGCAAAGCTTTCCACATCGGTCTGGTCTTGCGTGGCATCGGTGCGCCCCGGCGCGAACGGCACCTCCACCGCATGGCCCGCAGCCTTCGCCGCCTGCTCAACCGCCGCGCACCCGCCCAGCACGATCAGATCGGCCAGTGACACCCGCTTGCCGCCGCTTTGCGCCTTGTTGAACGCCGCCTGTATCCCTTCCAGGGTGTCCAGCACGGTCGCCAGTTGAGCCGGCTCGTTCACCTCCCAGTCCTTCTGCGGGGCCAGTCGGATCCGTGCGCCGTTCGCCCCACCCCGTTTGTCGGACCCGCGGAAGGTCGAGGCTGAGGCCCAGGCGGTCGCGACAAGCTGCGGGATCGACAGACCCGAAGCCAGGATCTGCGCCTTGAGAGCCGCGATGTCCTGCGCATTGATCAGCGGATGATCGACGCTCGGCACCGGATCTTGCCAGATCAGGTCTTCGGCCGGCACTTCGGGGCCAAGGTAAAGCGCCTTCGGCCCCATGTCACGGTGGGTCAACTTGAACCAGGCGCGCGCATAGGCATCGGCGAATTTCGCCGGATTTTCATGATAATGGCGCGAGATCTTCGCGTAGATCGGATCCGCGCGCAGCGCCATATCGGCCGTGGTCATCATCGGCGCGTGCCGCGAGGTCGGATCATGCGCATCAGGCACGGCTGTCGCAGCGGCAGGATCGGTCGGGATCCACTGCCAGGCCCCGGCCGGGCTTTTGACCAGTTGCCACTCATACCCGAACAGCGTGTCGAAGTATCCGTTGTCCCATTTGATCGGGTTCGGGGTCCAGGCGCCTTCGATGCCACTGCTCGTGGTATGAACCCCGACACCCGTGCCAAACGCGTTCTTCCAGCCCAGCCCCTGCTCTTCAAGGCCCGCGCCTTCGGGTTCGCGCCCGACCAGCGCCGCATCACCGGCGCCGTGGCACTTGCCGAACGTATGGCCCCCCGCAACCAGCGCAACCGTTTCCTCGTCATTCATCGCCATGCGCGCGAAAGTTTCGCGGATGTCGTGCGCCGAGGCCGCCGGATCTGGCTTGCCGTTCGGGCCTTCGGGATTCACATAGATCAGACCCATCTGAACCGCCGCGAGCGGGTTTTCCAGCTCTCGTTCACCGGCATAGCGCTTGTCGCCCAGCCAGGTATCCTCATTGCCCCAGTAGATGTCCTCTTCCGGCTCCCACACATCGGCGCGCCCACCGCCAAAACCGAAGGTCTTGCAGCCCATCGATTCAAGCGCGCAGTTGCCGGCAAGGATCATC
Source organism: Rhodobacter sp. (assembly GCA_041738105.1). Taxonomy (GTDB): domain Bacteria; phylum Pseudomonadota; class Alphaproteobacteria; order Rhodobacterales; family Rhodobacteraceae; genus Aliitabrizicola. The sequence goes on along the minus strand of JBGSQL010000141.1, from coordinate 18,443 downwards.
AGGTCCGCCCACGAGATCTTGTTGCCGTACTTCTGCTTGATCGGCCAAAGCAGCCGCCGCGCCTTGTCGAGGTTGACGTTGTCGGGCCAGCTGTTGAGGGGTGCAAAGCGCTGGGTGCCGGAACAGGCGCCGCCGCGGCCATCGCCGGTGCGATAGGTGCCCGCACTGTGCCAGGCCATCCGGATGAAAAGCGGCCCGTAGTGGCCGTAATCTGCAGGCCACCAGTCCTGCGAGTCGGTCATCAGGGCGTAAAGGTCGGCCTTCAATGCCTTCAGATCAAGCTGCTTGAACGCCTCGGCATAGTTGAAGCCGGGGCCCATCGGATTGGACAAGGCAGAGTTCTGATGAAGGATCCTCAGGTTCAGCTGGTTCGGCCACCAGTCCCGATTCGACCTGACCGCAAGAGTCGTATGCGGGCCTGCCCCGTGCATCACCGGGCACTTGCCGCCTGTTCCGACATCATTTCCGTCCATGGTTTTCTCCGATCCTGGGTGTGTTGGCTGGGGGGCACCATACTCAACGATTGCCCCGCGCGACGCAGACAGACCACCGCACAGATGGCCCCGCCCTCACAAGTCAGTCGTATCATGGCGCACAACTGCAAGTCTTCTACCAAAGCTTGCCGATTAGTTTAAGTTTGATTTTCTGATTGAGACGATAGGCTGCACTTATGAAAAACATCACGTTCAAACAGCTTCGCTACGTGGACGCACTCGCCACGCACAGCCACTTTGGCCGAGCGGCCGATGCCTGCGCGATCTCGCAGCCCGCTTTGTCCATGCAGATCAAGGAACTGGAGGCCGCCCTGGCAACGGAATTGTTCGATCGGGGTGGGCGGCAGGTTCGGCTGACCAATTTCGGCGAAGAATTCGTCTTGCGCAGCCGCGAGATTCTTCGCGCGATTGATGAACTCGCGGACCTTGCGCGCGCATCACGCGATCGGCTGGTGGGGCGGTTGCGGATCGGAATCATCCCGACCGTCGCCCCGTATCTTCTGCCCACGATGATCGGCGATCTTGCTCGCTTCAACGCCGGGCTCGAGATCCACATGCGCGAGACGGTGACGCCCCGGTTGCTGCACGAACTGGCCGAAGGCCGCCTGGACACCGCCGTGGTCGCCCTGCCGGTATCCGAGTCCTCGCTGATCGAGGTTCCTCTGTTCTCCGAAACCTTCATGCTGGTCCGCCCTCTGCGCGATGCCGACAAGCCCGTGCCCAGCCGCGAAATGCTGCGAGAGATGCGCTTTCTGCTGCTGGAAGAAGGGCACTGCTTCCGCGATCAGGCCCTGTCGTTCTGCAATCTGCACTCCGCAGCACCGCGAGAGTTGCTGGATGGCAGCTCCCTGTCGACACTGGTGCAGATGGTCGGCGCCGGGATCGGCGTCACACTGATCCCGGAAATGGCCGTCGCGGTCGAGACGCGGTCGGCGCCGGTATCGGTCTCGCGGTTCGACACGCCGCAACCTTCGCGCACCATCGGCATGATCTGGCGCCGAACAAGCCCGCTTGCCAGAGAGTTGCTGCAGATCGCCGAAGTGGTTCGCTTGTCTGCGCAAACCCTGCGCAATCGGCACCCGGATGTCGGTTGACCGTGCAGATCACCAGACGGCAAGACATGTCGAATGCACATCCAACAGCCTGCGACAGGCTGGCACCCAGACAAACCTTGCCTTGTGCAGGAAGACGCCAAAAATTCTCCAGCAATATTTACACATCGCAATAAAACCATATATTGCCAATGATCCTGTGGTGGCTGGGCGCCCGGTGGCGCCAGGGATGTGGTCACACGTCTCCTGCGCCATCATCGTCCGAAACTGAAGTTGCCGCCGACCAGCCTATCCACGACGCGAAAGGAACCAGACATGGTTACAGAATTCACGCCGCTCGCCTCGCTTGTCGGCGGTACGATGATCGGACTTGCTTCGGTCCTGATGATGCTCGCTCTCGGGCGCATCATGGGGGCCACGGGCATACTTGCGGGCGTCTTCGCACCCGCCTCGACCAGCGACTGGGTGTGGCGCGCCGCCACGATCGCCGGGATGGCAACGGGGCCGCTTGTCTACCTTATGGCAACCGGTGAACTGCCGGCAATCGAAGTTCCCATAACCCTGCCGATGATGATCGGCGGTGGCTTTCTGGTCGGGATCGGCGTGACACTTGGGTCGGGATGCACCTCGGGGCATGGCGTCTGCGGCATGGCACGGCTTTCACGCCGGTCGATTGCGGCAACGCTTACCTTCATGGCAACGACGGCGCTGACCGTCTTCGTTGTCCGCCATCTGATAGGAGCCTGACGTCATGCGTATCGTTTCCTCATACCTCATCGGGCTGATCTTCGGCATCGGGATCTCGATCTCGGGCATGGCGAACCCGGCCAAGGTCTTGAACTTCTTCGATGTCATGGGCACCTGGGATCCCAGTCTCGCATTCGTCATGGGCGGGGCGCTGGTGGTAACCTTCGTGGGCTACCGGATCGTGCTGCACAGGCCCGCCCCGATCCTTGACCAACAGTTCCACCTGCCCGCGTCCAGCCGGATCGACGCCCGCCTCATCGGGGGGGCCGCCGTGTTCGGGATAGGCTGGGGGATTTCGGGCTTCTGCCCTGGTGGTGCCCTGCCAGCGCTCGGAACCGGCAACCCGAGCGTGTTCGCCTTCACGGCAGCGCTGCTTGCCGGCATGTTTGTTGCGAGGGCCGCAATGAATCGCGCAGCAGACCGCCCTCGAACCTCGGCTGCCTGAGAAAACGGAAAGGAGACTGCGATGTCAAAGTATCCCGTGACCATGGCCGTTGTTCCCGAGGTGACAGGGTTCTTCGACCCCGCCACCAACACGATCAGCTATGTCGTCCGCGATCCGGCCTCGACATCCTGCGCGGTGATCGATTCCGTCATGGATATCGACTACGCCGCAGGCCGCATCACCTATGATCATGCCGACCAGATCATCGACCATATCCGGCGCAACGGACTTGCGCTGGAGTGGCTGATCGAAACGCACGTCCATGCCGACCACCTGTCGGCAGCGCCCTATATCCAGCAACAGCTTGGCGGCAAGATCGGCATCGGCGAGAAAATCACCGTCGTGCAGGAAACCTTCGGCAAGGTGTTCAACGAAGGCACCGAGTTCCAGCGCGATGGCTCGCAATTCGACGCGCTGTTCAAGGATGGCGACACCTACCAGATCGGCGGCATGACGGCTTTTGTCATGCACACGCCCGGCCACACCCCCGCGTGCATGACCCATGTGATCGGCAACGCGGCGTTCGTAGGCGACACGCTGTTCATGCCCGACGGCGGATCGGCGCGCGCCGATTTTCCCGGCGGTGATGCAGGGGAACTTTATGACAGCATCCAGAAAGTGCTGTCCCTGCCCGACAACATGCGCCTCTTCATGTGTCACGATTACGGCCCGAACGGCCGCGATATCCAGTGGGAAACCACGGTAGGCGAGGAAAAGGCGCACAACATCCACGTCGGCAAGGGCGCCACGAAAGAGATGTTCGTCAAGTTTCGCACCGAGCGCGATGCGACCTTGGCCATGCCACGGCTGATCATCCCCTCGCTTCAGGTGAACATGCGGGCGGGCGAGATCCCGACAGATGGCAAAGGCCGCCCGATGCTGAAGGTTCCGATCAACAGCCTCTAGCAGTTCCGCCGGTTCGGTCCGGCGGGCCCTGATGCCCAGCACAGCCAGTTGCGGAAAGTTTCGGTCATGAACCTTCGATCCCTCGCCCGGCATCTCCCGATCCTTGAGTGGGGCCGGCGCTATGATCGCGATACCCTGTCGAACGATCTGCTTGCCGCGCTGATCGTGACGATCATGCTGATCCCGCAATCCCTGGCCTATGCGTTGCTGGCCGGCCTGCCCCCCGAAATGGGGCTCTACGCCTCGATCCTGCCGATCCTGCTATATGCGGTGTTCGGAACCTCGCGCGTGCTGGCGGTTGGACCGGTCGCTGTCGTGTCGCTGATGACGGCGGCCACCGTCGGCCAGGTCGCGGAAGCCGGAACAGCCAGCTATGCGGCAGCAGCGCTCACGCTCGCATTTCTTTCCGGCGGCATCCTGCTTGTTCTGGGCATCTTCCGCCTCGGCTTCATCGCCAACTTCCTGTCCCATCCCGTGATCGCTGGCTTCATCACCGCATCAGGCATCCTGATCGCCGCCAGCCAGCTTGGCCACATTCTGGGCGTAAAGGCTGAAGGCCACACCCTGATCGAGCAACTTGGCTCGCTCTGGGCAAACCTTGGGCAGACGAACTGGATCACGCTGGCAATCGGCATGGCGGCGCTGGCGTTCCTGTTCTGGGTCCGGCGCGGCATGAAAGCCGCGCTCAGGAAAAAGGGGGTGGGCCCGCGTCTCACGGATGTGTTGACCAAGGCAGGTCCGGTCGCAGCGGTGGTTGCAACGACGCTGGTCGTCTGGGGGCTGGGCCTGAGCGACCATGGAGTTGCGATCGTGGGCAAAGTGCCGCAAAGCCTGCCGCCCCTGACCCTGCCGTCGCTGGACCCTGATCTGGTCAAGGCACTGTTCGTGCCGGCCCTCTTGATCTCGGTGATCGGGTTCGTCGAGTCGGTCTCTGTTGCCCAAACCCTCGCCGCGAAGAAGAGGCAGAAGATCATTTCTGATCAAGAACTTATCGGCCTTGGTGCCGCCAACATCGGCGCCGCGCTGACCGGTGGCTTTCCGGTAACGGGGGGGTTCGCACGGTCTGTCGTGAACTTCGATGCCGGTGCCGAAACCCCTGCGGCGGGGGCGTTCACGGCTGTCGGGCTTGCCATTGCCGCAGTCGCGCTGACCCCGCTGATCTTCTATCTTCCCAAGGCAACGCTCGCAGCGACCATCATCGTTGCCGTTCTCAGCCTCGTCGACTTCGGCATCCTGCGAAAGGCCTGGACCTATTCCCGCGCCGATTTCGCGGCTGTGGCCACGACCATCCTGCTGACACTCGGGGCCGGGGTGGAAACCGGGGTAGCCGCCGGTGTGCTGCTGTCCATCGGTCTGTTCCTCTACCGTACCTCGCGCCCCCATATCGCCGAGGTCGGCCTTGTTGCCGGCACCCAACACTTCCGCAACATCAAGCGCCATGCTGTGCTGACCGACCCGACCCTGCTGACAATCCGGATCGACGAAAGCCTCTACTTTGCCAACGCCCGCTACCTCGAGGATTATGTGATCGGCCGGGCAGCAAGCAACCCGAAGCTGCGCCATCTGGTCCTGATGTGCTCGGCTGTGAACGAGATCGACATGAGCGCGCTTGAGTCGCTTGAGGCAATCAACGTGCGCCTGTCGGAAATGGGCGTCACCCTTCACCTGAGCGAGGTCAAGGGGCCGGTGACGGATCGCCTGAAACGCACAGACTTCCTCGACCACCTCAGCGGCACCATCTATCTGTCACAGTACGACGCCCTGCGCGCGCTCGCCCCCTGGCTTGGGGCCCCTGCCACAAGGGCAGCGGAATAACCGGCTCGCCGGTTTTGGCGGACCGAGGCGGCGTTTTTGTGTGACTCAGGCCCGAGGCATGATGGCCCCATTCCCCGTCAGCATCAGGCCACCCGAACGACTGTGGCCGCTCCACGCGCCAAGAAGTCGGTCAGCTGCGCCGGGCCGCACCGGGTCGTCTGGATCGAAGATCGCGACCAGACCAATGATCCCGAGTCCAAGTGGCAGGTGGCCGCCGACGTGGCACGCGACGGCCTTTCGGCCGAAACCAACCGCTCAAAGGGCGAGAGACGTGAACCCTCCGCGCCGGAAGACTTTGTCCACTACCGGGGACCGCTGCAGAAGCATACTACCCCTTTGCTGCGGCCTCGAACGCTGGAAGGCTGGCCTCGATCATGTCGGACGTACCGGTCAGGCTGATGCGAAAATCCTCAGGCCGCTCGAAAAGTGTACCCGGCATCACGAAGACTCCCTGTTCGGCCAGCCGCCGCGTGAAGGCGAGAGAATCCCTGCCTGGCGCACGGCCCCAGAGGTAGAACGTGCCCTGCGGCAGGGTCATGTCATATCCCCATTGCGTAAGCGCGCCATGCAACCGGTCGCGCTTGCTCTGCAACTCAGTGACGTTGATTGCGATGTTTTCGAGATCGCGAACCGCGTACTGCAATGGCGCATCCGGAAAGTTCCAGCCGCCCCCGATCTGCGAGGTCCGCGTCACCGCGCGAAGGGCTTCCCGGTCTGCCCTGCGCATCGCTGGGCTCATTGCGAGGTAGCCGATACGCAGGCCAGGGGCGAGCAGGATCTTGCCGTAGCTATAGTCGATCAACGTGTGCGGATAGACGGCAGCGGGGCTGGTAAAGGTGGCGTCGTCAAAGCGAATGCGGCGGTACGGTTCATCGGAAAGGATGAAGATCGGGCGGTCATGTTCGGCGGATTTGCGCGTGAGCATCCTTGCCAGTTCAGTCAATCGGTCGCGGCTGTAGATGACGCCTGTCGGGTTGTGAGGTGTATTGACGACAACGATGCGGGTGCGGGGCGTGATCGCGGCCTCGATGGCCGCGACATCAAGATCAAACGTTCCTTCGGCAAGCGGTACCGGAACCGGCTCGGCATTGCGGGCACGCAACGTGGCTCCGTAACAAAACCAGCCTGGCAGCGGGATGATACATTCGTCGCCCGGATCAAGCAGCAAGGAAAACGCCAGCGCAATGGCACCAAAGGCCCCTTGCGTCATCGCGATGTCTTCGGGATCGAAAGGCAAACCCAATTCGTCGCCCAGCGCGGCGGCGATTACTTCGCGCGGCTCTTGCTCGCTGGTCTTATAGCCAAACCAGTCCGTGGATAGTGGATCCATTTGCGCCTTGATCGCTGAAACCAAAGCTGCCAGCGGCATTTCGTGCGGGTTGCCGAAGGTGAGGTCAGCGCGAACGTCCTTGTCGTCAATTCCAGAGCAATAGCCGCTGAAGAACTTGAACACGGTGTCTATGGCGTCAGAAGTGGCAATCGCGCGTGCGGAAAGTCTCATGAAATGCGCTCCCGTCCGTGATGCCAGGCAGTCTATGCCGAAGACGGAAGAAAATCCACGGCGGGCGTTCCAGTGTTTGGCGACACTGGCGACATGCGCTTGTCTCGGCAAGCAAGATTGCTGGGCCTAGAGCAAGCTGCGCTCCAGCATGAGACTGGTTGAATACGTCCGCAGGGGCCAAGCTTGTGTGAAAACTTCGACCGCCGGGCCAGTCGAGCCGAAACCTGGAGTTACTTGCGCCCTTCCGTCTGGCTGAGTTGCCTTGTGTTCGATTTGCGCGACCGACCTCGACGAGAGCGACGACAGCCCCGCGTTTTCAACACGCCTTAGGTCGACAGCAGTCGAACGCCCGTTTCGCTACCCGTTTTCCCAGATATCGGACAATAGACGAGCCTGGACGCCTCGCTGGATCACTTGGGGGGTGCAAGATAAGGTTGCACCGAAACATAACTGAAAAATCAGCTACATTTCAGCTTGAATGGTGCGGTCGAGAAGACTCGAACTTCCACGGGAGTTACCCCACAGCGACCTCAACGCTGCGCGTCTACCAATTCCGCCACGACCGCATACCCAAACCTTGGGTAGGCGGGCTTTTAGCGAACCCGCCCCGCGAAGGAAAGAGCAAAAACACGCGCCGGCCCGCACTCGACGACAGCCCCCGAAACCACCCTCAGGGCGCGCCCGCCGTCCCTGCCGGCGCCTCGCTCGCACCCAATGCAAAGGTCGGCAGCTTCGCGGGAACGACCGCCGATGCCGGGGCTTGGGCCCGGCCACCAAGGGTGTAGGCCGCCTTTCGGATCACCTCCAGCCGGTCGCTGCCCGCCGCCCCAAAGACCGCCACCGGTGCCGCCAGCGCAGCATCATACCAGTCCATCGACAGGTTGGGCCGGCGCGGCGCACCAAAGCCCTGCGACAGGTGATGCGCGGGCAGTTCGGCATAGCCCGTCTCGCCCAGCGCACTCAGCACCAGCGACGATCCGATCGCCAGGTCCATGTCATCCGCCGCGTAGCCGACACCCAGACAGATCCGGGCCGTGCCCGCCAACTGGTCCGGCGCCATGCCACTCGCCAGGGTGAACCCCGAAACCCGCTCCATCACCTGCGCCTGCGGCTGCTCGGCCAGGGCGGCAACGTAGTCCTTCAGGATCGGACCAAAGCCCATGCATTGTTGCGCGATCTGCTCGGCCGTGAACCCTGGCACTTTCGCGGCCAGCGCATCGCTTTCGGAAATCGCGATCCCGCGCGCCAGGCAAAGCTGCTCGGTCAGCGCAAGGTTCGGATCAGCCCCGGCCGCAGCCTGCGTCACCCCCCCACCTTGTGCCATCTGGGGCGCGAGCCGTTCGCACTCCACCGACAGCACCGGCTGTACCCCATCGGCCCCCAGAAACGAGGGCATCGCCGGGGCTGCGGTGATCGGCGCGGGCTGCACCGGCTCGGCCACCAGAACGGTCCCGGATTGCGGCGCAACGCTGGGTGCCGCGGCAAGAACACCCGCAGCCGCACCGGTCATCTGACAGGCGCCCTGCTGGCAGGTGAACATCGCGGGCGTCGGCTGCGTCGCCTGGAAGTCGTTGCGCTGATAGCCCTGCGGCGTCGAGGCAAAGACCCGCACCATGCAGCTTTGGGCGTTGCACCAGAAACCGCTGCCGGAATAGGCGGTATCGAGCAGATAGTCCGTGCGCCCGTCCGCGTTCATGTCCGCAAGCTGAATGAACCCGGCGCGCTGGATCAGCTGCTCGGCGCTCACGCTCGAGTTTGCGGCGATCTCGTCCACCGCGGCCGACACTTCGGGGGGCAGCCCGCCATAGGATCCGGCCATCACCGCGCCACCGCCCATCTGTTCGTCGCGATAGGCGATCAGCAGACCACGCACACCTTGCGGATTGCGCGCGATGGCCTGCGCCGTCGCGGACCCGCCCGACTGCGCCCGGTAAAAGGCGTTCAGCAGGAAGTCTCGTTCGTACTCGGTCAACTGCCCGGTCGCGGGATATCCCATGTAGCCCTGATACTGGCTGATGGCGGCGCGCGATCGCGGTCCGATCGAGCCATCCGGCGTGCCCACCGGAAACGAGAAATAGTTCAGCGCCGTCTGCACTTGCCGGTTCTGCTCGCGCTGCGCCGAGGAAACGCCGCTGGACTTGCTGGTGGTCCTGTAGGTCTGCTTGGCCTGGTTTTTTCGCTTCACGTCGTTCACCACGGCGCTGCCGATGATCCCGGTGATGATCCCCGCCGCGAAGTCACCGCCATCGGCGGCCACCCGGCCCGCGGGCACCAGGGCCAGCGCGACCACGACACTGACGGTTGCAATTCCCTTGCTGCGCATGTCTCTATCTCCGTGCCAAAAACCCGATCATAATTTACGCAGGGTAACCCCTCACTCCCCTGCCTCAAAGCCAAAATATCAGGTGCCAGCCCCGCAATGATCACAGACCCGTCAACCCGCATGCCCCCAGAATGGGTCATCCTGCCCGGTCTTGCCCCCTATGAGGCGACGCTGGCAGCGATGGAGGCGCGCGTCGCCGCCATCTCTGCCGGCACGGCACCCGAAGCGATCTGGCTGCTGGAACATCCCCCCCTCTACACTGCCGGCACCTCGGCCCGCCCCGAGGATCTGACCGATCCCGCCCGCTTTCCGGTCCACGCGGCGCGGCGCGGCGGCCAGTATACCTACCACGGCCCCGGTCAGCGGGTGGTCTACACGATGCTTGACCTGAACAGCCGTGGTCGTGATGTCCGCCGTTTTGTCTGCGCACTGGAAGACTGGGTGATCCTGACCCTCGCCGAATTCGGCGTCCGGGGCGAAAGACGAGATGGGCGCGTCGGCGTATGGGTGGTGCGCCCCGATCGCGCCCCCAACCCCGACGGTTCTCCGCGCGAAGAAAAGATCGCGGCGATCGGCGTCAAGCTGCGCCGCTGGGTCAGTTTCCACGGCCTGTCGATCAATGTCGAACCGGACCTGTCCCACTTCGGCGGCATCGTGCCCTGCGGCATCCGCGATCATGGCGTGACCAGCCTCGTGGATCTGGGCCTGCCCGTCACCATGGCCGATCTCGACGCGGCGCTGGCCCGTACCTTTGCCCGCGCCTTCGGCTGATCGGACCCCGCCCTCGCCCACCGTCTGAGCCTGCGCCATCGAAGACGCCGAAGTTTGCAGATGCAGGGCCGGCCACGGCACCCTCGCCGCGCAGGCAGCGCGATCCCGAAGCCGGCCGGGGCCGCCCCGAACCTTTGTCATTTTGTCAGCCGTGCCGTCGCATCCGACGATCTCGCCTGTCGCGCAAACCTCGCCCCGCGTGCACCTGCGACCGAATGACACGCGATCGAACGGAATTCTTCGTCCTGCGACAAAGTCAGAGATTGCCGAGGCTTGCCGCCGCCTCTAAAAGCAATCTTATCTGACGGGGGACGGTCCGCCGTCGCCCCACCAACCCTACGGGAGGCAAGTATGGCAGACGCAGCCATCCACGGCCATGAACACGACCAGCGCGGGTTCTTTACCCGCTGGTTCATGTCCACCAATCACAAGGACATCGGGATCCTCTACCTGTTCGCAGGCGGGTTCCTCGGACTGATTTCGGTGATGTTCACGGTCTACATGCGCATGGAGCTGATGCATCCGGGCGTTCAATACATGTGCCTTGAAGGCGCACGTCTGACAGCCGCAGCGACAGCGGCCGAATGTACGCCGAACGGCCACCTGTGGAACGTGATCATCACCGGACACGGCATCCTGATGATGTTTTTCGTGGTCATCCCCGCGCTGTTTGGCGGTTTTGGAAACTATTTCATGCCGTTGCAACTCGGCGCGCCAGATATGGCCTTCCCGCGGATGAACAACCTGTCGTTCTGGCTGTTCATCGCGGGCGCGTCGCTGGCCGTGGCCTCGGTGTTCGCACCGGGTGGCAACGGCCAGGCCGGTGCCGGGGTGGGCTGGGTACTTTACCCGCCGCTCTCGACAGGCGAGTCGGGTTATTCGATGGATCTGGCGATCTTCGCCGTCCACCTGTCCGGGGCCTCGTCGATCCTGGGCGCGATCAACATCATCACCACCTTCCTCAACATGCGCGCGCCGGGCATGACGCTGCACAAGGTGCCGCTCTTTGCCTGGTCGGTGTTCGTGACCGCCTGGCTGATCCTGCTGTCGCTGCCGGTGCTTGCAGGCGCCATCACCATGCTGCTGACGGACCGCAATTTCGGCACCACCTTCTTCCAGCCCTCGGGCGGGGGGGATCCGGTGCTCTACCAGCACATCCTGTGGTTCTTCGGCCACCCGGAAGTGTACATCGTGATCCTGCCCGGCTTCGGCATCATCAGCCAGGTCGTCGCGACCTTCTCGCGCAAGCCGATCTTCGGCTATCTGCCGATGGTCTATGCGATGGTGGCGATCGGCGTGCTGGGCTTTGTCGTCTGGGCACACCACATGTACACCGTCGGGCTGTCACTGACCCAGCAAAGCTACTTCATGCTGGCGACGATGGTCATTGCGGTGCCCACGGGGATCAAGATCTTCTCGTGGATCGCAACGATGTGGGGCGGCTCGATCGAGTTCAAGACGCCGATGCTCTTTGCCATCGGGTTCATCTTCCTGTTCACCGTCGGCGGCGTCACCGGCATCGTGCTCAGCCAGGCTGCGATCGACCGCGCCTACCACGACACCTACTACGTCGTCGCCCACTTCCATTATGTGATGTCGCTGGGGGCGGTGTTCGCCATCTTCGCCGGCATCTATTTCTGGATCGGCAAGATGTCGGGCCGGCAATATCCGGAATGGGCGGGCAAGGTGCACTTCGCGATGATGTTCATCGGCTCGAACCTGACGTTCTTCCCGCAGCACTTCCTCGGGCGTCAGGGGATGCCGCGGCGCTACATCGACTACCCCGAGGCTTTTGCCTACTGGAACTGGCTGTCCTCGATCGGTGCCTTCATCTCGTTCGCATCCTTCGTGTTCTTCATCGGCATCGTGTTCTACACCCTGCGCTACGGTCAACGCGTCACCCAGAACAACTACTGGAACGAATACGCCGACACGCTGGAATGGACCCTGCCGTCGCCCCCGCCGGAACACACCTTCGAGATCCTTCCGAAGCAGTCCGACTGGGACAAGGGCCACGCCCACTAAGGCACGCCCGACACCTGATCGAAGGCCCCGGATCGCTCCGGGGCCTTTTCCATTGCCGCCCATGGTCCGCACCCGGTAAAACCACCGGACCCACCTTTACCTGCCCCACCGCTGCCCTAGGCTAACTCTCATGCCGTATGAATGGCTTCCCCCCTCGCCCGACAGCGCAGACACCGCCCGACTGCACCTCTGGCCGTTCCGGTCGCTGCCGAAGACCGGCTTCGTCTGGTTCATCGGGGCCACTGCGGCGCTGCTGGCCGTGCCGTTGATCGGCCTCCTGGGCTCGCCGGTGCTCTGGGGTCTGCTGCCCTTCCTGCTGGGCGCCCTCTGGGCCATCTGGTATGCGCTGCAACGCAACTACCGCGACGCCGAGATCACCGAAGCCCTGACCATCGAACCGGGCCGCGTCACGCTCGTGCGCACCGGGCCCCGCGGCAAGCGGCAGGACTGGGAAGCCAATCCGCATTGGGTCGAGGTCAAGCTGCGCCCCGAAGGCGGCCCGGTACCGCAATACCTGACCCTGCGCGGGGCGGGGCGCGAGGTGGAACTGGGGGCCTTCCTGTCGGAAGAGGAACGCACCGCACTGCGATCCGAGGTTGCCGCCGCCCTCACCCGGGCCCGCTGAGCAGACAGGTCTTTCTTCGCTCTGACCCTCTCACCAGGTGTGCTAGCATCAAAAGGCTTGCACGGGGTCGCGCATCGCGCCTCACCGCAGCAGGCCAACCCGGGAGGAACAGATCAATGGCACATTACATCATCACCGGCAGCTATTCATCCGCTGCGATGAAGGGCATGCTTTCCCATCCGTCAGACCGCGAGGCCGCCACCCGATCGCTGATCGAGGCGTGCGGCGGCACTTTGGTGTCGTTCTTCTTGACGACGGGCGACAACGACTTCTCGATGACGGTGCAGACCGACGACGTGGTCGCGCTGATGTCCGGCCTGATCGTCGCGGGCGCCAGCGGCGCGACGTCAAACCTGAAGACGGTGCAGGCCTTCACCTCTGCCGAGTTCAGCGCCGCCCAGAAAAAGGCAGGCGCGATCGCGGCCAAATACGCGGCACCGAACTGACAGCGGATCGCCCCGCGCCCTCGCCGGTGTCGCCGGTGGGGGCATCGGGCTACCATGCCCCGACCGGCCCCATGCTGCGGGCTCGGCCAACCGCAAAAGAGACACAAGATGATCCTGCGTTACTGCATCCTCTACGTTGCCGACGTGCCTGCCACGATGGCTTTCTATGCCGACGCCTTTGATCTGACGCGCGGCTTCCTGCACGAAAGCGGCGACTACGGCGAGATGATCACCGGCGAGACAAAACTCGCCTTCTCCTCACACGCGCTGATGGCGCAACTCGGCAAGCAGGTCGCAACCAAAGCCCCCGACCGACCGTCCTTTGAACTCGCCTTCGAGACGGAGGATGTCGCAGCAGCACTTGACCGGGCGCTTGGCGCCGGGGCAACGGCGGTACAGGGCGTTACCGAAATGCCCTGGGGCCAGACCCTTGCCTATGTTCGGACGCCCGAAGGCACGCTGGTCGAGATTTGTACGAAAGTCGGCTGATCGGCCCCGCACACGCGCCGTGTCCGGGCGTTCGCGCTCCACAGCCTTCGCGTCCAACCTGCGACAGAAAGAAGATCTTCGCACTTTTGCGATAGCCATTTGCGCGGCGATCGGCAAAAGTCCGCAAGACCGTGTGCGGATTTGGTGGAGCGTTACGTGCGGCCCGGACAGAATATTCGCTCTCCAAGTCCGTCGGGCCGACGCACCAAGCGGCAGGTGCGGCTGTAATCCCCATGGAAGCAACAGCGAACGCCCCGGATCGCCCTTCGGGCGCACTCCACGCGAAAAGCCTTCTGGTCGGCACTATCCTGGGGGTCGACGCAATCGGGCATTGCATCGCGCTGGCAACATTCACCTTCGCGGGACCGCTGGCCTTTGCGCTAGGCTATGGCACGTTGCTCATCCTGTTCAGCAGTACGATCATGGCGCTGGTGCTTGCCTGGCGCAGCGTCTTTCCCGGTGCGGCAGCGATGGCCCAGGATACCGCAATCGCCATCCTTGCACCGGCCATGGTGCTTGCTGCGGCCAGCCTGACCGGAACGCCCGAGGAAAAGCTGGCCACCGCCGTTGCGATCATGGGCCTGTCCACCATCCTCTCGGGCCTCGCGATCTTCTGCATCGGCCGCTTCAACCTTGGGCGTGTTGCCCGGATCATGCCGTTTCCTGTCGCCGCCGGTTTTTTGGCCGGTTCGGGCTGGTTGCTGTTCGCGGCCGGCCTCATGATCCTGACCGGGGCCGACCGGCTCCGCGATCTGCCCGAACGGATTGCGACAGCCGGGGTTCCGCCAAATCTGCTGTTCGGCGGCGCCCTGGTCCTGGTCATCTTCGGCGCCGGGCGCTTTTTGTCAGGGGCCTTGTCTGTTCTGGTGCCGCTGTTGCTGTCGGTTGGTTTGTTCTATCTGCTTTTGCAGACGAACGGCGTCTCGATCGAGGCCGCGCGAGACCTGGGCCTGCTGCCCGTCCTGCCGGCAACCCATCTGCCGTTGCTGCCCGATCCCAGCCTTATCGCGCATGTCCAGTGGCCGGTTGTCGCGACGGCAAGCGTAACGATCCTGGCCGTCGTGCTGCTGAATGCCGTTGGTTTCGTGCTGAACACCGGCGGCATCGAAATGGCGCTGGAAAGTGATGTCAGCATCGACCGCGAGGCGCGCACCACCGGGGCCGTCAACCTGATCGTCGGTGCGTTCGGTGGGCTGATGGGATCCGCCGCATCGGATTCAACCATCCTCGCCCATCGGCTGGGGTGCAACACGCGCAGCATTGGCCTGGCGCTCGGGCTGACAACGCTGATCGGTTGCGTGTTTGCCGGGCCGATCGTGGCCCATATTCCGGTCTTTGTTGCGGCCGGGCTGCTGCTGTATTTCGGCGCCGTCATGCTGATCGACTGGCTGGTGCTGACCTACGCTCGGTTGCCCTTGCTCGACTGGCTCACGATCCCGATCATCCTGGGCACCACGATGATCGCCGATATCCTGGTAGCCATCGCGCTGGGGATCGTCGTGGCGCTGCTGATCTTTGTCTACAACTACGCCCTGAACCCGGTCATCCGCTTGGCCGTCACCGGCCAGGTCCGGCGCAGCCCGGTCGACCGCGCCCCCGAGGACGAAGCCGTGCTTGCCAAGGGCGCCGGGCGGATCCACGTGCTGTCGCTGCAAGGTTACCTGTTCTTCGGTTCGGTCGAAACCATCATCGAAGAAGTGCGGCATCGCACGCAGGGCCCAGATGCCCTGTCGCATCTGATCATCGACTTCGGCCATGTGATCGGGCTGGATTCTGCCGCCTGTGCCGCGTTCCGCAAACTGGGGATGCTGGGGCGGACCAGCGGGTTCGACGTCACCCTCAGCGCCGTATCGCCCAAACTGCGCAGCACGATCGAGCTCTGGGGGATCCATGACAGCGATCCCGACGTGTTCTCGTACAGCCCCGATCTCGATGCCGCGCTGGAATACGTTGAGGACAGGCTGATCGACCAAGCAAAACCGGCCCGCGTCATCGACACCCCGCCCCCCCTCCTGGCCGAACGGCTGGCGCCACACCTGCCCCGCGCGGTGGATCTCGTAAACCTGATGGAACGCCTGGAGTTGCCACCCGGCGCCAGCCTGATCCGTGCCGGCAGCCATGAGTGTGACGTTTTCTTCATCGAGTCCGGCCGCGTCGACGTCCAGCTTTCAAAGGCCTCTGGCCCCCCCACCAGGCTGCGCTCGCTGCGCGCCGGGGCGGTCGTGGGCGAGGCAGCGCGCTACCTGAACCTGAAACGCACTGCAGACGTGATCGTTCACGAGCCGTCGGTGATCTACCGGCTGTCCGAGGCCGCGTTCCACCAACTCGAAGCCGAAGACAGCGCCCTTGCCGCGATGCTGCATGCCTATCTTGCGCGCTGCCTGGCCGAAAAGGTGGGAAAGACGAACGCGCTTCTGTCTGCCGCGCTGGGCTAGCGCCCGCCCGCGCCCCCGGCGATCCCGGCGTGACGGCCTCAGCCCAGCATGTCCTTGATCCTCGGGCCGACAGCTCCGAAATCCATCTGCCCGGCATACTTGCCTTTCAGCTCGGCCATCACCTTGCCCATGTCACGGATACTGGCCGCCCCGGTCGCGGCGATGGCCTGCGCAATCGCGTCGGTCACTTCGTCAGCGTCCAGCTGGCGCGGCAGGAACTCCTCGATCACCTTGATCTCGGCCAGCTCTTTCTCGGCCAACTCCAGCCGCGCACCTTCTTCATAGGCCCGCGCGCTTTCCTGCCGCTGCTTCACCATCTTGGCCAGGATTGCCACGATCTCGGTATCCGAAACGCCCTGATCCTGACCATCTCCGCGCACGGCGATGTCCCGGTCCTTGATCGCGGCGTTGATCAACCGCAACGTCGAAAGCCGGGCCGCCTCTTTGGCCCGCATCGCGTCCTTCATGGCGGCCTGCAGCCGGTCGCGCATCATCATCGGTGTTCCATCCCCATGGCTGTCCGAAACATCGACCTTACATGTAGCGCTTCGGCAAGACAACAAGGGTCCAAGGCGCAACTTATTGTTTTGAAAAGAAAAGACATTTTCCAGATGCGCTTGACCCGCCCCGCGCCCGCCCCTATGGTCCGTCCGTTTATGCCGCAGGGGAGTCGCGCCATGCAAGCCACCAGCCAACCGTCCGGCGCCCGCCCCACAGCCTGCCTTGCGCTGGCCGACGGCACCGTGTTCTTCGGACAGGGCTTTGGTGCCAGGGGGGAAACCGTGGCCGAACTGGTGTTCAACACCGCGATGACCGGCTATCAGGAAATCATGACCGATCCGTCCTACGCGGGCCAGGTCGTGACCTTCACCTTCCCGCATATCGGCAATGTCGGCGTCACCGCCGAGGATGACGAGTCCGCCGATCCCGTTGCCGCCGGGCTCATCGTGAAATGGGATCCGACCGAACCGTCGAACTGGCGGTCAACCGGCACGCTGGCCCAATGGCTGACCGCGAAAGGCCGCATCGGCATGGGTGGCGTCGATACCCGGCGGCTGACCCGCGCGATCCGCCAGCAAGGCGCCCCGCATGTCGCCCTCGCCCATGACCCCGAGGGCCAGTTCGACATCGCGGCCCTTGTCGCAAAGGCGCGCGCCTGGCGGGGCCTGGTCGGCATTGACCTCGCACGCGACGTGACCTGTGCCCAAAGTTACCGCTGGGATGAAATGCGTTGGGCCTGGCCGCAGGGTTACAGCCGTCGCAGCGGGCCGGGCTTGCGCGTGGTCGCAATCGACTATGGCGCCAAACGCAACATCCTGCGCTGTCTGGCCAGTGCCGGCTGCGAGGTGACAGTGCTTCCCGCCACCGCCACTGCCGAGGACGTGCTGGCGCAGAACCCCGAGGGCGTATTCCTGTCGAACGGCCCCGGCGATCCGGCCGCGACCGGCAGCTATGCCGTGCCGATGATCCGCGGCGTGCTCGACGCCGATCTGCCACTGTTCGGGATCTGCCTCGGGCACCAGATGCTCGCCCTCGCGCTTGGCGCCTCGACCGTCAAGATGAACCACGGCCATCACGGCGCCAACCACCCGGTCAAGGATGTCGAGACGGGCAAGGTCGAAATCACCTCGATGAACCATGGTTTTACAGTAGATAGCCAGACCTTGCCCGAGGGTGTGGTGGAAACCCACGTCAGCCTGTTCGACGGATCGAACTGCGGCATCCGTCTGGCGGATCGGCCGGTATTCTCGGTCCAGTATCACCCCGAGGCCAGCCCCGGCCCGCAGGACAGCTACTATCTGTTCGAGCGTTTTGCCGAGGCGATGCGCCAGCGCCGCGCCGCCTGATCAAGCCGAACCGCCTGCGCTGCCGCGTCGGCATTACCCGGCACAGCGATTAACACCTCGTTAACCAGGCCGCGGCCATTGTGACAAACCTCACGAGCATTGTCATGGCCGACCCAAAGCTGCTGCCCTTTCTCGACCCTCAACTGGCCTTGCCAGCTGCGCGGGGCCTGGTGCTGCCCGCGCCCCCCCCTTTGCGTCCGCGGCCCGAAGGCGGGGCCTTTGCCCGGTTCCTGGTGGCCGAGGGCGTGTTGTCCCCCCATGCCCTGATCCCCACGCTGATCAGCCGGATCAACCTCTACCGCAACGTCTGCGGCACCCTGCTGTCGCATGGCCTGGTGTCCGAACCAAACCTGACCATGGCGCGCGCGCGCTATCACGAGATGCCGTTCATCGACCCCGCCGCACATCCACCCGACGTGCGCCTGATCGACCGGCTCGGGGCACCGGCCTGCCTGCGCGACGGGCTGCTGCCCTGGCGCCAGATCGCCGGCACCACCGTGATCCTGACGGATCGGCCCGAGG
>JBGSQL010000240.1:0-1707 GCA_041738105.1 Rhodobacter sp. | reverse complement strand
GGTTGCGATCAGCCAGAGATTGGCGAGGCCGGGAATGGCGAAGGGCAGCATCGACGGCAGCGTGATGCGTCGCATCATCAGCATCGGCGACATGCCGTAGGCGCGCGCGGCTTCGATCTGGCCCTGCGGGATCGACAGGATCGCGCCGCGCAGCACCTCGGTCGCGTAGGCACCCTGCACCACACCCAGAACGGCGATACCTGCCGCCACGCCCGACACCTGCACCCGCGCGTAACCGAACGAGACCAGCGCCTGGTTCACCGCGTCGGTGACCGCGTAGTAAAGGATGAGGATCAGGATCAGTTCCGGCACCGCCCGCACCACGGTCGTGTAGACCGCCAGCAGGTCGCGCACCACCGGCCCGCCATAAAGCTTGCCATAGGCGCCGAGGACTCCGATCAGCAGCCCCAACCCGAAAGCCCCGAGCGCGATCTGGATCGAATTGGCCAGACCGCGCAGCAGGTTTCCGCCCCAGCCGGGCGGTTCGAGCGCCAGCAGATCCAGCGCCGGGGCAAGCCCCAGCGCCGCGATCACACTGTCCAAGCCTCAGCCTCCGTAGATCGACGAGGCGAAATAGGGCGCCGAGATCTTTTCATAGGTGCCGTCGGCGATGACCTTGGCGATCCCGGCGTTGATCTTTGCCAGCAGATCGGCCTCGCCCTTGCGGACACCCGCACCAACTCCGGCGCCAAGAATTTCTGGATCATCGGCGACTGCGCCAACCGACTCGCAGCAGGCTTTGCCAGCCTCGCTTGCCAAGAACGCGTCCACGGCGATGCTGTCGGCCTGAGTTGCATCGATACGACCTGCGACCAGGTCCTGGAACGCCTCGTCCTGGGTCTGGTAGACCTTGACCTCGGCCACGCTGTCGGCGAAGTGCTTCGTCGCATAGTCGGCATGCGTCGTCGACGTCTGCACGCCGAGGATCTTGCCCGCCAGCCCAGCGGCATCCGGGGTGATCCCTGCGCCTTTCGCTACCGCGACGAGCGCTGGCGTCTTGTAGTACTTGTTCGAGAAATCGATCGTCTGGGCGCGCTCTTCGGTGATCGACATCGACGCCATGATCACATCAATCTGGCCCGAGGTCAGCGACGGAATGATCCCGTCCCAAGCAACTGGCGTGATAACGCACTCAAGTTCCGCTGCGCCACAGACGGCATTGATCATGTCTATCTCCCAGCCCGCCCAGTTGCCCGAGGCATCGGGGCTGGCGAAGGGCGGATAGGGCTCGGCGGCAATGCCGACCTTCACCGGTTCGGCCAGCGCGGCCGTGCAGAACGCAAGGGTGGCGGCGAGTGTCAGGATGGTCTTTTTCATGGTTCAAACCCTCTGTTGGTTGGGTGGTTGTCCCGTGTGTTAACCCACGGATTTCAGAAACTGCTTCAGTCGTTCGGATTTCGGCTCGCCGAACAATGCGGCCGGTGGACCTTCTTCCTCGACCACGCCATTGTGCAGGTAGATGACGTGATCGGCCACTTCACGGGCAAACTTCATCTCGTGGGTGACAAGGATCATCGTGCGCCCCTCGGCCGCAAGATCGCGGATCACGCCCAGCACCTCGCCCACCAGTTCGGGGTCAAGCGCCGAGGTCGGCTCGTCGAACAGCATCGCGCGCGGTTCGATCGCCAGTGCCCGCGCGATCGCCGCGCGTTGCTGTTGCCCGCCCGACAGGAAGGCCGGATAGGCATCGGCCTTTTCCGCCAGCCC
>JBGSQL010000221.1:0-5916 GCA_041738105.1 Rhodobacter sp. | reverse complement strand
CCAGAGCACGCGCCTCGGCCAGCAGGCGCTCGGGCGGGCGGCTGACTTCGGCCCCGCGCGTGTAGGGCACAACGCAAAAGGCGCAGAACTTGTCGCAGCCCTCTTGAACCGTCAGAAACGCGGTGGGGGCGGCCCGGCCCCTGCGTTCGGGCAGGTGGTCGAACTTGTCCTCGGGCGGGAAATCGGTGTCGATGGCGCGGGCGCCGGTCGCCACTTCTGCCAGCATCGCGGGCAGGCGGTGATAGCTTTGCGGGCCGACCACCAGATCGACGATCGGCGCGCGGCGCAGGATCTCGGCGCCCTCGGCCTGGGCAACGCATCCGGCGACACCGATCCGCAGATCGGGATTGGCCAGCTTCATAGGCTTCAGCCGGCCAAGATCGGAATACACCTTTTCCGCCGCCTTTTCGCGGATGTGGCAGGTGTTCAGCAGCACCATGTCAGCATCCTCGGCACGGTCAGTGGCAACATAGCCCTGCGCGCCCAGTGTTTCCGCCATGCGTTCGCTGTCATAGACGTTCATCTGGCAGCCATAGGTCTTGATGTAGAGCTTTTTCGGCGTGCTCATGCGCGAGGCCCCTCGTGATCCCGAAGGCTGGTGTCTACACGAGGCAGTCGGGGCTTCGCAACGCTTGCAATGGGCGCAGGCCTGATCGACGCTGCAAGCCGACCGTAAAGAAAGAGGCGCGCCATGCACTACAACGGGCTGGAGACGTTCCTTGTCGAAGGCAAGGCCGCCCTGGCCAAGGGGCCGGTCGCGGTGATTCTGGCCGAAGATGGGGTAGAGGTGGAAACCACCCTGCGCCACCACCTGGCCGCCGGTTTTGCCGAGGTCGTGCTGCTGGCGCATCCCGATCTGCCGGTCGATGCCGACGTAGCCGGCGTGGTCCACCGGATCGACACCGATGTGCATGCCGAGGGCGCACTGACAGGCGCAGTCAATCGCCTGATCGCGGCCGCACCGGGGATCTGGTTCTACTACGGCTTCAACGCCGAATATCTGTTTCATCCGTTCTGCGAGACGCGCAACATCCGCGAGATGATCGCGTTTCATGCCGAGGAACGGCGCGACGCGATCCTAAGCTACGTCATCGACCTTTACGCGCTGGATCTGGATCGCTTTCCGCAAGCCGTCTCGCTGGAAGAAGCGCATCTCGACCGCTCGGGCTATTACGCGCTGGCGCGCAAGGATCCGGCGAACCACAATCACCCCAAGGAGCGGCAGCTTGATTTCTTCGGCGGGCTGCGCTGGCGGTTCGAGGAACATGTGCCGCCCGCGCGCCGCCGGATCGACCGGATCGCTGTCTTTCGCGCCAAGCCGGGGTTGCGGCTGCGCGATGACTTCTCGTTCAACGATGAGGAATACAATACCTATTCCTGCGCTTGGCACCACAACCTGACCTCTGCGATCTGCTCATTCCGCACCGCCAAGGCCCTGAAATCGAACGCAGGCTCGATGTATGACATCCGCAGCTTCCGCTGGCACAATTCGATCCCATTCGACTGGCAGTCACAACAGTTGATGGATCTGGGCCTTATGGAACCGGGGCAATGGTTCTGACATCGCCTGACGGACCGTAACGTTCCCGTGACACAGGCAAACCAACCTGCCTGGCGTGCGTATATGCTGGTGAGGATGCAGGAAAAACCTGCCCGACCCAAGGATTATGACGCCATGACGAGTACTACAGCACCGGTTCCCGAAAACCACGCCACCACCTTCCTGCGCCGTACCCCGGCCGCCCTGCTGAACTGGATCCTGATCGGCGTCGAGGGCGCAAAGAGCCGTGCCAGCACCGCCGCTGACCTGCGCCGCCGCCTGCGGGCCGATGCGCGGCTGCTGCGAGACATCGGCATCAGCCGCTTCGAGGCGCTGCGCCTGACCAACGACATCTGATCCCTTGATCCGGATGAATGCGGGCTTGCGCCGCGCAAGGATATCCCGATCCACACTGTCCCGGCACGCCGGGATCCCACCCTGCCGTGAAAGAGTAGTCCCCGTGACCAATACCCCCGACGACCTGACAGAATTTCTCCGTCTTTGGGAAACCGCCCATGTCGACGCCCTGGCCAACCAGCGGGCGGCGCCGCATCAGGCGCGGTGGGGGCGTGCCGGGTTGCGCCGACCGATGCTCGTAGCTGCTGCGGTGGCCATCGTTTCGCTGTCGTGTGCGCGGGCCGAAGCGCCCGTCCCGCAAGACCCGCCGCCGATCGCCGAGCCGGCTGCCCTCGAGACGGCCTGAACACCGTCAACAGATCCGGGCTAGCCATGCGTCACCATCTTCGGTCCGGTGGCATGCCCGCAACACGGCTCAATCAACGCGCATCACCAGGCCAAGACAAACTTGCCGCCCGGTCTGGACAAGGCCCTTGGTTGCGCCCGTCAGACCCGCCGCAACCGGATCACCACGTCAACGCGCGTGATCGTGGTGCCGTCGGGCGCTGTGGGCAGACCCGCGATCTGCAACTGCTCGGCAGGGGCATCGGTCAACTCGCCGCGATCTTCCCAGTAGAAGTGGGGGTGATCATCCATCCGCGTGTCGAAATAGCTGCGGTGCCCATCGACCGTGACTTCCTGCATCAACCCCGCCTCACAAAATGCGCGCAGCGTGTTGTAAACGGTGGCAAGGCTGACCTTCTCCCCGGCGTCACGACTTGCCGCATGCAGACTTTCTGCCGTCACATGCCGGTTCTCGCCATCGCCGACCAGCAGTTCCGCCAAGGCCACACGCTGCCGCGTCGGCCGAAGTCCGCCGCGCGCAAGCCAGGCAACGCCCCGCTCTGCCGTGTCTGCCGATGAAGCCTGGGTCATCCTGTCAAGATCCTCCACCTTGCATATAAAGGGCGCAGGCGGCGATGTTCAAATGAAAATCCACTGCGGCACCGGACTGGGCGAGGGTTTGCCCCCTGCCCTGCCCTTGCGCCGACTTCGCCGGCGATGCTAGACGGGGTTGAAATATGCCGAAACACAGCGTGACCGGTGAGGGTGGCGGCAGTCTTGAGGGGAGGCACAGGCGGATGGCGGGGTATCCCACGCGCTTTGGGCGGGACGATCTTCTGAAATGCGCGCGGGGCGAGTTGTTTGGGCCGGGCAACGCGCAGCTTCCCGAACCGCCGATGCTGATGATGGATCGCATCACCGAAATCAGCGAGGATGGTGGCGTGCATGGCAAAGGTCATGTCGTGGCCGAATTCGACATCCACCCCGACCTTTGGTTCTTTGCCTGCCATTTCCCCGGCAATCCGATCATGCCGGGCTGTCTCGGGCTCGACGGGTTGTGGCAGTTGACGGGCTTCAACCTGGGCTGGCGCGGCTGGCAGGGGCGCGGCTATGCCCTGGGCGTGGGCGAAGTCAAATTGACCGGCATGGTCCGGCCCGACCGCAAGCTGCTGCGGTATTTCGTTGATTTAACCAAGGCCGTTCAAACCCGCCGTCTGACCATGGGCGTGGCCGACGGGCGGGTGGAAGCGGACGGCGAAATCATCTATCTGGTCAAGGACATGAAGGTCGCGCTGTTGGCGAACTGAACCGAACTGCGAAGGAGATATCCCATGCGTCGCGTCGTCATCACCGGACTGGGCATCGTCTCGCCCATCGGCAACTCGGTGGCCGAAGTCGAGGCCAGCCTGCGCGCGGGCAAGTCCGGCATCATCTATGCCGAGGACTATGCCGAACAGGGGTTCCGCAGCCGGGTCAAGGGCCAGCCGCAGATCGTGCTCGAGGATCACATCGACAAGCGCGACCTGCGCTTCATGGGCGACGGAGCAGCCTATAACTTTATCGCAATGGACCAGGCGGTAAAGGACAGCGGGTTGGAGCCGAACGAGGTCTCGCACGACCGGACCGGCCTGATCATGGGGTCGGGCGGCCCGTCGACGAAATCGTTCTACCGCGCCCACAACATCGTGCGTGACACCGGCAGCCCCAAACGCATCGGTCCGTTCGGCGTGACCAAGGGCATGTCCTCGACCAATTCCGCCTGCCTGGCGACGCCGTTCAAGATCAAGGGCGTGAATTATTCAATAACCTCGGCCTGTTCAACCAGCGCGCATTGCATCGGCAACGGCACCGAACTGATCCAGATGGGCAAGCAGGATATCGTGTTCGCGGGCGGCGGCGAGGAACTGGACTGGACGCTGTCGTGCCTGTTCGACGCAATGGGCGCGATGAGTTCAAAGTACAACGACGCCCCCGCAACCGCCAGCCGCGCCTTCGACGCAACCCGCGACGGTTTCGTGATCGCCGGGGGCGGCGGCGTGGTAGTGCTGGAAGAGCTGAACCACGCGCTGGCCCGCGGCGCCCGGATCTATGCCGAAGTGACGGGCTATGGCGCAACATCCGACGGGCACGACATGGTGGCGCCGTCCGGCGAAGGCGGCGAGCGGTCGATGCGGCTTGCGCTGTCCACCCTGCCCGCAGGCCGCAAGGTGGGCTATATCAACAGCCACGGCACATCGACCCCGGTGGGCGACATCACCGAGGTGGAAGGCATCCGTCGCGTGTTCGGCCGCGGCACGACCCCGCCGATTGCATCCACCAAATCGCTGACCGGCCACAGCCTGGGCGCAACCGGGGCGCAAGAGGCGATCTATTCGCTGATCATGATGAACAAGGGGTTCATCGCAGCGTCAGCCAATGTCACCACGCTGGATCCCGCGCTGGACCCGTCGGAAATCGTGACCACCCTGCGTGATGGGGTCGAGATTGATACGGTTCTGTCCAATTCCTTTGGCTTTGGCGGCACCAACGCGACGCTGGTGATGAGCAAACTTCTGGACTGACGCACGATAAAGGGGACAGGGATGGCCGGTTGGTTGGCAGGCAAGCGCGGCCTGATCATGGGGGTCGCGAACGAACGGTCGATCGCCTGGGGCATTGCGCGCGAAATGGCCGCCGCCGGGGCGGAACTGGCATTTTCGTATCAGGGTGATGCGTTCGGGTCGCGACTGGCGCCGCTTGCAGCCTCGGTCGGGTCGGACCTGATGGTCGATGTCGATGTAATGAATGACGATAGCCTGGACGCCTGCTTTGCCACGCTGTCCGACCGTTGGGGCAAACTGGATTTTCTGGTTCACGCGATTGCGTTTTCCGACAAGAGTGAACTAACGGGCCGATTCATCAACACCACGCGCGGCAATTTCAGCAATTCGCTGGCGATTTCCTGTTTCAGTTTTATCGACGTATCGCGCCGCGCGGCCGCGATGATGCCCGATGGTGGCACGCCGCTGACGCTGACGTTTCAGGGATCAAACCGCGTCACCCCGAACTACAACGTGATGGGCGTGGCCAAGGCCGCGCTGGAAAGCGCGACACGCTATCTGGCCAATGACCTTGGGCCGCAGGGCATCCGCGTGAATGCCATTTCCCCCGGCCCGATGAAAACCCTTGCCGGAGCGGCCATCGGCGGCGCGCGGGCGACCTACCGCCATACCGAACAGAACGCCCCCCTGCGGTCCAACGCCACGCTGGAATCGGTGGGCGGCACGGCGGTCTGGCTTGCGTCCGACTACGGCGCGTTCACCACGGGCGAAGTGGTGCGGGTGGATGGCGGGTTCCACGTCCTGGGGATGCCGCAGGCGGATAACCTGTAGTCAGACAAGGGGGTTGGTGGAGCGGGTAGCGGGAATCGAACCCGCGCCTTAAGCTTGGAAGGCTCTTACGATACCATTTCACCATACCCGCGCCGGGTGGGGATAGCACCGCTGCAAGGCAGGCTCAACCCCGTCAGGCGGCAATCGGTGTTATCAGGCCGGGGCCGGAGGCGCGGTTGGAATTGACGGCCATGTCCACGCGGTAAGGGGCGGCCATCACGCCAGGCGCACTGGGGCGCATCAACGGCGCCGCGCCATGACCCGCCTGCCCCAGCCACAAAGGCCAGTCGGCCGGTTCCACGATCACGGGTTCGCGGTGATGCA
>JBGSQL010000215.1:0-5135 GCA_041738105.1 Rhodobacter sp. | reverse complement strand
AGCCCGAGGCGGACCGGCTGTTGCGCGGCCAAAGCACGCTGTCGGTGGCGCTGCGCAGCGAAGCGGGCGCGTTGCGTGTCGATCGGGCGCTGCTGGAAAATCCGCAGGTGCGGATCGAGGCAACCGCCCGTGTGACCGAAGAGGATCGGCGGGTTGATCTGGTGGCCGGGCTGACCGATCTGGGTCTGTTGCTGCCAGATTTTCCCGGGCCGTTGCGGTTTGCCGGCACGATCCTGGACGAGGTGGGCGGCTATCGTGTGGAGTTGCGGGGCACCGGGCCGGGACAGATTGCGGCCGAGATCGGCGGCCGGATCGCCAGCGATGGCGGCGGGGCGGATCTGGCGATCAGGGGAACCGCGCAGGCGGCGCTGGCCAACCCGTTCATCCAGCCGCGCAGCGTGGGCGGGCCGGTGCAATTCGACCTGCGGCTGAACGGACCCTTCCAGGTTGCCGCATTGTCAGGGCGCGTGGCGCTGACCAATGGGCGCGTCTCGGCGCCGTTGCTGGGCCTGTCGCTGCAAGGGGTGACGGCAGAGGCGGTATTGGCCGACGGGCGCGCGACGATCACCGCTGATGCGGCGGCACAGGCCGGAGGTGCGATCGGCCTGCGCGGCCTGGTCGGGCTGGCGCCGCCCTTTGAGGCCGATCTGACCATCCTGCCGCGCGACATGGTACTGAGCGATCCGAATCTGTATCGGACCCGCGTTCAGGGCGAGGTGCGGTTAAACGGACCTTTGACCGGAGGGGCCCGCATTTCCGGCGCGATCACGCTGCCGGAAACCGAGATCCGCGTGCCCTCGACCGGGATCAGCAGCGCCGGCGCGATTCCGGATCTGGCACATCGCAATGAACCTGCCGCTGTTCGGGCGACGCGGGCACGGGCCGGGCTGATCGACCAGCAAGAGGCGCAGCGGACTGGGCTGTCGCGCCCCTATGTGCTGGATCTGGAGATAAATGCACCAAGCCGGGTGTTCGTCCGTGGGCGCGGTCTGGACGCGGAACTGGGCGGCGCGCTGCGTCTGGGGGGGACCAGCGATGCGGTGATCCCGAGCGGCGAGATCGCGCTGATTCGCGGGCGGCTGGACATTCTTGGCCGCCGGCTGGATCTGTCCGAGGCGCAGTTGCGGCTGGAGGGCAGCCTGCAACCCTTCTTGCGGATCGTTGCCTCGAACGCGAGCGACGGGATTACCAGCTCGGTCCTGATCGAGGGCCCGATCAGCACCCCCGACATCAGCTTTACCTCGGTGCCTGAATTGCCCGAAGAAGAGGTGTTGGCGCATCTGCTGTTCGGGCGGCAACTGACCGCGCTTTCGCCGTTTCAGGCGCTGCAACTGGCCAATGCCGTGGCGACGCTGGCCGGGCGAAATGGCGAGGGGCTGATCGGGACGCTGCGGCGGACGTTCAAGCTGGACAATCTGGATGTCACTTCGGACGGCGAGGGCGGAACATCGGTGCGGGTCGGGCGCTATATTGCCAAAAACCTCTATACGGATGTCACGGTCGGCACCGAGGGGACGACGCAATTGAACCTGAACCTGGATGTGCGGCCGGGCGTGACCTTGCGGGGTTCGGCCGACAGCGAAGGCAGCACGGGGTTCGGTGTGTTCATCGAGCGCGATTACTGACCGCGACGTGGGATGACGGCATTCAGCGCGGCGCCCAGAAGCACCGCGTAGGTGCTGAACCAGAACCACATCAACAGCACGACGACCGCACCGATCGAGCCATAGATCTGGTTGTAGCTGCCAAAATTGGCCAGATAGAGCATGAATCCCCGCGATGTGGCCGCCCAGAGCAGGGTCGCAAGGATCAGCCCCGGCACGATGCGGGGCCGAAACGGCCCGGTGTGATTCGGGCCGAACTGATAGGCAAGCGCGAGGCCGACCACGACGACGGCCAGACCAAGCCCTTCGTTGGCAACCTGGAGCCAGTGGGCCGAGGAGGGTAGGGTGGGAAAAAGCGCAAAGATGAGCGGAACGACAACGGCCGCCAAGACCGACACAAGCGCGACGGCGATCAGCGTGCCGGTCAGGATGATTGCCTGGATCGCATGCCAGAAGCCATGCCGGCTGTGGGTGCCGTAGGCTGCATCGAGCCCCTGGATCAACGCATCGACGCCGGCGCGCGCCGACCAGAGGGCAAAGAGCGTGGACAGCAGGGTGGTGGCCCCGACGGTGTCGGCATTTGTGGCAATCAGCACCTGCACCTGACCGTCGAGAACGCGGAACGCGTCATCCGGCAGGAAATCCTGCAACACCCGGGTCTGGCCGCGAATCACCTCGGGGTCGCTGGCGTAGCCCCAGATCGCAATGACTGAGGCCGCTGCCGGAAAGATGGCCAGAAAGCCGAAGAAGGCCACACCGGCCGAGATCAGGCCAAGGTTTGCCTCGCTGCTGCGGTGCCACAGGCGTTGCAGGATCGTGAATGCGCGACGCATGGCGGAGGGGCGCTGGCCGCGTCCGGTCACACTGGTCGTCTGTTGCGATGGATCCTCCATGCCGAACCTTGGCCAGAGGCTGCGGGCTGCGTCAATGCCGGCGCGCGGGCGCTGCCGTCAGGCGAGGATGCGGTGCGGCAAAGGCGGCTCGACCAGCGCGAAAACCAGGCGCCGGACCTGCGTCGCATCCTGCGCGGCAACGGCGGCACGCAAATCTCGCAGGCCCTGTGCGACGGCGAATTCAGTCAGACCGGATTCCTTGGCGCGCAGGATCCTGGGGTGGGCCGTCGGCAAGAGGGCGGGGCCGAGAAGCAGTTCTTCATGCAGCTTTTCGCCCGGGCGAAGGCCGATCACCTGGATCTCGATATCCCCATCCGGGTGGGCGGCATCGCGTGGCCGTTGCCCGGCGGCCTCGATCATCCGCAGGGCAAGATCGTGGATGCGGACGGGGGGCCCCATGTCGAGCACGAAGACATCCGCCCCGCTGCCTGCCCCGTCGCGAAACGTGCCGGTGGCCAGCACCAGACGCGCCGCCTCGGTGATCGTCATGAAATAGCGGGTGACCTCGGGGTGGGTCAGGGTTACCGGCCCGCCGCGCGCGATCTGTTCGCGAAACAGCCGCTCGACAGACCCTGACGAGCCAAGGACATTGCCAAAGCGGACGATCGAGATGCGGGTGGCGGGCGCACGGCGACCGATGTCCTGGACGGTGAGTTCCGCCAGACGCTTGGTGGCGCCCATCACGTTGCAGGGGCGAACCGCCTTGTCCGTCGAGATCAGGATCAGGCGGGCGATGCCAGCCGCCGCGACGGCCTCGGCCAGGGTGCGGGTGCCGAACACGTTGTTCTCGACGCCGATCACGGGATTTGCCTCGATCAGCGGGACATGCTTGTAGGCGGCGGCGTGAAAGACGGTGTCGATCCGGTGCCTGGCGAACAGGCTGCGCAGCAGGCCGGGATCGGTGACGGACCCGAGCAGCGGCAGCAGCGCGGTGTGCGGTGCAATGCTGCGCAGATCCTTGTCGATGGTGTAGAGCGCAGCTTCGCTGATATCGAGAAGGATCAGCCGGGTGGGGCGACAGGCCAGAAGCTGGCGGCAGAGCGCGCCGCCAATGGTGCCCCCCGCGCCCGTGACAAGGATCGTCTGCCCGGCGTAGATGCTGCAGGTTTCCGCAGGCGCAGGCTCGATTGGCGGGCGCGTCAGGAACTGGTCGGGGGTGATCGGCATCAGATTTCGAACAAGCCCGCCCTGGCCGATCAGTTGCACGAAGGAGGGCACCGTCTGCACCTGAAGCCCGCGGGCGAGCAGGGGTCTGGCGATCTGGCTGCGCTGTTGCGCACCGAGGCTGGGCATCGCCAGGATCACCTGCGAGGCGTCTGTGCGCAGGATCAGGTCGGGCAGGGATCGCGGCGACCAGACCCGCAGGCCCGCGATCCGCAGACCCTGCAGCGCGGGATTGTCATCGAGAAAGGCGACGGGGCGGATGCCCTCATGCCGGTGCAAGGCGGCGGCAAGTTGCTGGCCGGTTTCGCCCGCGCCATAGATCACGACCGGGCTGCGCGGCTTGCCGTGCTGGAGCAGGCCGAGGAACGTCTGCCGCAGCAAGAACCGCCCGGAGAGGGCCATCAGAAAGACGAGAAGGCCGAAGAGGACAAGCGTCAGGTCGGGCAAGTCGACCGCGCCAAGCCGCGACATTGCCTTGGCCGCGAAGGCGAGCATCAGGGCAAGAGCCGCGATGCGTGGAACGCTGTCGGACCCGGAACAGGTCAGCTTGATGCGGTGCAACCCGAGACTAGCCGAGGCCAGGAGCGTGACGCAGCCAAGGACGATCGCGGATGTGCCGATCGCGCCATCGGGGTGCTGGCCTGTCAGCCAGAGAGCAAGCAGCGCCGCCAGCCCCATCGCGGCAAGATCGACCCCGAGCAGGATCGTGCGCTTCTGTGGCCGGCTGAGCGTGCCGACAAGGGCTGTCGCGGCCTGGATCGTCGGGGCGAAGTCGATCATCGGGATCCTTTGTGTCGGGCGCAACACGGCTGCCTTGCACCTGCCTGCCGGGATGACCGGTGGCGGGGCGCCGGGACGTGCGGCAGAAGCACCCGTGCCAGGCTGGCCGCGATCAGCGCCAGGTCGAGCGTCAGGCTGCGGCGTTGCTGGTAGATCAGGTCCAGGCGGGCCTTGCGCGGGATGCAGCGGCGGGCATAGACGCGATCCGTGTCGGCCGCGGTGCGGCAAGCGGCCAGAAGCCGCGCCTCGCGTGCATGAAAGCGCAGCGTGGCCAGACCCGTCAGGCCGGGGCGGTTTTGCAGGACCCGGGCGTAGAGATCGGGAAAGCGATCGACATAGAGGCGCAGCGGCGGGCGCGGGCCGACAAAGCTCATGTCGCCGCGCAGGATGTTCCACAGCTGCGGGGCCTCATCCAGACGGGTGCGGCGCAGGATGCGGCCCAGCGGCGTGATGCGGCCGGACTTGTCGCCGCCCGACACCCCGGCGTCGGCTGTGGCAGGGGTCATCGTGCGCAATTTCCACAGCAAGAAGGGATGGTGCGGGCTGCGCATCCGTTCGGAGGCGTGCAGGATCGGCCGGCCCTGTGCCAGCCAGAGCGCCAGCACGACCAGACCCAGCGGAAGGGCCAGCAGCGCCGCAAGCAGCAGCGCGAGCGCGATATCGAAAAGGCGCTTGGCCGGGGTCATGCGGCGCC
>JBGSQL010000207.1:0-3612 GCA_041738105.1 Rhodobacter sp. | reverse complement strand
AGGCGCGTCGCGGCGATCCCGCCCGGCCCTTCGCGCGCCTGAAGATCCAGCACCAGAAGCCGGCTCTGGTTGGAATAGCTCGCGTCCAGCGTAACGCGCCCCTCCGGCCCGGCCCCATAGCGTTGCAGCAACAGCGTCGCCGCCCCCTCGCCCCCCACCAGACGCGCCGACGCCTCAAGCGAGGCCTCGACAGCCTGGCCCAGAACCGCCTCTGCAATCTCGACCCGCGCGATGGCGATCTTGCCGATCTCGACTGAAATCGGCAGATCCGGCAGGGTAAATCCCTGTGCCTCGGGCGCAGGCAGGCCCGGCGCGCGCACCGGGGTGCGAACCACGATCACTTCGGTCGCGGAAAGCTCGTTGACCGAAAAGCGCCCGCGCAGCACCGCGGCCCGGTTCCAGTCGAGCGTCACGCCCCGCAGCCGCAGCCAGATCCCCTCGGTGTCCGCGATGGTCAGCTCTGCCATCGTCGCGCGCGACGACAGCGCACCCTGAAAGCCGGTGATCGTCACCTGCCGCCCCGCGTCGGAAAGATTGTCTTGCAGGAATCGCGCCAGCAACCCCGGATCATCTTCCTGCGCCAGCGCGATCCCCGGGATCACCAGCGCGGCCAGGATCAGCAACCAGCGCCGCATCAGAACGACTGCCCGATGCCGACGTAGATCTGCACGCCGCCCGAGTCCTCGCCGGAAATCGGGGTTGCCAGATCCACCCGGATCGGCCCGAGGCCGGTCGCATAGCGCAGCCCGATGCCCGCCCCCGCTTGCCAGCCCCCCGCATCGTCGCCGATGAAATCGTCCACCCCGACGCTGCCTATATCGTAAAAGCCGACAATCCCGATCCGATCGGTGACACGGGCACGCAGCTCGGTCGTGAAGGCCACAAACCGGCTTCCCCCCGTGGTCAGGTCCGGATCCAGCACGTTCACCCCCAACGATTCGAACGCATGCCCGCGCACCGTTCCCGCGCCGCCCGAGTAGAACAGGTAATCGCGCGGGGTTCGTTCCAGCGCCGCGCCATAGATGGCGCCCACCTGCAACCGCCCTGCCAGCACCAGCGTGCTGCCGAATGCCTGATAGCCGCGCGCATCAACGGCCAGGCGCACGCCGCTGTCCGTGTCATCGACCCCAAAAAAGGGCGTCACATCGGCGTTCAGGAAATATCCGCGCGTCGCGTCGAACTTGTCGTCGCGCGCGTCCATGGTGACCCTAAGCGGCAGTGCAAGGTTCCGGTATTCGTACTCGCCCGACGGATCGCTCACATCCTGCGCGCGGAACGCGAACCCGCCCCGCAGCGTCAGCCGATCCGTCACGAACTGCGTGACCGACGCCCCGATCTCGGCCAGGTCGATGATCTCGCCTTCGTCGTTGTCCAGCCGCGCGATCCCGGCGCGCAGGCTCAACAGCGTGTCGGGCGTAAAGGTCGCCGGTCGCTCCAGCGTCACATCAAACCGATAGTCGACGCCACTGTCCTGGGCACCGATATGCTCGATCGAGGCGTCGAAGCGCAACCGCTCCGCCCCCCCGAACAGGTTGCGGTGCAGCCAGAAGGCAGACGCATCAAGCCCGTCGAGGCTGGAAATTTCGGCGCCAAAACCAAACCGGCGCGGCACTTCCTCTACCAGCAGCGTCTGCACGTCCAGCGTCCCGTCGCGCCCCGGCACGTCAGCCTCGGTCAGGGCAACCGACCGGAACACGCCCGAACGGCGCAGCCGGTTGGCGCTCTTCTCCAGTTGCTCGGGATCGAAAACCTCGCCTTCCGGAAATCCCGCAATGGCGCGGATCCGATCCTCGCGCATCCGCGTCTGGCCCTGCACCGTGAACTGACCAAACCGCAACCGGGGCCCCGGAACCATGCCGATCCGCGCGGCAAGCGTCTGGCGCGCGTGTTCGACAGCCAGATCCTGCGCGCCGACCTCGGCCTTGGCGTGACCGACCGCACGCCAGCCTTCGATCGCGCTCTTCGCCGCGTCACGGATCACGCCGGTTTCGGCTGGCTTGCCGATTGCAAAGCCCGCCGGCAGGTCCGTTTCGGGGGCGAGCGGCGTGATCTCGGCGCGCGAGAACGCAAACCGCGGCCCCGCGTTGACCGTAACCACGATCCGACCGATCCGCCCGGGCGCATCCAGCGGCGCAAGGCTGGCCGCCTCGCGGCCATCAAGCGTGACCGTAATCACCGGGGCATAATGGGCGTTCGCGTATAGTGTGGCCAGCAGCGCGCCGTATTCGGCGCGCGCCGCCGCAACCAGATCTTGTGGATCTGTGCGCTCGTCACGCTCGGCGCCCAACAGCACCGAGGCCGCGCGCAAGGCCCGCGCAAGATCGTCCGCCGCGCCCGGCGTCTGAAACTCGATCGGATCGGTTGCAACTGCCGGCGTGGCCCCCAGAACGGTCAGCGCGCCGCAGACGACAAGCCCGCGCCACCTCCAGAGCCCCGTTCGACGTGCCAAAAGACCTGCCTCCACCTGACCAATGGCGACCTTCGCATGGCCTGATTCGCACGGCAATCCGTTCCGGCAGATCGCTGGCACACATGGGCAGAAAAACGCCCCGGGCCGCCTCTGGCCTCCAGTCCGGGCTATTGCGCCGCGATGTCGCGCGACGGGGCAAGCAAGCCTTCGGTCACAGCCGAAAGCGCCAGCGCCGCGGCCCCGCTCGCCCACAGCATTTCCCCCCAGGCGTGGATCTCGATCATCGGCAGGGGCCGCCCGGTTTCCAGCACCAGGGCCTCCATCTCGGCCAGCGTGTCCGAGGCATACAAGTAGTCAAATCGCATCCGCGCGCCGGCCAGAATGATCAGCGGGGGATCGAACAGGTTGACGACATTGGCCATCCCGACGGCCAGATACCGCCCGGCCCGACGAAAGATCGACCGCGCCGCATGATTGCCCGCCTTGGCATGATCATAAAGGCTTTCCAGCAGCACCCGCATCGACTGGCCCTCCTTGTAGGTCCAGTTCAGTGCGGTCGTCGCCTCACGCGCCAGCGCATAGTCGGCAACATAGGCCTCCAGGCAGCCGCGCTGCCCGCAGCGACACAGCGCCCCATCCAGTTGCACCTTGGTGTGGCCCAGTTCCATCCCCAGGCCCAGCGCGCCCCGCTGGATCTTGTGGTTCATCACCAGCCCCATGCCCAGGCCATGCTCGATCGTCAGCACCGCGAAATCGCTCTCGCCCCGTCCCACGCCGAACCACAGTTCCGCCAGCGCACAAAGATTGGCGTCGTTGTCGATCAACACCGGCAGGCCCAGTCGCGCCCCGGCCATCGCGGCCAAAGGCACGCCCCGCTCGGTCAGCACCGAAGACCACAGCACCCGGCCTTCCGGGCTGTCGACATAGCCCGGCATCCCGATGCCCACCGCCGACAGCTCGGCGCGGCGCATCCCGGCCTTGGCCGCCACCGTATCCACAAGCGTCTCGATCACCGCCAGCACCTCGGCCGGGGTCAGCGCCACGGGCCGGCGCTCGACATGGTGCGTGGCCAGTTGATTGCCCGCGAAATCCATGATCACCGCCGAAATGTCCTGATCAGACACCTTCAGCCCCGCCACCCGATGCGCCTCCGCCCTGACCCCCAGCGCCACCGCCGGTCGTCCGCGCCCCTCGCCCCCCTC
>JBGSQL010000194.1:0-14173 GCA_041738105.1 Rhodobacter sp. | reverse complement strand
GCCTGCCGGGAGGCCCTCGATCACGGCGTCCACTCCGCTCCCGTCGTCATCAACATCCTCGCGCGCCGGCGCGACCCGTCCCCGCAACCGCTTCTGTTGACCCCCACCGCGTTGCGCCTGACCCACGAGCCCGTGGCCGACTGCGCCCGCTACGACAGCCTGAGGAGACCCAGCCGCCATGGACCGCACACACATCCTCGACCTGATGGGAACGCTGAAGCTCTACGGGATGCGCAGCGCCTATGACGAGGTCATGGCCACCGGCATCAAGCGCCAGCACGAGCCGCCGCGCATCGTCGGCGATCTCCTCCAGTCCGAGATCGCCGAGAAGCAGGCCCGCTCCATCCGCTACCAGTTGACGGTCGCCAAGCTGCCCCTGGCGAAGGACATCGACGAGTTCGACTTCGCCGGGACCCCGATCAACGACGCTCTGGTCCGCGACCTCGCGACCGGCAGCTTCGTCGCAGACCAGCGCAACGTCGTCCTCATCGGCGGGACCGGAACGGGGAAGACCCACCTCGCCATCGCCATCGCCCGGGCGCTCATCCGGGGCGGCACCCGCGGGCGCTTCTTCAACGTCGTCGACCTCGTGAACCGGCTCGAGACCGAGGCGCGCGCCGGCAAACAGGGTCGCCTGGCTGATTACCTCGCACGGCTCGACTTCGTCATCCTCGATGAACTCGGCTACCTGCCCTTCGCCCAGTCCGGCGGGCAGCTCCTGTTCCACCTCATCAGCCGACTCTACGAGCGCACCTCGATCATCGTCACCACCAACCTCGCCTTCGGCGAATGGCCCACCGTCTTCGGCGACGCGAAGATGACGGCCGCTCTGCTCGACCGCCTCACCCATCACTGCGAGATCGTCGAAACCGGCAACGAGTCTTGGCGCTTCAAGCACCGCGCCTGACCCCGATCAGGGCCTGACCCGCCTCCAGTCTGTGATCAGTTCCGTCAGTTCAGGCCCTGATCTCGACGCCGCACAGGGGGGGCAAAATTGGGCGCCGAAAAGGGGTCAGTTTTGCGCGCCGATTGACAGCGTGGCCTGAGGCCATCGTGGAAAGGGGCTATCATGCCCAAGGCAGGCGTTACGCAACAACGCCGGTTCAAGATGTGATCGCCGTTGATCAGAGTTGCGCGATCGGGCTTTATAGCGCCACGGTTTGGGGTGCTGTCCTTCGGAGCAGCGACTTTCGCTTCGGTTATTCGGCCAGGATCTCGGAGACGCCGTCGAAGAGCGGCGCAGAGAGGCCATCCGAAGCGATGCCGGGAAAGCGCGTAGCCGGAACGACGGGTGCGCGGCGGTTCAGTTCGGGAAGGTTCTTCGTGACAATTCGCGCGATGACGGCCACGATCTCTGGGTTGGCGTCTGCGCGGGTCATGAGCGTCGCTGTGACCGAGAAGGTTTCAATGCGGCGGGAGAGACCTGGGTAGGTGCCGCGCGGGATCGCGGCAGGGGTATAGTCCTCGTTCGCCGCGACATGAGTATCTACGGCAGGCCCGATGATTGGCACGAGTTCCGCGTCGCAGTCGGCGAGCGCGCGCGCCACGAGCGGGTTCGGGTGCCCGACGACGATAAAAAGCGCGTCGAGGTCACCGGTACAAAGCTGGTCGATGGCCGCGCCGGCGGGAAGCCCACGGGATTTAGCGAAGTCGTCTTCGAACCCAAGCGCGGTGAGAAGCCTTTCTGCCGTGGCGCGTGAGCCCGAGTTCCGGGCCCCGAGGTTCAAACGCTTGCCCACAAGGTCGGGTAAGGCGTCGATGTCGGCCTCGCGGCGGACAAGAAGTGTCAGCGGCTCGGAGTAGAGGGCGAGGACGGAGCGGAGGTCGGTGTTAGGTCCCGCGTCCGAGAAGGGGCCGGTGCCAGTGACGGCGAAATGGTGCGCGTCGGACTGGGCGAGGGCAAAGTCGATCTGGCCTTCGGCAAGCGCCACTACGTTGTAGACCGAGCCCGGTGTGGGGTCTGGGCTGCAGCGCATCTTGCCGGGGAAACGGGCGTGGGCGACGTCGCAGATCGCGCGGGCGGCGGCGTAGTAGCCGCCGCCGAGCGGGCCTGCGCCAATGGTGAAGAAGGTGAAGCCGTCGTCTGCCGCGGCCGACGTCGCCGCAGCCAAGGAAAGCGCCAGAGCAGTGAGTGCGCGTCGCATCCGGCCTCCGATTGGAGTTGGCAGCCCCTGAGTCTGAGGCTATGGTTTTGCCAGATCTTACCGACGCGCGGGGGCGCAGGGAAGCGTGCCTGAATTTGTCTATGACATTTCCTCGGGCCAGCTCGCACTGCTGTTCTCCGTTATCGCGGTGGGCGCAGTCTTCATCGGTCTGCTGGTCATCAAGCCAATCCTGCGGATCTTCTTCGGCACGGGGCCGGATTTCAACCAGAACGTCAGCTTCGGGAGCGCGGGGTTCAACCTGTTCTATGGGCTGCTCCTGGGCCTTCTGACTGTGTCTGCCTATCAAAACAACGAGCGGGTGCGACAGGCCATCCTGGCCGAGGCGACCGCCATCGGCTCGCTTTACGCGGGGATGCGAAGCTACCCCGAGCCTGTGCAGAGCGAGGTTCAAGTACTTCTGCGGGACTACGTGCTCTTCACGATTTACGCCGACTGGCCGGCGCACCAGCGGGGCGCGATCCTCGACGGCGGCGACCACCGCGCCGAAGCGGTTCGACAGCGGCTCGCGGCCTTCGAGCCGCAGACACAGGGGCAGGCCGTACTGCACGCAGCGATGATCGGTTCTTTCCAGGACTTCACCGAGGCGCGGCAAGGCCGGCTCGCAGGTGTCATCACCGAAATACCGGACGTGCTTTGGTATGCGGTATTGGTGGGGGCACTTGTCAGCGTACTCTTGTTCGTATTGCTGAAGATGCGGCCGCACCAGCAATTCCTCCTCGGCACTATCACGTCATTCTTTCTCGGCGTTATCCTCTTCGTCATCGTGTCGCTCGACGATCCGCTCCGTGGGGAGCAGGGACTTGGCCCGGACGGCTTCGTTCTGTTGTGGGAGCGGCAAATGATCTGGGACGAGGGGCCGGGATGGAGCCTCGCGGGAGGGGCCGGTGGCTGAGTTCGCGATGCGTGAAGTGGAAGGGATGCGTCAGATCCGGATCGAAATCCGGGACGAAGCCGTGCGCGCACGGGCGGGTGCACTCTCGAACATGTCAGGCAAAATAGCCTTCACACCTCGCGTGCCCGGGGCGGGGGACCTGTTCCGTGCGATCTTCACGCGAGAGGCGCGCGTCCGACCGTTCTACGAAGGGACCGGGACCATCTATCTTCAGCCCTCGCTCAGTGGCTACCACATCTTCGGGACGGAGGAGGGGGTGCGGTGGGTTCTGGAGCCTGGGGTCTACTGGGCGTCCGAAGCATCAGTAAAGCTTGGGCTCACGCGCGACCCCTTGTTCGCTAGCCTCTGGGCTGGGGACGGTATCTTCGCCTGGAAGACAACAATCCGTGGGCCGGGGCAGGTGGCGATCAACGCCCCGGGGCCGGTCGAGACGGTCGACATCCGGGATGGCGAGTTCCGGTCGCAGGGGCGGCTCGTGCTGGGGCGTACGGAAGGCCTGAAATTCTCCTCACACCGCTCGGCGCGGTTCCCGCGCAACTTCATCTCGGGACAGAAGCGGATGCGGGTTTACACCGGGACGGGCAAGGTGCTGGTCGCTTGGACGCCCTATTGGAACCACCATATGTACACCCGGATGACCGGCGAGGACATCGAGAGCACGATCTTCGAGTGACGCATCAAGCGATGGCACTCTTGAGTCTCGCGCCAACTATTTCGTAAAGCTGCCCCCGCACCGGAACAGTACATGTTCCCGGCAGATGTGGCCTTTCCAGTACTGATCGCAGCGCAGACTTTCTTTCCAGGTAGCAAGTCAGGTGAAAGATGGCAAAGGCCGTTTCGCCTTTTCTAGGTCCGCCAACAATCCAACCCGATCGATCGCGATCAGGGCGGCAGACCATCTTTTCGCATGCCGTCTGCAACGTGATCGCGGTCTTCTGTCCTTTGGAATGGATCACGCGAAAGAGCCTTGGTGATCGTAAACTCGGGCCATTGCCCAAAGTAAAGGACACACGTTAGAGTCTTGAGCATCAAACCAGGAGAATTCGACATGTCTATTCTGAAAAAGGGAATGAGCGGCGCGCCGGTCAAGCGGCTTCAGGAGAAGCTCGGGATCTCTGCCGACGGCATCTTTGGTCCGGGCACTGCAAAAGCCCTGCAGGAGTTTCAGAAGTCCGCCGGGCTGACGGCCGATGGCATCGCCGGGCCGGATACGTTCACGGCGCTCGGTCTGGAAGAGTTGATCCTGCTTCGCGTGGGACTTCGGGGCGAAGCGGTGAAGAAACTGCAAGCGGCTTTGGGGGTCGATGCAGACGGGCGGTTTGGCCCGGGAACCGAGAAGGCGGTCAAGGATTTCCAGAAGGCCCAGGGCCTTACCGTCGATGGTCTTGCGGGACCCGAGACGCTGGCCAAGCTCGACGCTTTTGCGGAGATAACCGAAGAAACGGTCTCGAAGGCGTCGGTTCGGGCTGACGAAAAGCAGTTCGAGTCTGAACCCATGCCGGAAATAAAAGGCACGGAAGTCCTCGCCGGCTCAGTCATAAGTGTTCCTGAGGATGAGTCAGTTTGGGGCCGGGTCAAAGGCTGGTTCTCCTGAGGATGCAGGAGGCGAGAATGGATCGGGATATTCAGGCGCTGTCCTGACCGCGCGCCGCCCACTTTGCGTGCCTGCAACTGGGCTCTCTCGGAACTGGCGCAGCCTGTAGGTTTCAACCGCTGCGCGGGTCCGTGGCATTCAGGGATTGCCATTACGCTTGGCCAAATCTCCGAGCGCTTTCTCGGCCTTCTCAAGGTCTGCCAGTAGTCCCTCCCGATCGATCGCGATCAGCGTTCCGCACCCGGTGCAGTTCCTGGAATGTCGCAGTTTGAGCCAACCGACAATCTTGATGATCGCCCGTCCGCAATCGGGGCAGCGCGTCTCGAGCGCCTGGCCGTCGAAGGGTTCCATTCCTGTCTCCGTCGGATCGGCAAGGTCACCGTGTTGCCACAGGCACCAAAGCTCAAGCGCTAGCTACAGGTGAGTGGGCGCGGCCGCAAATCAACTCAAACTGATGCGGCCGACAACGCCGAGGCCACACCTGAGCACCGGCGCTATGGAAAACCCGTGTCGGAGTTGCCAGTTTCTCCGAGTAGCAGAAGCCAGCGCCATACCTCACCTCCACGATGCTTCCGCCGAGGACGGGTGAGAATCACTTTTCAAGGTGATAGGCTCGGTTCGGTAGGATGTTCAGGAAGATCGGAGGCTCGGCATGGAGTCCAACCGCTTGGGTTACCTCAGCACCCTTCCGTTGCTTGCAGGTGCCGTCCTGATGATCGTTTGGCTCGCAGCGTCTGCAGCTTTTTCTCAAGTCTCCCAGCGCGCCGAGCCTGTGACCGGCCCGGATGTCACGACGATCGGCGGGATCGCCGCGAATGCTCGGGTCAACGTCCGCAGCGGGCCAGCGGCTGTGTTTCCCGCAGTCGGTTCGCTTGGCTATGGGACGCGGGTCCGCACAGGCGCGTGCTTTGGTGGCGGCAGTGCCCGGTGGTGTCAGATCGAGACGATGGACCGGCAGCTCTCGGGCTTTGTCTCGGCGCGGTATCTGGTCGAGGGGGGCGCGCGACCGCCGGTTGACAGTCTGGACGGGGGGCCCGATTTCTGGGCTGTGCGCGGTCTTCCTCGGGGCGAGCGCATGAACGTGCGGGTCGAGCCCTCGGCCAGGTCTGCGGCGCTTGCCACGCTGGGGGAAGGCGAGATCGTTCGGAACCTTGGTTGCCGCATGAACGGCGATGCGCGCTGGTGCCGCGTCCGATCCACGACGGGGATGGACGTCACGGGGTGGGTTGCCGGCCGCTACCTGCGCGAGTCGGCGGCGCCCCAGGCAGGCCGCCCGCCTGGCGCCGGGTCTGGCGGTTCGGGACAGGATTCTTATGTGGTCTCGGGCGTCCCCGCGGGTGATGTCCTCAACGTTCGGTCACAGGCATCGGCACAGAGCGCCGTCATCGCCCGGCTTGCTTCGGGCGCGCGGGTGCAAAACCTGGGCTGCCAGCAGCGGGGCCAGACGCGCTGGTGCCGGATCCGGACGATCGGCGGGGTGGATGTCACCGGCTGGGTGAACGGGCGCTATCTGCGCAAGGGCTGAGCGCCCGCTCGTACCGATCGTAGCGTTTAGCAGACGAGTCGCTCAGCGCCGAGCCATTCCGTGTTTGATGTGTCTTTGGTTCTGGGTTGCAATGCGCCTCCCACGGTCACCAAGGCTACCACCCTTCTGCGCCAGGAACTTTCGTCGCACTGAACGAGGTGCAGACCAAGCCGTGTTGATCGATGCGGATGACTCGTGGGGGAATTCGGTCCCTACCTTTGGGATCGGCACGATGCAGAACCTTTGCTATGGTTATGCGGCCCATTTGTGGCGAAGCGACCCTGGAGGTCTCCATGCGCAAGATCACATCTCTTCTCGCCTTCCTTGGCCTTGTCGTGCTTGCCGGCTGTCTGGAAACAGTGCCGAGCTCCGAGCAAGAAGAAATCATCCAGAAGTTCGACATCGCCGCTGAGACCGTCCCGTGCACGGGTGTCGTCCCGCAGCGCTGCCTGGTCGTGAACGGGACCTATTTCTACGACCCGATCGAGGGCTACACACATACAGAAGGCCGCGCCGCCGCGATCTACGTGGCCAGAACTCGCCGGGAAGGCGTCCAGCCGGCAGATGCGAGCGCTTTTTCTTACCGGGTGGTTCCCGTGCCAGTGATACCTTGAACCGAGACGACGATCGCAACATCACCACGTTTGGCTCTGGTGGCACGTAGACTGCCCGTGACTTCTTGCTGCGCCTCGCATCATGGATCCAGATCCAACCTCGCCTTTGCCGGAAAGGTAGTTCGGCGGCATTTGGCGCTGTGAGCGCCGCCCAGAACGGTGCAAGAATCGCAGACTCCTGCACCAATCTGTGCATATTGCGTATATTGTTTCATGCGAGGAGCGCTGAAGAATGTCTGTTGCCAAGATCATCGAGATTTCCAGCACGTCGAAAAAGGGGTTCGAGGATGCCATCGAAAAAGGCATCGCGCGGGCCTCGAAAACCATCAAGAACATCGCCGGCGCCTGGGTGAAGGAGCAGGCTGTCGTTGTTGAGGATGGGAAGGTCACGAGCTATCGGGTGAACCTGATGGTGACCTTCATTCTCGACGACAAGGGCGAGTAGAGTGATGCCTTTCTGACCAGATGGAGAGATACACCATGGTCGATAAATCTGCCTTCACCTCTGACGAATGGCGCCTGATCCTTGCCAGCCCGATGCTCGCCGGCATGGCGGTGACCTTGGCCGACCCCAGCGGCATCTTCGGAACACTCAAGGAAGGCTTCGCGGGCGCCAGTGCGCTTTTGACGGCAAAGAAGGACGCGGGCGCCAACGTCATCGCCAGGGCGATCGCCGCCGATTTCGATACCCCCGAGGGGCGCTCCGTGGCGCGCGACAGCATCAAGGCCGATCTCAAGGGCAAGCCTCCCGCCGAGATGAAGGCCAAGGCGCTGGAAGGTCTGCGTCAGGTTAGCGCCATCCTATCCGCCAAGGCCCCAGACGATGCGCCAGGTTTCCGCGCCTGGCTCAAAGACATCGCCGCCAAGGCGGCCGAAGCCTCGTCCGAAGGTGGTTTCCTCGGCTTCGGCGGAGTGAAAGTGAGTGACGCCGAGAGAGCCACACTTGCCGAACTCGACGCTGCATTGTCCTGAAACGGAATCCCCTGCCAGGTCAGCCCAAAATCCCTTCTCTTGAATACATAGTGTTCTGGAAGGAATGACGATGGACATAGTGAAGATGGTCACTGGTGCGGTAACCCCGATGATGGCCGCCAGACTAGGTTCGTATGCGTCAGGAACGGACGATTGCTCTTTCGGGGCGATGGACTGGCAGTTGCGCTTTGTCCGCGCCATTCTTGTCCAACCCGACTGTCAGGCGATGTCGAAACGCCCACTGGCGGCGAATGGGCTTGATCGGGTGCCGGATCAGTCACACCTATGACTGACTGGCAGGACTTGGGGAGTGCCAGTTAGGCAGGCAGCAACCGCGGCGGGTCAGCGCGCTGCGCCCGGATTTTCAGGAGGAATGCATGATTTCCCACAGCCAGCGCCGAGCCCAGTTGCAGGCACGCTATGCCGATCTGGAGAAGCGGATTGTCGCAATCGACGAGGAACTCGACGCAGAACATTCTTCGGACTGGGAGGAACTTGCGGTCGAGCGCGAGGGCGATGAGGTGCTTGAGGGTGTTGGCAATTCGGCCCAGCAGGAAATCCGTCAAATCGAGGCTGCACTGGAGCTGCTCGATTCCGGGGAGTACGGCATCTGCACGATCTGCGGTGATGCGATACCCGAAGAGCGCCTGAACATCCTGCCCTACACGCCTTTCTGCAGGAACTGCGCGACATGAGCCTCGAAAGCTTGGAACCGCTACCTCCAGACCGTTTACCGGTCGACGAGCCGAGAGAGCAGCAGGTCCTATACGCAGATGTTGATGACTCGATGGCGCCGCTCGTCGCCGCGCCGAAGCCTGGCGGCCCGCCCAGCGAGGATGATCAGGTCGAGGACGGTTTTGACAACATGCCGGTTTGATGGTCCGTTCGGTGCCGCAGCGCCGGACAACGATCTGATGCGTGTCGCAATTCGCATCAGGAACCTCAGCGCTCCCGTTTGTCCGCGACGGACCAGACCACCGAACTGATGGTCAGCAGCGCCCCGATGACCGGCGCCACATCTGACGCCTCGATGTAGCCCTTTGCGACCAGCGCGGTCCCGGCGACCGTCAGGACCTGGCGGATGAGCGCGAGGATGGCAGGTTTCAGCATGGTGTTTCTCGTGTTCAGAGTTCGTTGTTGGTGGTGGGGAGGTCGGCCGGCGCCATCGTCGGGAGACGCTGCAGGCGGGGTGGCCAGGTCGTGGGCCAGCGCGCGCCGAGCAGGCGGGACTTGGCGATGCGGGCGATGGTGACGGCATCGGACTGGTTGCCGCCAAGGACATGGAAATGCGTGTTGTCCTGACCGAGGGCGAAACCGACTTGGCCAAATGGCCGCGCGAGGGGCGCCGACCCCAGGCGATCTGCAACCAATTGCATCAGCTGCGAGCCGAGACCGCACCGGCACATCGGTCGGCCCAAGGCAAACCCCTTGAACGGCTCCATATCGGTTGCCGATCTGCAACGCCGACCTGCAAGAGTTGGTAGCCGCTCCGCGGAAACGTCGCTGCACTTGCACCGACGGCGCTTCGCAGGTACTTTTGACATGCATCCAGAGCAGAGCGCGTCGCGCTCTCCCCAACCTGCCATCCCGGCAAGGTGGGACCCCGATCCGGGGGATGTGGCCAGAGTTAAGGCAACCAAGGGGTACTTCCGATGACCGACGATCCGAACAACCCGCACCGCCGTTATGCGGTCGCCTCTGCGGCGCTCAAGGCCGCCCTTGAGGCCTACGTCGCGCCGGAGGCGCTGCCCCCGCTCGATGACCGAACGCCGCCGCGCTTCGACCGCTCAGTCAAGACCGAGTTCCTCAGGCGGACGATCGCCCGCGCCGTGACGCCACGACAGGAGAAACGGGTGTTTCCCCTGCGCCGGATGGAGGACCTGCTGGCGCGTCAGGAGGC
Organism: Rhodobacter sp.; assembly: GCA_041738105.1. Classification (GTDB taxonomy): domain Bacteria; phylum Pseudomonadota; class Alphaproteobacteria; order Rhodobacterales; family Rhodobacteraceae; genus Aliitabrizicola. The sequence continues at coordinate 4,511 of JBGSQL010000194.1, read as the reverse complement.
AGGCGGCACGCTCGGGCCTGCCGGTTTTCTCCTGGGCTCGATCGCGCGGGCGTTCCCCGTCAGCCACCGGGCCATGCGGCTTGAGCTGCGCGGGCTCGGCGTTCAGAACCTCGTCGAGGCGGCCGAGCAGATTGAACTGGGCTTCTGGGCAGCGCCTTACCGAAGCCAAATTTCCCGCTGAGTCTTGGGCGCAACTTGCCCTGAGCTTCCCTCCGTTTTCTATTTCAAGGAGCCACCGCGCTTGTACGACATCATTCCTGACATCCATGGCCAATCCGGCAAGCTCGAGGCACTCCTGCCCAAGCTCGGCTGGCACCGGACCGCCGCGGGCTGGGCCAATGACGCTCCAGACCGCGAGATCATCTTCCTCGGCGATTTCATCGACCGGGGGCCGGACAATGCGGGCGTGCTACGCACCGTGCGAAGCTTGGTTGACGCCGGCAAGGCCCGTGCCGTGATGGGCAACCACGAGCTGAATGCGATCCATTTCCATACGCCTGACGACACAAAACCGGGTACCTATCTTCGACCGCATACGGCAACGAGGCTCCATCAGCATGCGGCCTTCCTGCGGGAGTTTCCGCTGGACGCGCCAGGGACGCGGGAGGCGGTGGCCTGGATGGCCAGGCTACCCCTCTTCGTCGAGACGGAGGCGTTCCGTGCCGTGCATGCCTGCTGGGACGAAGCGGCGGTCGCAGGGCTCGCGGCCGTGACCGAGGGCGGGGTCCTGACCGAGGCACAGCTCGTCCGGGTGGCGGACAAGCATGATCCGCTCTGGCGACAGGTCGAAACGGTGACCAAGGGGCCTGAAGCCGATCTGCCCCATGGCTACAGCTTCCGTGACAAGGACGGTACGGAACGTGATGAGGTCCGGCTCCAGTGGTGGAAAAGCGGGGCCGCCTCCTGGGCCGAGTTGGCGATGTGCGTCCCTGATCTTGGCGAGTTGCCGGTGACCGCGCCCCCGGCCAAGGTGCGGGACATCACCTATCCTGCGGAAGCCAAGCCCGTCTTCTTCGGTCACTATTGGCTCACAGGCGCGCCGGTGCTTCAGGCGCCGAATGCGCTCTGCCTCGACTACTCGGCGGGAACGGACGGGCCTCTGATGGCCTACCGGCTCGAGGACCCGACAGCGCCGCTGAGCCTCGCGCGGATCGTGGGGGCAAAGAGACATAGTGCGTCGCACTCGGTCGCGAGGAGCGCGTCATGAACCGGCCTCCGCCGCTCCCGATGACGCACGACCAGCTGCCCGAGCAGCGTCTCGTCGAGGTGGTTGATCTGCCGCAGGTCCCCGACAGCTTCGAACCAATCCCCTGCCTCTTCTCTATGCCGGACTACATCCTGCCAAAGAGGTGCCCGCGCGAGATGACCTTTCTCGGAACCATCGAGTGGGCTTGGGGGCCGATGTCGAGCCGGATTGAAACCTACTGGCTCCACCGCGCCCGGAGGCACTGGGTGGTCTGGATCGAGGATCGCGACTGGACCAACGATCAGGACTACAAATGGCAGGTCGCCGCCTATGTGGAGCGCAAGGGCGTCTCCGCTGAGGCCGCGGCCCCGCATCTCATCTCGGCCCGCTGGGAGCTCGAGATGGAAGAGCGGCAGCTAGACCATTTCCACTTCATCTCGAACGAAGGGGCGTTGTCGGTCCCCGTATGGATGGCGATCGGACGCGCGGTGTGGCGGTAGCGGAAGCGCCGTGATCGGCTAAGGCACAACATCAATCCTTCTCGTTTGATCGCAGCTCGCGCTGTTTCAAGGGAGCGCATAGTCTGCGGAGTCTTCACCCTTCAACGCGCCCTTGATGATCGCACCTGCACCAGCAACGCCTTCCGCAACCGTCTCGGTCCGCTTGGTCTGGTCTGGGCTGGCAACTGTGAGCGCCAAAACGAAGGCGGCGCTGCTCAGAAGAAGTGCCAGGGTTCGCGCGATATGCATGGAGGGCTCCTTCAATTTGGCTCAGTCCCTTCCGGCGGCAGGGCAGCTGTCCTCGGATCATGTGTCGCGCGAACTTTGGCACGGCGCCATCCGAAGGGCGAAGGGCGACTGCACCCACCTGATCGAACGGCTCAGTTACGGGACTGAATGACATTCCCCACTTTCGTGTTCTGGATAGTGCTCCTGCGTGAAGCGGGTATGATGTCAGGATCCGGCGGAGCCAATCAGCCCGCCTTAGCGAGAGTGACCGCCGCGCAAGACGTGCAGGGCACCATGTCGGGGGCAGGGAATGAATGGAAGGCTAGGGATCGCGCTTGTCGCCTTCATCCTCTGGACGGCGATCACCATCGTCGGCGGGAACATCACGACGGGCGGAGAAGGGTCCCTCGTGGAAAGCGTGACCCGCGGCATCGGCTGGACATGGGTCGTGGCAGCAGGCTTTATTCTCGCGGTCGTCCTGTGGCAGTGCTGGGACGATGTTGGCCTAAACCGAGGCGCAGACGCTAAGGGCTGGCGGCTGTCATGGTTGCCGATGATCTACATCCTTTGCGGATTGGGCGTCGCGGCATTCCTGGGGATGCCTCCAGCGACGGTCCTGCTCTTGATCCTGCTCAACACGCTTCTTGTGGGCTTCTCGGAGGAGGTGATGTTCCGCGGCGTTCTGCTGCAGGCGTTCCGACACACCGTCACGATCTGGCCAGCCGTGTTCCTGACCTCGGTGGCGTTCGGCGCGATCCACAGCCTGAACGTCTTTGTGACGGGCGATCTGAAGGCGGCCCTGATCCAGTCCTCAGCAGCTTTTCTGAGCGGGCTGATGTTCATCGCGCTGCGGTTGCGCACAGGATCGCTCTGGCCACCGATCATCGTCCATGCGCTCTGGGACTTTGCCACCTTCACGCTCGGGGCCGCCGGTCACGGGGTCGCGCATGGGAACCTGCCCGCAGAGGCGGCCACGCTGCCTGCGGCGAGCGGGCCGAGCGTGTATCTGCCCATCCTGATGGTGTTGCCGAATGCGATCTATGGGCTGTGGCTGATGCGGAACATCGGCGAGATGCACGACAACGCTGACACCTGACCGGACAGCGTTCGACGAATGACTGTGCGGGAAAGCGACCCGAACGGTCCTGCCCCGACGCGTCCTGCGCAAGCCGGGACCAGTCTCATTCGATCCGGTAGGAAACCGGAAGAACCTTGGGTCAGTTCATCTCGACCCAATCTTCAAGGGTTCCGTCATCAGCCACAGTACAGGCCACCCGGCGCTGCCCGTTGACCTCTTTCATGATGATCTCGTGATAACCTGGTCGCAGCGGCGACACCTGCTCTATCCTGACCTCAGCCCCCATCATGTCGGTACAGGCCCGCTGCGCCTTGCGCGGCGCTGCACCCGCTGCTTCGGTGTGGTGGCCATGGTGTCCCTGAACGCTGATGCTGAGGAAGGTCCTGTTGCCGTCATACTGGCATTCGAACAAGGTCACATCCTGACCTGAAGCCGGATACTGACCATAGACGTGGTACTTCCCGCTTGTCCGCTCGGCGGGAAGCGTCAGGACATCATTCATCATGACGCCAAGTTCGGTCGCGGCAGCCTCTGCGCAATGAGAGACCATTGCGGCCTCAGAGACGATCTTGGCCGATGCCGGCATGGCGGCTGCGAGCAGGAGCGTGGCAGCAGCGGGAGCGAAGGCAAGGTGGTAGAGGTTGGGCATGACGACTCCATCGAACTTCATGTGCTAGGGCGGCAGACATGGACCAACGGGTGGCCCGCTTTCCACAGACTTTCCAAGGATTCGGGCCGAGCAGCTATCCGATACGCGAAGTTTACGTCATGAATGGTGACGATATGGCTTCTATCTGCTGTCAGAGCGGCAAACGAGGGAAGCCATTTCGCGTTTGACTCTAAGCCGAGAAACGACAGCAAGGTGGCGATCGGCCGCCTCCGATCAGACCAGTATCCGATTTCGTTGGCCATCCGCTGCACATCCGATCGGAGTTGACGATCGCCCGCGCCAACTTTTTCGAAGAGGACCTATCGGCTGTGATAGGATCGTCGCCGGGGCTGTTTTCGGCGCCGATGTTTCAGGGAGATGTGAAATGGCTTTTGCTACGATTTCTACGTGGAAGATGGGTGCTGACATGGATGCCGCGGAAATGGCCAAGATCATGCAGGATCAGTTCATGCCAGCACTTCGGTCGCTGGGGGCGACCCAAGCCATGATGGTTCAGACTGGCAAAGCCACGAGCGCCATCATCTCGGTCTATCCCGACGAGGCCACGCGGAATTCTGCAATGGAGAAGATCAAGGCCCTGCGCGAAAAGGGCGCGACCACCTTCTCTGCAGAAATGACCGGGGAGTTGTTGGGGCCCGTCATCGCGTCCGCCTGACTGGCGGGGTCTTGGTCGAGGCGGACGTTCGCTCAAGCGAAGAGAACGGCCCTTATGTATGTGTCGGCTGCTGTTCGCAATTGAGAATCTGGCACGACCTCGGAAATCGCTCATATGTATCCGGCCTGTTGATCGGCTCGCGGGCCGTGGCCTTGATGGGGTTACGCACGCGCCTTGGTCTCATTAGCGGCAAG
>JBGSQL010000178.1:0-4702 GCA_041738105.1 Rhodobacter sp. | reverse complement strand
GTTGCGGCAAAGCCCCAGGTGCTGCCGCCTTCGGACCCCACAAGGATCACCGTTTGCGCCCGACCGGCGGCAACCATGCCCTTCAGCCGCGGACGCCCGCGCCGCCCGGCCGCCCAGACCAAAGCGCCGGTGACACCAAGGATCGGCACGCACAGGGCGAACAGGCCGAAGATCAGCCCAAGCGCCGCTGCACCCTGCCCGGTGTGCAGCATGTAGATGGTTTCCGACACCCACTGTCCTGCGCCCAGGTCGGCCCAACTGACCAGCGCGCCGGTGCCCTGATCGATCAGGCCGGTGCCCGCGTCAGTCGCAAGGGTGAACACATCCTGCGCGTCATCCGCATAGGGAAAACTCAGCTCGCGCAAGGATGTGACCGGCACATCGCGCAGCGCCGCCATCTGCCCCAGCGGAAATCCGGTCTGGCCGCTGACGGTTTCAGGGTCGGCGGGCATGGCCTCTGCGTCGGGCAAAAGATCAAAGGTCGAGGCCGTCATCCATAGCGCGGTCGTGGCCGACAGCATCAGGCCGGGCACAATCAGCCGCGCGATCCTGACGTGCAAAAGGCCCGCCGCAGGCCCGCGCAGTGGTGCAAACCAGCGCCGCCATCCCCCAATGCGTCGCGCCACCAGCGCCGCACCGGACAGGGTCAGCACCGCCAGCGCCGCCGCGCCTGCAGCCATCACCAGCCGCCCGGTGTCGTCCAGAAACAGCGACCGGTGCAGGGTGGTCAACCAGCCTTGCACCGGGCCCTGATCGGCAGGTCCGATATCCGCCCCGGTGGCCGGGTCCACAACCGCAGAGCCGGGCGTGTCGCCCTCGAACCACCAGGCGGTGATCTTTCCCGACGGCGCACGGCGGATTTCTTCCAGCCCCGGATGGAGGGCGGCAACCTTTGCGGCCAGATCGGCGACGGTCTGGCCATCGGCTGTCGCGGCCACTGTCAGCCGCTCTGCCGCGGGAAACACCGACAGGGCCGCACCGCTCAGGGCCAGCAGGGTGACAAGCGCCAAGGCGACAAGCCCGGGCCAGCGGTGAAGCGCGCGGATCATGACAGCCCCTTACTGATAGCTGAAGCGGGCGATGTATCGGCGCCCCTCGGCCGATCCGCCGGCCGAGGTCAGCGGCAGGGAAATCTCGTTCGGGCTTTCACGCATGTCCTCGACTGCCGCGTCCACATGCAAGGTGTAGCCTGCGTCAAACAACGCATCCGCCAGATCGACCGATAGCTCAAGCCGCTGGCCCGCGCCGACGCTGGCCCCGGTGATCCCGTCCACTTGCGATGCATCGCCCCTGGTGGCGGCATACCAATCGCTCAGGTGCCGATAGTATTTCGACCGCCCCCCCGCCATCCAGAGGCTGCCAACATAGGCCCCCGAGGCATCGGTCAGGTAAATCGCCAGATAGGCCCCGTCGCCGCCGTAATTGGTCAGCGCGGCCGACAGGGTGACAGGCCTGGCCATCGCAAGTCCCGGCAGGGTCAGCGCGGTGGTCAGGGCGAGGGTCGCGAGAAGGGTTTTCATGGAAGTCCTTTCGATGAAAGCGATGCCCCGCAGGGCGGGGACCGGAAGACGGATGGTGGGGGTCAGTTGATCACGGCAACGGGCGGCGCGCCGGTGCCGAAGAGCCCATTCGCGGGCGGGGCGACGGTGCCTGCGGGCGCGGGGTTGCCGAGAGCGCCTGAGCACTCGTCATCATCGTCATCGTCACAGCCCTCGTCGTCATCGTCATCGTCATCGTGCCCACGACGGACCCATCCGCCGTCATCATCGTCGTCTCCGCTCACACGGATGAGCGGCACGGACAGGTCGTCCGCGCTGAACACGGCGGCGCAAGCGCCGCTGCACTGGCCCTGCGTGTTGCCTTGGGTCTGCATCGCGGCACCGGCTGGCAGGCCGAGCGCCACGGTCAGGGCTGTCGAGGCGAAGAAAAGGGAAAGTCGGGATGTCATGGCTCTGTCTCCTTGGATCTGACGCAAGCTGAGCCCCAGACCTGAGCGATTCCTGACGCATGCAAACTTTCTGCTTCAGCTTGGCGTCAGGAAGAAAAAGGCCCCACCGGGGAAGGGAGGGGCCAGTCGGACCACAGGGACAGGTGGTCGGGGAAAAGGGTCAGGCAACATCGCCAGGCGCAGCGACGCGCTTCTCGCCGGTGATCATGGCGCGGGCGAGGTTCTCGTGGTGGCGGATCGAGGCGAGGATGACACCGCCGACATGCAGCGCGATCAGCAGAAGCATCAGGTTTGCCAAGGTCTCGTGCACGTCCTTGAGCAGGCCTTCGACCTCACGCCCCTCACGCCCCTCACGATCGTCATCGCCCTCATCATCCGCCCATGCGGGGGCCACAATCTGCGGCAAGGTGGGCAACATCGCCACGCGGGTCTGGTCCGCCATCAGCCAGCCGGTGAAGGCCGTGCCAGACAGCGTCAGCAGCAGGGCCAGCATCATCGCGGCGCCGAGCGGGTTGTGACCCAGATACCGTCGTTCACCCCCGCGCAGCATGGTGCCAAGATAGGCCAGCGTCGCCCCCGGCCCTTTCACGAACTGCGCAAAGCGCGCGTAGCGGCTGCCTGCAAAGCCCCAGAACAGCCGGAAGGCCACAAGGCCCGCGACCGTGTAGCCCGCGAATTCATGGACTGGCTGCATCTCGTCGGCCGTCAACCATGCGGTCGCGAAGGCGGCCACAAGGCCCCAGTGGAACACCCGCACCAGCGGGTCCCAGACGCGAATGGTCGTTGCAGCCGCGGCAAATTCAGAAACCTGGTCAGTCATTTTCCTGTCCCTCGCGGTCTCGGCTGTCATCAACATCCTCGAGTTCGAACTCGACGATCTGGAGCGTGCCGGGATGGAGCTTGACCTCGATCGCGCGGCCTTGCGCGTCGCGGCCGTCGATCTCATAGCATCCGTCGTCGATCTTGATGCGACGAACCTCCCAGCCTTGCGCAACCGCAAACTGGGAAACCGCCTCGCGCGGTTGCCAGTTGGCCATGGGAACGAAGCAGTCATCGTGGGCGAAGGCTGCACCAGCCGGAAGGATTGCCAGAAAAGCAAGAATTGTCAGAGTCTTTCGCATGGGCCACACTCCGGGTTACGGCCAGTCTGGATGATGGGATACGCGCCGAAGCTGACGGCAGCCTGAAGACGACTGATCCAAAGCTTCAGCCTGCTGTCAGGGGAGAGGGTCAGAACAAAGCCAACGCGGGGCCGAAGGGACAGCAAAAGACCATGCGCATATTGCTGATCGAGGATGACACGGTTCTGGGCCCGGCGGTGCGTGACCAGGTGGCCGCCGATGGCCATTCGGTCGATTGGGTGCAGCGCCTGGACGCCGCTGGCGAGGCTCTGGCGGGGACGGTGTTTGACCTTGTGCTTTTGGACCTGATGCTGCCTGACGGTCGGGGCATCCCCTTTCTGCGCCGCTTGCGCGCGCAAGGCGATGTAACACCCGTGATCATCCTGACCGCCCTTGACCAGATCAGCGACAGGATCGACGGTCTGAATGCCGGGGCCGACGACTATCTGGTGAAACCCTTTGATCTGGCCGAACTCTCGGCGCGGATCGGATCGGTCGCACGGCGCTATGCGGGCAACCCGAACCCAATCGTTACCCATGGCGCGCTGGATATCGACCTTGCCGCCCGCAGCATCCACCGCGCCGGGCGGCCTGTCAGCCTGACTGCCCGCGAATGGGCCCTGTTCGAGGCGTTCCTGTCGCGCCCGGGGCAACTTCTGTCCAAGGCGCAACTGGAAGAAAAGCTTTATGCCTTCGGCGCCGAGATCGAGAGTAACACGATCGAGGTTCATGTCAGCCGCCTGCGCAAGAAACTGGGGGCCGATGTGATCGAGACGGAACGCGGCATGGGCTATAGGCTCGGCCGGGCATGAGGGGGCCGCGCAGCCTGCAGGGGCGACTGGGGCTGTGGCTGGGCGCGGCGCTGACGGTGCTGTGGATCGCCGCCGCCAGCGTGACGGCCCTGATCGCCCGATCCGAGATGGAAGAGGTGTTCGATGCCGCCTTGCAGGAAACCGCACAGCGCATCTTGCCCCTTGCCGTGGTCGATATCCTGAACCGCGAGGACGCCGGGACAAGCCAACGCCTGGCCGCGATCCGCGAACACGACGAATACTTCACCTTCATCGTGCGCGACGATCAGGACCGCATCCTCTTGCAATCCCATTCCGCCAATCTGGCGGTGTTTCCTGTCTGGGATGGCATCGGGTGGCGGCAAACCGCGACGCACCGGCTGTTCAACGACGATGCCGTGCAAGGCACCATCCGGATCACCGTGGCCGAACCGCTGCAACATCGTGCCGAGGTCGCGCGCGCGTTGCAGATGGGCCTCGGTCTGCCGCTGCTGGTGATCGTGCCCTTGGCCCTTGCGGCCATCATGCTGGCCGTGCGGGCCAGCCTTGCCCCCCTGCGGCAGTTTCGCGACAACCTTGCCGCGCGGGGGGCGCCTGACCTGAGCCCTGTCGCCGCCGCCGATCTGCCAACCGAAATCGCCCCGGTGGCGGCCACGATGAACAGCCTTCTTGCCCGTCTGTCCGCCGCGTTCGAGGCCGAGCGCAGCTTTGCCGCAAACGCCGCGCATGAATTGCGCACCCCGCTTGCAGGCGCCATCGCCCAGGCCCAGCGGCTTCAGGCGGAAACGCGCGATGGGGAGGCCAAAGCCCGCGCGGCCGAAATCGAGGCGACGTTGAAACGC
>JBGSQL010000127.1:0-2599 GCA_041738105.1 Rhodobacter sp. | reverse complement strand
AAAGAACGTCGACACCGCAGGGCATCGAAGACGTGGTCGCGCACCGCCGCCCGGTCACCTGACCCGGCAAAACGACTGCCACGCGCCCAGTTGGTCAGCGCCTGTTCCGCCGCAGTGCCCGCCAGTACACGGTCAAGAACGCCGATGGCCGCTGAGAGACGCGCGCCCGGCGTCATGCGGCCCTTGCCACGCCCGTAAGATCGACCCGCAACATCATGACAAAGCTGATCTTTCAGATGGCCCGGTAGTTCGGGCTTTCACGCGTGATCTGCACGTCATGGACATGGCTTTCCTTCAGCCCCGCCCCGGTGATCCGGACAAAGGTGCAGTTGGCGCGCATGTCGGCGATGGTCCGGTTGCCGGTATATCCCATCGCCGCGCGCAGCCCGCCGACAAGTTGGTGGATGACCGCCGCTGCCGATCCCTTGTAGGGAACCTGCCCCTCGATCCCCTCCGGCACCAGCTTGTCGCTCGCGGCGTCTTTCTGGAAGTAGCGGTCGGCCGAGCCGCGCGCCATCGCGCCCAGACTTCCCATGCCACGGTAACTCTTGAAGCTACGCCCTTGATACAGAATGACTTCTCCGGGGCTTTCATCGGTTCCGGCGATAGCCGATCCGACCATCGCGCAAGACGCTCCGGCGGCGATGGCCTTAGCAAAATCGCCGGAATACTTGATGCCGCCGTCGGCGATCACCGGAATATCCCCGGCAGCTTGGGCCGCGTCCATGATCGCGGTCAGTTGCGGCACGCCGACACCCGCCACAATCCGCGTGGTGCAGATAGACCCCGGTCCGATTCCCACCTTCACTGCATCTGCGCCCGACCCGATCAGCGCCCGCGTCGCCTCTGCGGTGGCCACGTTGCCTGCCACGACCTGAACCGCATTCGACAGCGCCTTGATCCGCTCGACCGCGCGCGCCACGCCCTCGGAATGGCCATGCGCAGTGTCGATCACCACCATGTCGACGCCAGCGTCGATCAGCGCCTTCGACCGTTCAAACCCGGCGTCCCCCACGGTCGAGGCAGCGGCGACGCGCAGCCGGCCCATTTCGTCCTTGCAGGCCTGCGGATTCAGCACGGCCTTTTCGGTGTCCTTCAGCGTCAGCAGCCCGGTCAACCGGCCGCGGCCGTCCGTCACCAGCAGCTTTTCGATCCGCCGCGCCTTCATCAGGTTGATGGCCTCTTCGCGGTCCACCGGTTCGCGCAGCAAGGCCAGGTTGTCGCCCGTCATCATCGCGCGCACCGGTGTGCGATCGTCGCTGGCGAAACGCATGTCGCGGTTCGTCACGATGCCCAGCACGCGGCCAACCTCGTCCACCACCGGAAAGCCGGTCACGTTGTAGCGCTCTTGCAAAAGCTTGGCATCGGCCAGCGTCTGATCGGGCGTCAGCGTGATCGGCGCATAGACGATGCCTGATTCGAACCGCTTGACCCGCCGCACCTCGCTCGCCTGCGCCTCGATGTCCAGGTTGCGGTGGATCACGCCGATGCCCCCCGCCTGCGCCATCGCAATCGCCATGCGGCCTTCGGTCACCGTATCCATCGCCGAGGACAGCAGCGGGATGTTCATCCGGATGGCCTTGGTCACGAACGTCGAGGTGTCGGCGTCTGACGGCAGCACGTTGCTGGCCGCCGGCACAAGAAGCACATCGTCAAAGGTAAGGGCCTCGCGAATCTCCATGATAACCTCCGGAGCCTTGTTCGTTTGGCGGTTCCCCTTTTCACGCCCGGCGGATGAAGGCAAGCCCGAACAGGTCGGAGGCCCGAACCTGCTTGGGCCCCGATCCTGCATGGGCCCCGAACCTGCATAGGTCTTGCGCCCCGGAACCGACCGTGCTGAAGCTGCGCCCCGCAGACCAGCGACAAGGGCCCAGTGATGCGCGTTGCGATTGTTGAAAACACCAGGATCACGCACCACGGCCTTGTCGGCGTCGCGCTGCACGAGGCGGCGGCGCGGATCGAGGTGTTCCGCCCTTGGGCCGATGGCCAGCTGCCCGATGGCGATCACGATGCCCTGGTCGTTTTCGGGGGCGAGCAATCGGCGCTGGACGATACGACGCATCCCTACCTGCCCGCGCTGGCGCGCACCCTGCGCGCCTATACCGAGGCCGATCGCGCGGTTCTGGGCATCTGCCTGGGCAGCCAAGTGCTGGCGCGCGGCTTTGGCGCGACGAACCATCTGGGCACGGCCCCCGAGTTTGGCTGGCAGCAGGTCCGCCTGACCGAGGATGCGGCGGCCGATCCGGTGCTGGCCGCCCTGCCCCAAAGCTTTCCGATGTTCCAGTGGCACAGCGACACCTTTACCCTGCCCCAGGGCGCCACCCATCTGGCGACCGCCGAGGGTGCCGCCCATCAGGCGTTCCGGATCGGTCGCGCCACCTATGGCACGCAGTTCCATTTCGAGGCGAGCCGCGCCGTGGTCGCCGACTGGACCCGCACCTTCCCCGATCTGACCGAGGGGCTTGCCCCCGGCTGGGCGCAGGCGCATCCGCAATTGTCGCAAACCCTGGGATCGCAGGCCGATGCCGTTGGCCTGACCCTGGCGCGGGCCTGGGTGGCCCAGATCGGGCAGCCCTAAGCCACCGCCGCGTTGGTCCGC
>JBGSQL010000133.1:0-1532 GCA_041738105.1 Rhodobacter sp. | reverse complement strand
GCTGGCGGGTCGGCGCGGGCCGGATCACATGCGGCATCACCGCCTCGCGCCCAGTAGCGGCGTTGTGGACGCACAGCGCCTCGCCCCCCTCATAGATCCGGTCCAGGCAATAGGTGGCGCCGACGCAAGGCCGGATCCGGGCCTCGTTCCCCGCGATCACCTTGGCGACGATATGGGGATCGGCCAGGTGCGCCCGGGTCATGCCCACCATGTCGAGCTTGCCGGAGGCGATGGCGTGGCGCGCGGTGGCGACATCGGGGATCCGCGCCGCATGAAACACCGGAAAGCCGGTTGCCGCCCGCACCTCGCCCGCGAAGTCGAGATGGGGGGCAGACCGCATGCCCTGGATCGGGATCACGGTGGTCAGCGCGGCATCGCTGTCGATATGGCCCCGGATCAGGTTCAGAAAGTCGATCTTGCCCGAGGCCGCAAGGCGCTGCGCGATCTCGACCCCTTCGGCCCTGGACAGGCCCTTGTCCCAATCCTCGTCGGCGACCATGCGCAGCCCCACGATAAAGTCCGGCCCGACCGAGGCGCGCACCGCATCCAGCACCCGGTGGGTGAAGCGCAGCCGGTTGTCCAGCGATCCGCCATACTCATCGGTCCGCCGATTGGTCGCGGGCGACCAGAAGCCATCCATGAAATGGCCATAGGCCTCGAACTCGATGCCATCGAGGCCCGCCGCCTGCATCCTTTGGGCCGCCGCCGCGTAATCGGCCACGATCCGGTCCAGATCCCAGTCTTCGGCCTCTTTCGGGAAGGCGCGGTGGGCGGGTTCGCGCACCGGCGAGGGCGCCAGCACCGGCAGCCAGTCACCCTTGTTCCAGCCGGTGCGCCGCCCGAGGTGGGTCAGCTGGATCATCACCGCACTGCCCAGGTCGTGACAGGCATCGGCCAGTTCGGCCAGCCAGGGCACAATCGCATCATCCCAGGCGTGCAGATTGCCAAAGGCCTGCGGGCTGTCGCGGCTGACCACCGCCGAACCGGCCGTCATCGTCAGGGCGATGCCGCCGCGCGCCTTTTCGGCATGATAGAGGCGATAGCGCGCCTTCGGCATCCCGTCTTCGGAATAGGCGGGTTCATGTGCGGTCGACATCACCCGGTTGCGCAGCGTCAGATGCTTCAGGCGATAGGGTTGCAACAGCGGATCGGTGGACATGACACTTCCCTTTCAACGCAGCGCCGGCGGGGGATGCTTTCGACAGGGGTGATCTGGCCGAAAACAAACCGGATGGCGCGCAGGCCGGCAGATCGAGTAAACTGTGGGGGCGCGATCACCTCTGGTCCGGAAACGGCAGATCCGGGATCGGGGAAGACGCAAAGCGACCATCTGTCAGGGAGGGCGGCGCCATGGATCTGATTGCGGAACTATCCAGCCTGGTCGGGCCCCGTCAGGTCTTGATCGGCCCCGACATGGACCGCTATGCCCGCGACTGGACCGGGCGCTATACGTCCGAGCCGCTGGCGGTGGTGCGCCCCGGATCGACGGCCGAGGTCGCTGCTGTCGTTCGCGCCTGCGCCGCCGCAGGTGT
>JBGSQL010000123.1:0-5467 GCA_041738105.1 Rhodobacter sp. | reverse complement strand
GCCGCCCAGACATGGCGCAGGCCGGCGGCACCGACGCCGGCAATGCCGCGGCCGCCATCAAGGCCGCCGAAGCCGTGATCGGAGCGTGACAATGCCGACAGCCCTGTGGATCGCCCATGTGCATGTGACCGACCCCGAGGCCTATGGCCGCTACGCCAAAGGCGCGACCGAGGCAATCGCGGCGCATGGTGGCGTGTTCCTGGCGCGCGGCGGCCGGTATGTGCAACTGGAAGGCTCTGACCGCGCGCGCAACGTCGTCGCGCGCTTTCCCTCGCTCGAGGCGGCCGAGCGGTGCTACCTGTCGGCCGAATACCAGGCCGCGCTCGCCCATGCCAAGGGTGCGGCGATTCGGGATCTGGTCGTGGTGGAAGAGGTCGGCTGACCCGCGCTGACAAAATGCACAGTGACGCTACGTTCCGTTCAAGCGAATCGGCGGGAATAGCCCATTCGGACCATGCCTGGCCTGGCGTGATGCTGCAGTTTTGCAGCATGTAGTGGTGTGGGGCCGGTGTTGTTTTGCCGGCGGGCGCGTCAGCCCGCGCCCGGTGTTCGGGGATGCCTTGTCAGGCCCATTCCCGATGGTGTGCTTGCAGAGTTTTCGCCATCGGGTTCGCCCGGTGGCGCCTTCATATGTGGCGCAGCCGTTCAACCATGGCGACAAGCTCGGCCTGGCGCCGGGCATCCACCTTTGACAGCGCTGATTTCAACTGGTTGCGCACGGTATGGATGCTGACCCCGCGATCGCGTGCGATCTCGTTCGAGGTCTTGCCATCGGCGAGGGACAGCGCAATGACAGCCTCGCTGTGGCTCAACCCCCAGAGACTTGTCATCTGATCAACCAGATAACCCTGCTCTCGCGGTTGCGACAGGAACACCGCCAGACGCGGACGCAGATGGATATCGTCGTCAGACAGGCCGAACCCGTTGCCGTCAAACGACACGATGCGCGCATCGAGCGGCACGGTTTCGGCGTTGATCTGCAACACGATCGGGTCGGCGGGCAGCTTGCGCAACGCGAGGTCCAGAACGCTTTGCGCCCGAAGGTCGAGAAACTTCAGCCGCCCATTGATCGCGCGCCGCACGGTCGTGCCCTGCGACAGATCATTTGCCGCGTGGCCATTTGAGAAGGTCAGGGTCCCGTCACCTGCCAGCAAGAACACCGATGAAACAGCAGGATCGACACCTTGCCTCAGTGCGAAAACTTCAAGCCTGAGGCCGAATGTCTTGTCGTCCAAATCAAAAAATTCCATCGGTTTCGGCACTTAGCGCAAGGCTAAGGTGATCGCCGCAACCGGTGCGGGCAATAGCCCAAATGGACTATCGCCTTAGCTTGCGCGCGACTGACGCTTGCGTTCGTTCGAGTCGAGAAAGCGCTTGCGCATCCGGACGATCTTGGGCGTGACCTCGACCAACTCGTCGTCGTCAATGTAGGCAATCGCTTCTTCCAGGCTCATCCGCACGGGCGTGGTCAGCCGCACCGCTTCGTCGGTGCCCGAGGCCCGCACGTTGGTCAGCTTCTTGCCCTTCAGCGGGTTCACCTCAAGGTCATTGTCCCGGCTGTGTTCGCCGATGATCATGCCCTCGTAAACCGCTTCCTGCGCGCCGATGAACATCTTGCCGCGGTCTTCCAGGTTCCACAGCGCATAGGCCACACTGGTGCCGGCCTCCATGCTGATCAGAACGCCCTGGCGCCGCCCCTGGATCGGGCCCTTGTGCGGCGCCCAGGCGTGGAAGATGCGGTTCAGCACCCCGGTGCCGCGCGTGTCGGTCAGGAACTGGCCGTGATAGCCGATCAGCCCGCGCGATGGCACATGCGCCACGATCCGCGTCTTGCCGACACCGGCCGGCTTCATCTCGACCAGATCGCCCTTGCGCTCGCCCGTCAGCTTGTCGATGACCGCGCCGGCATATTCATCGTCCACGTCGATGGTGACTTCCTCGATCGGCTCCAGCCGCTCGCCGCCTTCGTCCTTGAAGATCACGCGCGGACGGCTGATCGACAACTCGAACCCCTCGCGGCGCATGTTCTCGATCAGCACGCCCATCTGCAATTCGCCGCGGCCCGACACCTCAAACGCATCGCCGCCGGGGGTGTCGGCGATCTTGATCGCGACGTTGGTTTCGGCTTCCTTCATCAGGCGGTCACGGATCACGCGCGACTGCACCTTGCTGCCATCCCGGCCGGCCAGCGGGCTGTCATTGATCCCGAAGGTAACCGTGATGGTCGGCGGGTCGATCGGCTGGGCGGGCAGGGGAATGTCGATCGACGGATCGCACAGCGTATCGGCGACGGTGGCCTTGGTCATGCCGGCAATCGTCACGATATCGCCCGCCACTGCCTTGTCGATCGGGGTCTGCGACAGGCCGCGGAAGGCCAGGATCTTGGAGACGCGGAACTGTTCGATCCGCTCGCCGGTGCGCGACAGCGCCTTGAGCTGTTCCCCGACCGTCAGCGTGCCTTCTTCAACGCGGCCGGTCAGGATCCGGCCGATGAAGGGGTCAGCCGACAGCGTGGTGGCCAGCATCCGGAACGGCTTGTCCGCCTGCGCAACCTGCTTGGGCGCGGGCACATGGCGCACGATCAGGTCGAACAGCGCGTTCAGGTTCTTGCGCGGACCGTCCAGAGTCTCGTCCGCCCAGCCGGACCGGCCCGAGGCATAAAGGTGCGGGAAATCCAGCTGTTCGTCATCGGCGCCAAGGTTTGCGAACAGGTCGAACACCTCGTTCAGCGCGCGGTCCGGCTCGGCATCGGGCTTGTCCACCTTGTTCAGCACAACGATCGGGCGCAATCCCAGCGCCAGCGCCTTCGAGGTGACGAACTTGGTTTGCGGCATCGGGCCTTCGGCGGCATCGACCAGCAGCACAACGCCATCGACCATGCTCAGGATCCGCTCCACCTCGCCGCCGAAATCGGCGTGGCCGGGGGTGTCGACGATGTTGATGCGCATCCCGTCATGCTCGACGCTGGTGCATTTCGCCAGGATGGTGATCCCGCGCTCGCGCTCGATGTCATTGCTGTCCATCGCGCGTTCGGTGGTGGCCTGATTGTCGCGATAGGTGCCGGACTGCTTCAGCAGTTCATCCACCAGCGTGGTCTTGCCATGGTCCACATGCGCGATGATGGCGATGTTGCGAAGCTCCATCGGAAAAGTCTCTCTCATATATCAGCTTTGCGGCGGCGATAGCGCAGGTGGACTGGAAACACCAGCAGAACCTTTCGCAGCCGCAGCGTCAGACCGCGATGTATCGGTCGCGGCGATGGTTAATGGCAAGGAACAGGTTGTAGACGACCGCTCCGATGAAACTGTAGGCCAGCAGCACCGGGTCCAGCAACAGCGCCGCGCCCGCGAACAGCACGACGTCAAAGCCCAGTTGCAGGTAACCCGCCGGAAACCCGGTCTTGTCCTGCACCATCAGCGCCACGATCGAAAACCCGCCAAAGCTGCCACCATGCCGCACCACCGCCAGCGCCGAAAACCCGAAAAGGGTGCCAAACAGCAATGCGGCAAAGCCCGGCTCGATCTGGCCAAAGCTGATCCAGCGCGGCAGGATCGCCGTCGCAAGGGTCAAGAGCGCGACCGAGACAAAGGTCTTGAGCGCAAAGGCCGCCCCCATCCGGACATAGCCAAGCCAGAGGAACGGCAGGCTGATCGCGAAATAGACCATCCAGAAGGGCAGGCCGGTCAGATAGCTGGCCAATGCGGCAAGCCCCGTCGTCTGCCCGGTGATGAACCCCATGTGCGTCATGATCTGGATCCCGACCGCGCCCAGGCAGACGCCAAAGACGATGCCCTGGATGTCTTCCATCAGGCTGTGGTGGGGAACGGTGCGCATCGCAATCTCCGGCAGGATGGTGGTTGCTACCATCCTGCGCGATTTATGTCAATAAGACTGACCTAAAAATGCCCGCAAGAGAAAAGGGGCGGCCAAGCCGCCCCTGGTTGGTTGTCAGGCGCCGGGATTAGCCCTTGAGCGCCGTGTTCAGGTATTCGTCCACCTTCTCGAGGTAACCCATCGTGGTCAGCCATTTCTGGTCGGGGCCAACCAGCAGGGCCAGATCCTTGGTCATGAAGCCGTCTTCCACAGTCTGCACGGTGACCCGCTCCAGCGTATCGGCAAAGCGTGCCAGCGCCGCGTTGTCGTCCAGCTTGGCACGGTGCTTCAGGGCGCCCGTCCAAGCGTAGATCGAGGCGATCGAGTTGGTCGAGGTCTGCTCGCCCTTCTGGTGCTGGCGATAGTGGCGCGTGACCGTGCCATGTGCCGCCTCGGCCTCGACGGTCTTGCCGTCGGGTGTCATCAGCACGCTGGTCATAAGGCCGAGGCTGCCGAACCCCTGCGCAATCGTATCCGACTGCACGTCGCCGTCGTAGTTCTTGCAGGCCCAGACATAGCCGCCCGACCATTTCATCGCGCTGGCCACCATGTCGTCGATCAGGCGGTGTTCATAGTGGATGCCCTTGGCCTTGAACGCCGCTTCGAACTCGGCCTCATAGACCTGCTGGAAGATGTCCTTGAACCGCCCGTCATAGACCTTGAGGATCGTGTTCTTGGTCGAAAGATAGACCGGCCAGCCGATGTTCAGCCCGTAGTTCAGCGAGGCACGGGCAAAATCGGTGATGCTGTCGTCAAGGTTGTACATCCCCATGAACACGCCGGCCGAGGGCGCCACATAGACCTCGCGCTCGATCACCGTACCATCTTCGCCCACGAACTTCATGGAAAGTTGACCTTTTCCGGGAAAGTGGAAGTCGGTTGCACGGTACTGGTCGCCAAAGGCATGGCGGCCCACAACGATCGGTTGGGTCCAGCCCGGCACCAGACGCGGCACGTTGCGGCAGATGATCGGCTGGCGAAAGATCACGCCCCCCAGGATGTTGCGGATCGTGCCGTTGGGCGATTTCCACATCTGCTTCAGGCCGAATTCCTCGACCCGTTGCTCATCCGGCGTGATCGTCGCACATTTCACGCCAACGCCATACTGCTTGATCGCGTGAGCCGCATCGACGGTGATCTGATCGTTGGTCCGGTCACGTTCCTCGATCCCCAGATCGTAGTACTTCAGGTCGATGTCGAGATAGGGCAGGATCAACTTCTGCTTGATGAAGTGCCAGATGATCCGGGTCATCTCGTCGCCATCAAGCTCGACGACGGGGTTGGCTACCTTGATCTTCGACATGCGGGGCCTCTTGGGGTTTGGGATTCGGATCGGCATGGGCATAGCCGAAAAGGGGGCGGCAGGGAAGATGGTATGCGGTGGTATACCACAACTACCTTGCGCCGCCGCGCCCGACAACTGTCACGAGGCAAAAAAGGCCCGCGTCCGGTCGCGCACCCATTCCCACAACGCTGGCGACCCGCGTGCCACCTTGGCGCCGACGCGCACCTCGAGTTGCTCGGCCGTCACGCCATAGGTGGTCCAGGTGCCGCCGCCGCTGGCGATGTTCTGCATCACCGGCTGCACCCGGTC
>JBGSQL010000102.1:0-2129 GCA_041738105.1 Rhodobacter sp. | reverse complement strand
GGGCGCGCGCCGCGAACTGCGCGGCAAGGCGTTCCGCGACGGGCGACGGCGCGCTGACGGCGGCGGCGGTCAGGTCCGCGATGAAGGGCTGGTTGCCGAACAGCATGGTTTCCGACAAGGGCAGCAGCCGGCGGCAGAACTCGGCCGGGCCGACACACCAGCCAGACCGAAATCCGGGCGCTGCGTGGGACTTCGAGATCGACGAGGCCACGATTACACGATCCGCCAGCGCCGGATCGTCAAGCGGCGAGGCAAAGGCCGTCTCGCCAAGGATCATGTCCTCGTAGACCTCGTCGCAGACGATCCACAGGTCATGGCGCACCGCAAGCGCGCCCAGTTCGGCGATCTCGCTGCGGCGCAGCACGGCGCCGGTCGGGTTGTGCGGCGTGTTGAGAAACAGCACGCGGCTGCGCGGGGTGATCCGCGCCGCGACATCCTCGGCCTGCATCCGGAACTCTGCTTCGGGGCGCAGCGGCACCGGCACCAGCGTGGCGCCGGTGGCGGCGATCAACCCTTCGTAGGTGGCGTACATCGGATCGCCCACCAGAATCTCGTCACCCGTCTGCAACAGGCCGGTGAAGACGGCGAAAAGCGTGGTCTGCGTGCCGGGAAAGCACATGACCTGATCGGCCTCGATCTTGCGGCCCCGTCGGGTGGTGTAGCGGGCGGCCAGCGCCCGCAACAGTTTTGGCTCGCCCTGCCCATTCGAATAGGCGGTGCGCCCCGCCCGCATCGCGTCGGCTGCGATGTCGATCAACGCGGTGGGTGTCGGCACGTCTGGCTCGCCGATGGTCAGTTCCAGAATGTCCTGCCCCGCAGCCTGCAACTGCCGACCGCGCAGGTGGATATCCCATTTCGCGCCGCCCAGTCCGGACAGACGGTTGGTGATATCGGCGTATCTCATGGTGTCTCCTCGTGAACATGTGCGTGCAGGTCGATCCCCAGGATCGCGCCGATCGAGGTCAGCCCGATCCGGGGCAATTCGCCGTCTGCGAAGGCATCGGGCAGGGCCGAGCCTTCCAGCCAGAGCCCGTCGATCACCGCGTTGCAGGCAATGGCCTCGATCCGCAGCGTGGCGGGGTCATGGCGGCGCGGCAGATCGGCGATCAGCGCCTGCAGCCGGTCGCGATAGCCGATGTAGCCCGCCTCGTGAACGGCCCGCATTTGCGGATCGGTTCGCACGCCTTGCAAAAACGCGGCCCACAGGCCCAGCGCTTCGGAATCGACGACAGGAGGGCGCAACGAGGCCACGACAAAGGCGGCAAGACGTGCTGCGGGCGTTGCAGTAGAGGTGGCAAGGACCGCCATGTTGTCTTCGGTCATCCGGGCCATCAGCGCGGCATAGGCGGCGCGCGTCAGATCTTCCTTGCTGTGAAAGTAGTGCCGGATCAGGCCCGGCGTCACGCCCGCGCGCTGCGCGATCGCGCGCACGGTGGCGGCTTGCGGCCCCCCCTCGGCCACAAGGCGCAACGCGGCAGCGATCAGGGCATCGCGGCGCACCTCTTCCCCCTGTCGCTGAAATTTGCGCCGTTCGCCCTTCATCCCGATTCCGTCATCCTGCTTGCAGTAATTATACACTTGCACAATTGCAGCCCGTCGGCCTTACTGCAACAAGGAACAGCCGGACGCCGCATGCAGAACCCAGCGATACAGGATCAGACCGACACCCGGCCAGAAGCCATCCGCATCGAGGGCTTGCGCAAGTCGTTCGGGTCGATCGAGGTTCTCAAGGGGGTCAATCTGCGGGCCTGCGAGGGCGACGTGGTGGCGATCATCGGTGGGTCCGGGTCGGGCAAATCGACCATGCTGCGCTGCATAAACTTCCTCGAAACGCCGACCTCGGGCAAGATCGTGATCGGCGGCGAGGAAATCGCGCTGCGCCCCGACGGCACGCCCGCCAGCCGCCGCCAGATCGAACATGCGCGCCGCCGGCTGGGCATGGTGTTCCAGCAGTTCAACCTGTGGACCCACAAGACCATCCTTGAAAACCTGATCGAAGTGCCCGTGCATGTGCTGGGCGTGCCGCGGGCCGAAGCCGTGGCGCGCGCGGAAAAGCTGCTGGCGCGGGTGGGGCTGGCGGAAAAGGCCGATGCCTATCCGGCCTTCCTGTCGGGCGGGCAACAGCAACG
>JBGSQL010000058.1:0-7796 GCA_041738105.1 Rhodobacter sp. | reverse complement strand
CCCCGTTCCGGCCCCGGTGGCCGAGGTGCCGGCCGCGGCGCCGACCCCCGCCTTCAAGGCCAAGGGTGATCGCGACGGCGTGCTTTTGCCGGTGCATGGCGTGGCCGGCGGCGTCGGCACCACAACCTTTGCAACGAACCTTGCCTGGGAATTGGCGACGATCAGCAAGACCGATGCGCCCCGCGTCTGTCTGCTTGACCTGGGGCTGCAATTCGGCTCGGTTTCGACCTACCTCGACCTGCCCCGCCGCGAGGCGGTGTTCGAGGTGCTGTCGGATGTCGGCACGGTGGATAGCGACGCCTTCCTGCAATCCATGCTGACGTTCAACGACAAGTTGCACGTCTTCACCGCCCCGCCCGAGATGTTGCCGCTAGAGATCATGACCGGTGACGATGTCGGGCGACTGATCACGATGGCCCAGGCCAATTTCGATTTTGTCGTGATCGACATGCCGACGACGGTCGTGTCGTGGACGGAAACGGTCCTCAACCGCGCGCATGTCTATTTCGCGCTGATGGAGCTTGACCTGCGGTCGGCACAGAACGTGCTGCGGCTGATCCGCGCCCTGAAGGCTGAGGATCTGCCCTTCGAAAAGCTGCGCTTCGTGCTCAACCGCGCGCCAAAGTTCACCGATCTGTCCGCACGCAGCCGGGTCAAGCGCATGGCGGAAAGCCTCGACATCGACATCGAGGTGCAACTGCCCGATGGCGGTCGCCAGATCACCCAAGCCAACGACCACGGCCTTCCGATCGCGGAAAGCGCGGCA
This sequence comes from Rhodobacter sp., assembly GCA_041738105.1. Lineage (GTDB taxonomy): Bacteria > Pseudomonadota > Alphaproteobacteria > Rhodobacterales > Rhodobacteraceae > Aliitabrizicola. Next base: position 7,030 of record JBGSQL010000058.1, on the reverse strand, counting down.
AAGAACCCGCTGCGCAAGGAAATCCTGAAACTCGCGAAATCCCTCTACGACCTGAACAAGGCGGTAGAGGCCGGGAAGGGCTGATAATGTTTTCTCGCTACAAGAAGTCCAGCGACGCTCCTGCAAAACCGGCGCCGACCGCCCCCGTGGCCGCAGCCAACGCCGCGCCTCCGGTCAAGGCGCCCATGGCAGACATCCGTCCGGCGCAGCAACGCGCCGGAACGGTTCAGGCCCGCCTGCCCGCCGAGATCGTCGCCGCCGAGAAAGACAAGAAGCGCAAGGAAAAGCTGGCCGAACTCAAGGTCGAGTTGCACAAGCGCCTGCTCGACAACCTGAACCTGGCCGCGCTCGAAACCGCCTCCGAGGCCAGCCTCAAGTCCGAGATCGCCTCGATCACCGCCGAAGCGCTGGAAGAGATGAGCGTCGTCCTGAACAAGGAAGACCGCCAGTCGCTGCACCAGGAACTGTATGACGAGGTCATGGGCCTCGGCCCGCTGGAGCCGCTGCTCAAGGATGAAACCGTCAACGATATCCTGGTGAACGGGCCGCGTCGTATCTTCGTCGAACGCGGGGGCAAGCTGGAACTGACGGACATCACCTTCAAGGATGAACGCCACCTGCTGCGAATCATCGACAAGATCGTGTCCGCCGTGGGCCGCCGGGTGGATGAATCGAACCCCTATGTCGACGCCCGTCTGGCGGATGGATCACGTTTCAACGCGATGGTGCCGCCGGTGGCGGTCGATGGATCGCTCGTGTCGATCCGGAAATTCAAGAAGGAAAAGCTGGGCATCCCCGATCTGGTAAAGTTCGGCGCCTTCACCGAGGAAATGGCGGCCTATCTTCAGGCCGCCGTCGCAACGCGCCTGAACATCATCGTTTCAGGCGGCACAGGCTCGGGCAAGACGACAACGCTCAACGCGCTGTCCTCGTTCATCGACAACACCGAACGCGTGCTGACGATCGAGGATACGGCCGAACTTCAGCTGCAACAGATCCACGTTGGCCGGATGGAAAGCCGCCCCGCCAACGTCGAGGGCAAGGGCGCTGTTACCCAGCGCGACTGTCTGCGCAACGCGCTGCGGATGCGCCCTGACCGCATCATCGTCGGCGAAACGCGCGGTGAAGAGGTCATCGACATGCTGCAGGCGATGAACACCGGCCACGACGGGTCGATGACCACAATCCACGCGAACTCCGCCCGCGATGGCGTCAGCCGTCTGGAGAACATGATCGCGATGGCCGGCATCGAGATGCCGATCAAGGCTGTGCGCGCCCAGATCGCCAGCGCCGTGAACCTGATCGTGCAGGCCAGCCGCCTGCAGGACGGCTCGCGTCGCATGACCTCGATCACCGAGATCACGGGCATGGAAGGTGACGTGATCTCGATGCAGGAGATCTTCCGCTATGAACGGCTTGGCCTTGCCCCGGATGGCAAGATCATCGGCCGCTTCAACGCAACCGGGGTCCGGTCGCACTACTCCGAACGCTTCAAACAGTGGGGCTACAACCTGCCCGCCAGCATCTACGATGCGATACCGTAAGGACAGATCATGACGATCAGCGCCGCGCCCATCATCTACATCCTGATCTTCGTCGCCGTTCTGATGCTCGTCGAGGGCATCTACCTGACCGTGTTCGGCAAGTCGATCAGCCTCAACAGCCGGGTCAGCCGCCGCTTGGCGCTGATGGAAAAGGGTGGCAACCGCGAACAGGTGCTGGAACAACTCCGCAAGGAGATGAGCCAGCACATGGCAGCCAAGGGCATCCCGCTCTACTCGATCCTTGCCGACAAGGCGCAGAAGGCCAACATCGCGTTCTCGCCAAAGGCCCTGATCGGCATCATGGCCCTGCTCAGCCTGTTCAGCTACCTCGCGCTGACCGTCGGGACCGAAGCGTCAACCGCGATTCGCATCCTGATCGCGATCTGCATGGGCGTGGGCGGCGTCTACACCTGGGTGAACCGCAAGGCCAAGCAGCGCCTTTCGGCGATCGAGGAACAACTGCCTGACGCGGTCGAACTGATGGTGCGCTCGCTGCGGGTCGGGCACCCGTTCTCGTCCGCCATCGGCATCGTCGCAAAAGAGGTGCCCGACCCCCTGGGGACCGAGTTCGGGATGATCGCCGACGAGGCCGCCTATGGTCGCAACGTCTCTGAAAGCCTCAAGGCCTTCGCCGAACGCATGGACATGCAGGATCTGCGCTTCCTCGCCGTCGCCGTGTCGATCCAGCAGCAATCTGGCGGCAACCTGGCCGAGATCCTCGAAGGGCTGGCCAAGGTCGTCCGCGCGCGCTTCAAGCTGTTCCGCCGCGTCAAGGCGATCACCGCCGAGGCGAAATGGTCGGGCATGTTCCTGTCGGCCTTCCCGATCGGCGCGCTGGTGATGATCAACGTGCTCCAGCCCAACTACTACGATGGCGTCAAGGACACGCCCCAGTTCATCCCCGCCTGCCTCGTCGTGGGCGCGTTTCTCGTCATCAACGTGATCTTCATGAAGATCATGGTCAACATCAAGGTCTGAGGGCACGAAGATGGAATTCCTTACTTCGATCAATGCCATGCTTGTCAATGTCATCGGCCCGCTCGGGCCGCTGGTGGTGGTAGGCGGGCTTGGCCTGCTCTTGATGCTTCTGACGCTGCCAACGCTGATGAAGAAGCGCATCGATCCGCTCGACAAACTCAAGGCCGCCGCCTCCGGCAAGGCCGCAACCGACGACAAGCAGGTGATCCTGCGCCGGGGCGACAAGTCCGACAAGCTGCAAAAGTTCGCGACCTTCCTTGAACCGCAGGACGAGGCCGAGATGTCCTCGGCCCGCCTCAAGATGCTGCGCGCGGGCTACCGGTCAAAGAACGCGGTGCGCGCCTTTCACGCCGCCCAGTTCGCGCTTGGCATCGGATTCCTGCTGATCGGCATCATCTTTGCCATGGCACAGTCCGCTACCGGCGAGATCAGCACGCAGATGATGGTGCTGTCCACCATCGGCCCCGGTGCGGCAGGCTACTATCTGCCGCAATACTGGGTCCAGCGCCGCCTGCAGACCCGCCAGGGCGCCATCACTGCCGGCTTTCCCGATGCACTCGACATGATGCTGGTCTGCGTCGAGGCGGGCCAATCGCTCGACCAGTCGATCCTGCGCGTCGCACGCGAACTGCGCGCCGGCTATCCCGACCTTGCCGATGAATTCGAGATCGTGGGCCAGGAGGTGAAGGCGGGCAAGGAACGGATTGCGGTGCTCAAGGACATGGCCGAACGCGTCGGCCTGCAGGATGTCTCGTCCTTTGTGACCGTTCTGGTCCAATCCGCCACCTTCGGCACCTCGATCGCCGAGGCGCTGCGCGTCTATGCCGGCGAAATGCGCGACAAACGCGTAATGCGCGCGGAAGAGAAGGCAAACACCTTGCCGACCAAGCTTACCCTCGGCACTATGATGTTCACGGTGCCGCCCCTCATGATCATCCTGATCGGACCCTCGGTCTATGGCATCGCGACCCAACTTGGCGGAGGCTGATCCCCATCATGCGAAGGCCCTGGCAAGCTGCGGTGATCGCACTGTGTCTGCTGGGGGCCTGCACGCTGGGGGGGGCCCAATCCGCGCGCACCACGCCGCCGCCGGTCGATCCGCGCGGCGAGGGCGCCGACAGCCTGACCGTCGGCCACAGGCTGATGGAGTCGGGCGAGTACGAATTGGCGCTGAAAGCCTATTTGCGCGCGGCCAGCGAACAGGGCCCGAACGCCGAGGTTCTATCGTCGATCGGGTCGGCCAACCTTGCGCTCGGACGGCTTGGTCAGGCCGAACAGATCCTGCGCCGCGCGCTCGAAGTGGATCCAACCTCGGTGCCGGCGTTGAACAATCTGGGCGTCGTGCTCATGGAACGGGGCGAAACAGGTGAAGCAAGGCGCGTCTTTGAACAGGCCTATGCGTTCGACAGTGGCGCAACGGACTCGATCCGCGAAAATCTGCGACTCGCTATCGCGAAATCCGAACAGACGGTGTACCCTGACGAAAGTGAGGCAAACGGGTTCTCGCTGGTGCGTCAGGGGCAGGGAGAATATCTGCTGCTTACAAACCTCTGAGAACCGAGCAGAAATAGGACGCAAAATGCGCCAACCGGTTCTTCTTGCCCTGTGCCTTGGCGGCACGGTGGCTCTTTCTGGCTGTAACCAGGGATCTTCGGATGCCGATGTAAAGCGCGCCCTCAAGGGTGTGAACGTCATCGACGAAAGCAACCTCAACGACATCATGCTGACGGTCGGCGACCCGGACGAGGCGGTAAACTATTTCCGCGGCGCCTCGGATCAGCAACCCGACCGTATCGATCTCAAGCGGGGTCTGGCGGTGTCGCTGGTCCGGGCCAATCGTCCGACCGAGGCGATCGGTGTCTGGGCGGCAATCGTGAACAGCCCGGAAGGCACCAATGACGACCGCGTGCGCTATGCCGATGCGCTGGTGCGGGCCAATGAATGGGAAAAGGCCGAGGCCGAGCTGAACAAGATCCCCCCGACGCACGAAACGTTCGAGAGGTATCGGCTGGAGGCGATGGTCGCCGACAGCAAGAAACAGTGGAAAAAGGCCGACAGCTTTTACGAAATCGCCCAGGGGCTTACGACCAAACCGGCACCGGTGCTGAACAACTGGGGCTACTCCAAACTGACGCGAGGGGATTATGCCGGCGCCGAAAAGCTGTTCGTCGAGGCGATCACCTACGATCCGAAACGCTTCACCACCAAGAACAACCTCGTCCTGGCCCGCGGCGCCCAGCGCAAGTATGACCTGCCGGTGATCGAGATGACCCAGACCGAGCGCGCGGAACTGCTCTACACCCTCGGGCTGACAGCGGTGAAACAGGGCGATGTGATGGTCGGCAAGGGCCTGATGCAGGACGCGATCGAAACCCATCCACAATATTTCGAGGCCGCCGTGCGCAGCCTCGAGGCGCTAGGCGGGAACGTGCAGGGATGATCGAAACGACAGCCACCACCGCGCTCTGGTTCCTGCCCTTCGTGCTGCCCATCGCGATCTGGGTCGCCTGGAGCGACATGAAGTTCATGAAGATCCCGAACAAGGCCGTCTTCGCCCTGGCCGCAGTCTTTGCCGTGGTGGGCCTCGCGGCACTGCCGCTCGATGTCTGGGCCTGGCGCTGGTCGCACCTTGCGATCGTGCTGGCGCTGGGGTTCCTGCTCAACGCGATCGGCTTGGTCGGCGCGGGCGACGCCAAGTTCGCAGCCGCGATGGCGCCGTTCTTTCCGATAGCTGACCTGCGCTTTGCCCTGGCGCTGCTGGCTGCGGCGATCCTCGGCGCCTTCATCAGCCATCGCGCGGCCCGTGCCATCGGCCCCGTGCGTGCCATGACCGCCGACTGGCTGTCCTGGACGCACAAGGATTTCCCCATGGGCCTCGCGCTGGCGGGCACGCTCGTGTTCTACCTTCTTGCCGCGATCCGCTTCGCCCCCCCTGCCTGAGCCCTTCAACCGTCCCCGGGCCGCAAGGCCCGCGTCTTTCACAGGTGCCCCGATGAACGTGCAGACAACGCCCAACGTGATCGCCCCCATCGCCCCCCGGACGATGGCCGAGACGGGCATCGGCATGGTCATGATGCGCGATATCCTGCTCAAGACCATGTTCCGCATGAACCTCGATCTGGTCAGCCTGATCTCGCGCCAGATCTGCCTGCCGGTGAACGTCACGCAGGAACTGGTCGATCTGTCCCGCGGCCAGAAACTGATCGAGGCGACCGGCACCCTGCATGCCACCTCGGGCAACGAGATGGGCTATCAATTGACCGATGCCGGCCGGGCCCGCGCGCTCGATGCGCTCAGCCAGTCGGAATATTACGGCGCCATGCCGATCCCGCTGGATGCCTACAAGGAACAGGTCAAGCGCCAGTCGATCCGCAACATCAAGATCACCCGCGATCAACTGGTGGGCGCGATGGGCCACCTGATCCTGCCGCCCGACCTGCTCGACAATCTCGGCCCCGCCGTCACCTCGGGACGGTCGATCCTGATGTATGGCCCCCCGGGCAACGGCAAATCCTCGATCTCGAACGGGATCCGCGCGGCCATGGGCGACAAGATCTTCGTGCCCCGCGCGCTGGAATATTCCGGCCAGGTCATCACCGTCTATGACCCCATCGTTCACTCCGCCGCCGAAGAGGCGGTCGATGATCCGACCTCGCTGCGCCGCACCTCGAACCGCTTCGACAACCGCTATGTCTATTGCGAACGCCCGACGGTGATCACCGGGGGCGAATTGTCGCTCGACATGCTCGACCTCACCTACAACCCCACGGCTCGCACCTATCAGGCGCCGCTTCAGCTGAAATCCACCGGTGGCATCTTCATCATCGACGACCTTGGCCGCCAGCAGGAACCACCGCAAAAGATCGTCAACCGCTGGATCGTGCCGCTGGAAGAGGGCAAGGATATCCTCGCCCTGCAATCGGGCGAAAAGTTCACCGTGCCCTTCGACACGCTGGTGATCTTTTCCACCAACTTCCACCCGAACGAGATCTTTGACGGCGCGGCCCTGCGCCGGATCTTCTTCAAGATCAAGATCGACGGCCCGAACCAGGAAAACTTCCTCAAGATCTTCGCGATGGTCGCCCGGAAAAAGCGGATGCCGCTGGACGAAGCCACCCTCGTGCATCTGATGAAGGTCAAGTTTCCGTCCATCGCCAACAACTACGCCAACTATCAGCCGGTCTTCCTGATCGACCAGATGATGGCAATCTGCGATTTCGAAGGCATCCCCTACCAGATGTCGCCCGCGCTGATCGACCGGGCCTGGTCCAACATGTTCGTGCGCCAGGAAAAGATCGACCACTGACCGATCCCGAACGGACGGGGCGCGATCGCACGCGGCCCACGCCGATCGCGGCTTTCCCCCGGCCCCCGCCTGCCCTACCTTCCGGCCATGATGCCGCTGCCCCCTGCCCTTGCCGCCTGGTTCGCCGCCAAAGGCTGGTCGCTGCACCCCCATCAGCTTGCCATGCTCGCGCGCCGGAACGATCCCGCCACGCTGCTGATCG
>JBGSQL010000041.1:0-7354 GCA_041738105.1 Rhodobacter sp. | reverse complement strand
TAGGGTCACGATCACCGGGCACCCGGTTGCCAGCGCCACGCGCGCTTGCCGCGCAAGCAGCGCCTTGCCCTCGACAGCCTGCAACAGCTTGTCCTCGCCCCGCATACGCGACGAGGATCCGGCAGCCAGCAGCAGGATTGTCGGCTCGGAAATCCTAAGAAACTCCTAACGATTTCTTGATTATCGTTTTATTCCAATGGGATGACTTTTTGTCCACCTGTGCGACATTCACCCCCGCATCCGCGCCCCATCGGCATCGAACAGCGGCTCCATCACCAGCCTTGCCGACCGCCGCTCCCCCAGGATCTCAATCTCCACCTGCAACCCGTCCCGCACCTTGTCCGCCGGAACAAATCCCAGCGCGACCGATTTCTGCGTGAAATGCGAATACCCACCCGAGGTGCAAAACCCCACCACCGCGCCCTCCAGCCAGATCGGCTCCCACGCCACCACGTCGGCATCGCCGGCCTCGACCACAAACGCGCACAACTTGCGGGCGGGCCCCTCGGCCTTCTCCTTCATCGCCGCCGCCTTGCCGATCCAGTCGGCCGGCTTGTTCCAGCGAATGAAGCGATCCAGCCCGGTTTCCACCGGCCTGTAGTCCGGGCTGAACTCGCGCCCCCACGATCCAAAGAACTTGTCCAGCCGCAGCGACATCATCGCCCGCATCCCGAACGGCCGGATCCCCATATCCTGCCCCACGTTCCAAAGCGTCTGCCACAGATGCCGCTGACTGACCGCATCGCAGTAGATCTCATAGCCCAGATCGCCCGTATAGCTGACCCGCTGCACGATACAGTCGGCCATCCCCACGGTCAGGCGCTTCACATCCATGAAGCGGAACGCTTCGCCAGACACATCCGCCCGCGTGACCCGTGCGAGCAGATCGCGCGCCCTCGGGCCCGCGATCTGGAACCCCGTCCGCGTGTCCGAAATGTTCTCGACCCGCACCCCATCCTCGGCATGGCTGTCAAACCACCGCCCATGCCAGCCCTGCGCGCCATAGCTCGCCGTCAGCTGAAACTCGGTCTCCGACAGGCAAGAGACGGTAAAATCCCCGATGATCTTGCCGCTCTCGGCCAACATCGGTGTCAGGCTCAGCCGCCCCGGTTTCGGGATCAACCCGGCCATGATCCGATCAAGCCAGGCCCGCGCCCCTGACCCGGTCACGCGATACTTGCCGAAGTTCTGAACCTCGTTGATCCCGACCCCCGTGCGCACCGCCATCACTTCCTGGCGCGTCGCCTCCCAGGCATTCGAGCGTTTGAAGGTCGGTGTCTCATACAGCGGCTCACCGGGCAGGGCATGGTAGTTCACCACCTCAAGCCCGTATTGCTGCCCCCAGACCGCCCGCATGTCCGAGAAGATGTCGTACATCACCGTGGTCCGGAACGGCCGGGCCGCCGGCTTTTCCTCGTTCGGGTAGGCGACGGAAAACCGGGTCTGATAGTTCTCGATGACCTTGGGCACCGTATAGCCCGGCGTGGTCCAGCCGCCGAACCGCGCCACGTCAAATCCGCGCGGATCGCGTTCGACCTCGCCTTCGATCATCCACTGGGCCAGCGCCAACCCCATGCCGCCACCCTGGCTGAACCCCGCCATCACCGCGCAGGCCGACCAGTAGTTCCGCAGGCCCGGCACCGGGCCGATCAGCGGGTTTCCGTCGGGTGCAAAGGTGAAAGGCCCATGGATCACCCGTTTGACGCCCGAGCGTTCCAGCACGGGAAAGCGTTTGTAGGCGAAGGTGACGCTGTCCTCGATCTTGTCGAACTGCTCGTTCAGCAACTCGTGCCCGAAGTTCCAGGGCGTGCCATCCACCGACCAGGCCTCGCAGGGCTTTTCGTAGAACCCGATGCACAACCCCCGGCCTTCCTGGCGCAGATAGCTCTCGCCCCCCGGATCCATCACATGGGGAAACTCCTTGCCCCGCGCCATGATTTCGGGAATGTCGTCGGTGACAAGGTATTGGTGCGCCATCGGCAACAATGGCAGGTAAACGCCCGCCATTGCGCCGACTTCTCTAGCCCAAAGCCCTGCGGCGTTGACCAGATGTTCGGCGATGATCGTGCCTTTCTCGGTCACCACTTCCCATGTCCCATCAGGCCGGGCGATGGTTTCAAGAACACGGTTGTGCAACTCGATTTCCGCCCCGCCCATCCGCGCGGCCTTGGCATAGGCGTGGGTTGTGCCCGACGGATCGAGGTGGCCGTCCAGCGGATCGTAGAGCGCGCCGAGGATCCCCTTGGTGTTGACCAGGCCATCGGTCATCGCCTCGACCTCGGTCGGCGCCAGGATCTCGGTGTCCAGCCCCATGTAGCGGTGCTTTGCGCGCTCTGCCTTCAGCATGTCGAAACGGGCTTCGGTATCGGCCAGCGTGATCCCACCCACATGGTGCAAGCCGCAGGACATCCCGGTGATCGCCTCGAGTTCCTTGTAGAGGCGAATGGTATAGCCTTGCAGCGCCGCCATGTTGGTGTCGCCATTCAGGGTATGAAAGCCGCCCGCCGCGTGCCAGGTTGAACCCGAGGTCAGATCAGAGCGTTCAATCAGCGTTACGTCGGACCAGCCGAGCTTGGTCAGGTGATACAGAACTGAACAGCCGACGACGCCGCCACCAATGACGAGCACACGGGTATGAGATTTCATGGCGATTTCCTTCGCACCTGGCTTGGCCCTGCGCGACATTGGCGACGAGGGGGCGATTTTCTTGGGCCCGAGATTACAAGCGACAGAACCCGTCAGTTTCCTGTTGGCGACAGGTTCTGTCGTTTGGTAGCTGTCGAGCACCGGAAATGGTGGTCTGCAACTTCAGTTGCATGGACATACCGCAGCAAAGGGAACGTATGAAGTCGCTTCCCTTCCCGACCGGAGATCAGCGCAGGATGCAGTTCAGAATGGCCGGCCTTCTGGCTGGGTATGGAGTGCTGATGGTCGTGCTGGTTCTGATGCGCCCGCTGTTGCCGATCGACGAGACGCGCTACCTGACCGTAGCCTGGGAGATGCATCTGTCCGGCGATCCGTTCCATCTGACTCGAAACTTCGAGCCCTACAGCCACAAGCCGCCGCTTCTTTTCTGGCTGATCAATCTGGTGTGGTCGGTCACGGGCGTTTCCGAGCTTGCCGGCCGCTTGATCGGCCCGCTTTGCGCTTTGGCGGCGGTGGCGGCCACGGGTGGGCTTGCGCGCCGGCTCTGGCCGGGCAATCCAGAGGTGGCGATCGGGGCGATGATCGTGACTGCCAGCTTTTCCGTCTTCGCGATCTTCGGCAGCGCCACGATGTTCGATGCGCTTCTGTCGCTGATCGTGCTGGTTGGAATGGGCGTCATCTGGCGCCTGGGGCAGGGCCATGACAGTTTTGCTTCCTGGCTTGCTCTGGGCGTGGTGATCGGGTTTGGCGTTCTGGCGAAGGGGCCGGTCATTCTTGTGCATCTTGCGCCGGTGCTGGTCACCTGGCCGCTTTGGTCGCATCAGCGGCCGGGGTATCGCCAGATCCTGCGCGGAACCGGCCTTGCCCTTGCCGCCGCCCTTGGATTGGTCCTGCTGTGGCTTGGGCCGGCGCTTTTGCTGGGCGATGCCTCTTACCGGGAAGACCTGATCTGGACCCAGACTGTCGATCGGGTCACGGGGCAGATGGGCCATGGACGGCCGGTCTGGTTTCTTGTGGCGCTGCTGCCGCTGATCGTCTTTCCCTGGGGGTGGTCCTGGCGCTTGTGGCGCGCGGTTCCCGATCTGTTGCGCCAGGATCCTGCAGCGCGGTTCTGTCTGATCTGGGCGGTTGGCGGGCTTGTCCTGTTTTCCCTGATCGGCGGAAAACAGGTGCATTACCTCTTGCCCGAGTTGCCCGCGCTCGGCCTGCTGCTGGCGCGCGTATGGACGGGTGCAGGGCGGTCGGCGCCAGGCGGGTCTGCGGCGCCGGTGCTGCTCTTGGTGCTTGCGCTGGCGGCGGCGGCCGTGGCGTTCGGCATGGTGTCGCCCGAAATTGGCGGCGGTGTCGGTTTGGGCCGGGCTGCCGCAGCAGGGTTTGCGCTGTGTTGTCTTTTTCTCGCGGTGCTGGGGTGGCGCCTGCCATCTGGCTGGGGTCATGCCGTGCAGGGGCTGGGGCCTGTCGCTGCGCTGCATCTTTTGTTGCTGGGCAGCGGCGCATTTGCGGCCCATGATGCGGGGCCGATTGGCAGGGCGATCGCCGCGCGCGCCGAGACGGGCGTTGCCGTCTGGGGAATGCCCTATAACGCCGATTTCAACTTTGCCGGCCGGTTGACGCAGGCGGTTGCAACCCCCCGGACAGAGGACGAACTGCGCGACTGGATTGTCGCGCACCCCGATGGCTCGATCGTCGGACCGGTTGGTGCGGTCGGGATGGGCGCGCAGCCAGACCAGACCTGGGTCTATCGCGGCCGGCCGTTCGGCCTTTGGTCCGTGGGCCGGCTCGCAGCCCTTGACCGGCCGCGCCCCATCGGCCAAACCGCCCAGCATGGTGCCGCTCGAAAAACTTGATCAGATCACACGCCGTTTCGAGTTTGTCGAAGCGAAGCTGTCGGCTGGGGCCCCTACGGCCGAGATCGCGCCGCTTAGCCGCGAATACAGCGAGTTGAAGCCGGTGGTGGCCGAAATCGCCGCGTATCGTCGCGCGCTGGCTGATCTGGACGAGGCGCAGGCCATGCTCGCCGATCCCGAAATGCGGGCTCTGGCGGAAGATGAGCTGCCGAAACTCAAGGCGCGCATTCCAGAGATGGAACAGGCCCTGCAACTTGCCTTGCTGCCCAAGGATGCGGCCGACGCCCGGCCAGCGATCCTTGAGATCCGGCCGGGGACGGGCGGTGAAGAGGCCGCGCTCTTTGCGGCTGACTTGCTGCGGATGTACCAGCGCTACGCCGAAAACCACGGTTGGCAGCTTGAGATCCTCGACCTTCAGGAAAGTGATCTGGGCGGTATTCGCGAGGTCGTGGCCCACATTCGTGGCGAAGGGGTTTTCGCGCGGTTGAAGTTTGAATCCGGTGTGCATCGGGTGCAGCGGGTGCCCGAGACAGAGTCGCAGGGGCGGATCCATACATCGGCGGCAACTGTTGCCGTTCTGCCGGAAGCGGAAGACGTGGATATCGACATTCCGGCCAGCGATATCCGGATCGACACGATGCGGTCCAGTGGCGCGGGGGGGCAGCACGTGAACACGACCGACTCGGCGGTGCGGATCACGCACCTGCCTACGGGGATTGTCGTGACCTCGTCAGAGAAGTCGCAACACCGCAACCGCGAGATCGCGATGCAGGTCTTGCGTGCGCGGTTGTTCGATCTTGAACGTGCGCGGGTCAATGATGCGCGCGCAGCTGATCGCAAGGCGCAGGTTGGCTCGGGCGACCGCAGCGAGCGTATCCGCACCTACAATTTTCCGCAGGGCAGGCTGACGGATCACCGGATCAACCTGACGCTCTATTCGCTGCAACACGTCATGGCAGGCGATCTGGATTCCGTGATCGACGCCCTTGTGGCACATGACCAGGCAAGCAAGCTGGCCGAGATGGAGGCATGACCGCCGCCGAAGCCTTGCGTCTTGCGGTTCCGAAACTGGCGGCGGCTGGCGTTGAAGACGCCGCACGCGATGCGAGGTTGCTGCTGGCGCACGCGATGCATCTGGCGCCGCAGCGCATCACTTTGCATCTGCATGACACTCTGACACCAGACATGTGCCGACGCTTCGAGGTGGCGATCGAGGCGCGCGCGCAGCGCCAACCGCTGAGCCAGATCATCGGACACCGCGAGTTCTGGGGCCGGCCCTTTCATGTGACCCGAGACGTGCTTGATCCGCGACCCGAAACCGAAGCGCTGGTGATGGCCGCGCTGGAAGAGCCGTTTCGCCACGTGCTCGATCTTGGAACGGGAACGGGGGCGATCCTGCTTTCCCTGCTTGCCGAACGCACGGAGGCCACCGGTCTGGGAACGGATCTGTCACCAGAGGCTCTGTTGGTCGCGGTGGAGAACGCCGAGCGGTTGGGATGTGCCGAACGGGCACGGTTCATCCGCGCTGACTGGTTTTCGGGGATCGAGGGACGGTTCGATCTGATCGTGTCCAATCCCCCCTACATCGCCGAAGCAGAAGTAGCGCATCTTGCCCCCGAGGTGCGCGACTGGGAACCACACCTTGCGCTGACGCCCGGCGGAGACGGGATCGGCGCCTATCGACAGATTGTGGCAGGCGCGCCGTTGCAACTGGAAGCGCAGGGTCGGCTGATCATGGAAATTGGCCCAACCCAGGCAGAGAGCGTCTGTCAGCTGCTTTCGGACGCTGGATTTGTAGAAATCCAGGTAAGCCAGGACATGGACGGTCGTGATCGGGTGGTATCAGCCCGTGTTTGCTCTGAAGGTACAACGACAAATGTGCGGGATTCTCGTCACAGCACACCGAAAAACCTGATTGATTGAAGAAATTGATCGAAAGCCCGACAGTTTTCCCTTGTCAGTCAGGGTGTCGCATGGTTATTCGACATATGGGGTTCAGGTGCCGGGAAGGCGCCAATCTGCATGAGCCTCTCTCGCAACCCTGACATTCGTCGACGGTCCCCGATTGGGAAACGCTGTGCGACTGAACGCAGGTGCTTCGGGCCAAGCCATACCCACGCCGGAAACACAGAACACATGAGATCATCAAAATCACGCTCGCGCTCGAAGTCGAACCGGCCTCGGTCGATTGGCAATATCATCAACCGGGTTTTCGAAAGCTCGGGGCCGGAAGGCAAGGTGCGCGGTACGCCACAGCAGATCATCGAGAAGTATCAGATCCTTGCGCGCGACTCGCAGATGTCGAACGATCGCGTGGCAGCCGAAAACTTCATGCAGCATGCCGAACACTACACCCGGATGCTGGCCGAGGCGCAGCGCGAACTTGCGGCCGAGCAGGATCAGCGCCGACCACAGGGCGACTACCCGCAAAACGGCGTCTATTCAGGTGGCCAGGGTGGGCCTGTACAGAATGGCGGCCAACAACAGCACCGCGACCAGCCGAACCGTGACCGCGCTTATCGTGATGATCGGATTGAGCCGCGTGACGAACAGCCCGAGGTCAACATGCCCCGGTCTACCGGAATGATGGATTTCATCGACGAGCTCGATGACAGTGGGTTGGTTGAAACACCTGAGGCCCGCGCGCGTGGGGACGTACCTGCGCCGCGCAAGGAAGTTACAGAGCGCCGCGATCGGCCACAGCCATCCGACGCGGCAGGCCGCAAGGACCGGCGCAGGGAAGACAGGCCTGTGCAGCAGGATGCAGCTGACCAGACGGCACAAAGTGCGCCATCCGGCGAAACTCCGGAGAGCCAAGCGGCAAGTGCCGCGCCGCAGCGCCGTCCCCGTGCGCCGCGCAA
>JBGSQL010000018.1:0-8699 GCA_041738105.1 Rhodobacter sp. | reverse complement strand
GATCCCCGCCAACGCCTCCGCCGCGATGATCTTTTCCTTCTTCGTCGCAGTCATGGTCACGCCGTGGCTGATGATGAAGATCGCAGGCAAGGCGCCCGTGCATCACGACGATGGCGCGGCGCATGGCGGCAGGCTCGGCGCGATGTACGCCGCGGTGGCGCGGCCAATCCTTGCGAGCAAGACGAGGAGCTGGCTGTTCCTGATCGCCGTCGGTATTTTGACGCTGGGCTCGCTGGTGCTGTTCTACACCAAGGATGTCACGGTCAAGCTGCTGCCCTTCGACAACAAGTCCGAGCTGTCGGTCGTCATCGACCTGCCGGAAGGCTCGTCGGTCGAGGCGACGGATGCGGTAGCGCAGGCTATCGCAAGAAACGTGCTTGAACTGCCCGAAGTCAAGAGCACGCAGACCCATGCGGGAACTGCGTCACCGTTCAACTTCAACGGCCTGGTGCGGCACTACTATCTGCGGGCCTCGCCGGAGATGGGCGATGTTGCGATCAACCTCCTGCCCAAGCATGAGCGTGACCGCTCCAGCCATGAAATCGCGCTGGAAATCCGCGAGCGGCTGAAGGAGCTCGATCTGCCGCAGGGCGCGAGCTTCAAGGTGATCGAACCGCCGCCGGGTCCGCCGGTCATGGCGACGCTGCTCGCCGAAATTTACGGCCCGGACGCGCCCACGCGCCGCGCGGTAGCGGGTCGTGTCGAGGCGGCATTCCGCTCGGTGCCGTTCGTCGTGGACATCGACAATTCCTATGGCGTGCCTGCAAGGCGCATGCGCGCTGCACTGTCGACCGACGACATCGAGTTTTTCCGCGTCGAGGAAAGCGACGCCTTCGATACGCTCGCCATCCTCAATGGCGGCATGACCGTCGGCTATTCGCACCGGGGCGAAGGCAGGCAGCCGATCCCGATCCGGGTGGAAAGGCCGAAGGGCGAAAAGACGCTGGACGAGCATTTCCTGACGACGCCGATCCCTGCCAACGTCCTGCCGGGCGACCGCGGCGTGGTCGAGCTTGGCGATGTGGTGCGGCTGAGCGAGGAGCAGGCGTCCTTCCCCGTGTTCAGGCACAATGGCCGCGCGGCGGAAATGGTGATCGCCGAACTTGCAGGCGACTTTGAAGCCCCGCTCTACGGTTTGCTCGCGGTTCAGGAAGCGCTGGACAAGCAGGACTGGACCGGTCTTGAAAAACCGGTGATCTCGCTCAACGGCCAGCCGGAGGATGAGAGCAAGCCGGTCCTGCTGTGGGACGGCGAGTGGGAGGTGACCTGGGTCACCTTCCGCGACATGGGCGCTGCCTTCATCGTCGCGCTGCTCGGCATCTACATCCTGGTCGTCGCCCAGTTCGGTTCGTTCAAGGTGCCGCTCGTCATCCTGACACCGATCCCGCTGACCTTCATCGGCATCCTTGGCGGACATTGGCTGTTCGGCGCGCCGTTCACCGCCACCTCGATGATCGGTTTCATCGCGCTGGCCGGCATCATCGTGCGCAATTCGATCCTGCTGGTGGACTTCATCCGGCACGAACCGCGCGGGGCGGATACGCCCTTCAGCGACGTGCTGATCAAGGCGGGTTCCGTGCGCTTCAAGCCAATCCTGCTGACGGCACTGGCCGCCATGATCGGCGCCGCGGTGATCCTCACCGACCCGATCTTCCAGGGGTTGGCGATCTCGCTGTTGTTCGGGCTCGCGTCATCGACGCTGCTGACGGTGCTGGTGATACCGGCGATCTACCGGGTGCTGAGAACCTGACGGGCGACCGTCAGGCTTTCTCGCGCACGCCGCAATACATTTGGTGCAGCGCGCCGATGATGGTGGATACGCCGCTGTCGGCGATGCTGTAATGGATGGTGCGCCCGTCGCGGCGGGTCTTGACCAGCCGGTCGAAGCGCAGTCTCGCGAGTTGCTGCGAGACCGATGCCTGCGGCATGTCGACGATTTTCTCAAGCTCGGAAACCGATTTCTCGCCTTCGGACAGAAGGCAAAGGATTACGAGCCGCGTCTCGTGGGACAGGGCCTTCATCAGGTCGCTGGCCTGGCGGGCCTGCCGCATAAGTTCTGCCGTATCGCCGGGAGAAAGGGTTTTCTCGAGAACCGTCATGGAAATCCATCGTTGATTGAACAAGATCGCGTGTCGGATACATATTACAATCGATGAATTAGTCCAGTACCGGCGCAAGACAAGAGGCAGGTGCCCTCGGAAGCTGAATCTTTGCGTTTGTCACTCGATTTGATAACCGGGGGTGGAGCGCGACAGGGCGATTTCCTCCTCGTTCATGCCTTCCGGAATGGCCTCGAAGAGCGGCGTTGACATGTATCGTTCGCCGGTATCGGGCAACATGCACAAGATAACGGATCCCGGCGCCGCCTTCTCGGCAATCTGCATGGAAACGGCAAGCGTTGCGCCGCCGGAGACGCCGGTGAGGATGCCTTCCTTTTGCGCCAGCGCGACTGCCCATTTCATCCCGTCTGCTCCCGCGACCGGTATCAGTTCGTCATACAGGTTCGCGTCGATTGCCTCCTGAAGCACCAGCGGGATGAAATCGGGCGTCCAGCCCTGGATCGGGTGGGGTTCGAAAGAGGGGTGCCCCTTGGCGGGGGCGCCGTCCGCCGTTCGATCCTGCGCGATGCCGCTTCCGATCAATTGCGCATTGGCCGGTTCGGAAAGGATGATCTTCGTTTCCGGACGCTCCTTGCGCAGGACGCGCCCAAGCCCGGTCACAGTGCCGCCCGTGCCGTAGCCGGTCACGACATAGTCCAGCCGCTCACCTTTGAAATCATTGATGATCTCGCGTGCTGTCGTGGCCTCGTGAATGTCGGCATTCGCCTCGGTCTCGAACTGGTGAGCGAGGAACCAGCCATTGGCTTCGGCAAGCTCGACCGCCTTGCGGTACATGCCGAAGCCCTTCTGCGCGCGCGGCGTCAGCACGACCTTTGCGCCATACATGCGCATCAGCTTGCGCCGTTCGATGGAAAAGCTGTCGGCCATGGTGACGACCAGCGGGTAGCCCTTCTGCGCGCAGACCATTGCAAGGCCGATGCCGGTATTGCCGCTGGTTGCCTCGACCACCGTCATGCCCGGCTTGAGCCTGCCGTCGCGCTCGGCCGCCTCTATGATGCTGACCGCAAGCCGGTCCTTCACCGAGGCGGCTGGATTGAAGAACTCGGCCTTCACATAGATGCGCACATGGGCGGGCGCGAGGGTATTGAGGCGGATCGAGGGCGTGTCGCCCACGGTGTCGACGATGCTGTCGTAAAGACGTCCGCGGCCATTGGTGGTGCGCGTTCCGGTTTTCATGCGTTCCTCCTTCTGGGTTTGTCCCCCGCAACTCGCTCGCCGCGCGAATTGAAATGACGGTACCATGCCTGATAGCCATCGGTTATGCTTTTCGACACATCGGAGCTGGAGAGCATGCCCGAGAAACGCATAGAGCGCAGGCTGGCGGCAATTCTTGCGGCCGACATCGCCGGCTATTCCCGCATGATGGGCGCCGACGAAGCCGGGACGCTCGGCTTGCTGAGGGAACTGCGGGCCAACGTTCTCGACCCGGCCGTCTCCTATCACCACGGGCGCCTTGTCAAGGTGATGGGCGATGGCGCGCTGGTCGAGTTTGCGAGCGCGGTCGATGCGGTGGAATGTGCGGTCGCCATTCAGGGCGCGATGGCTGCGCACAATGCCACGCGGACCGGGCTGGCGCCGATCGAGTTCCGCATCGGCGTGAACCTTGGCGATATCGTGATCGAGGGCGACGACATCTTTGGCGATGGGGTGAACGTGGCCGCACGGCTGGAAGCGCAGGCGCCGCGCAACGGTATCCTTGTCTCGGACGCCATTCATGCGCAGGTGCGCGGCAAGATCGGTGTGGTCCTGGAGGATGCGGGCGAACTGGCGCTGAAGAACATTGCACAGCCGGTCCGGGTCTGGCGCTGGGGCGGCGAGGCAGGCGCGCCCCAATCTGCAAGGCCGGCGGCCGTCCTGCCAGAGTCGGGCCCAAATGGCCCAGAATCGGGCCCCGCGGCGGGCGCGGATATGCCATCGGTCGCGGTTCTGCCCTTTACCAACATGTCGAACGACCCCGAACAGGAGTATTTCTCGGACGGGATCAGCGAGGACATTATCACGGATCTGTCGAAGGTGACGGGCCTGATGGTGGTCGCGCGCAATTCGAGCTTCACTTACAAGGGGCGCAACCATGACGTGCGGGTGGTGGGGCGTGAACTGGGCGTCGGGTCGGTGCTGGAGGGCTCGATCCGCCGGGCGGGAAACCGGGTGCGGATCACGGCGCAGCTGGTGGATGCGCGCACCGGCGGGCACCTGTGGGCCGATCGCTATGACCGTGAACTGACCGACATCTTTGCGGTGCAGGATGAGGTGACGTTGCGGATCGTGGATGCGCTGAAGGTGACGTTGAAGCCGGCCGAACTGACCCGGGTTCTGGAGGGCGGCACGCGGAACCTGCGGGCGCATGACTTCATGTTGCGGGCTCGCGAGTTGCAGGCGGAGTTGTTGCGCGGATTGGTGCAGGGGCGCGACAAGATGGACCAGGCCCTTGCGCTGATGCGCGAGGCGATCGAGGCCGATCCGGATTTTGCGCTGCCCTATGCCTATATGGCGATGCTTTACACGCTGGAGTTCAACAACAACTGGCTGAAGATCCCCGATGCGCTGGACCAGGCGGAGCGGTACGCCAAACTGGCACTTGAAAAAGATCCGCAAGAGCCGGTTGCCCACAATGCGGCGGCTGTGGTCGGGATCTTTCTGGATCGGCTGGATGAGGCACGGGCGCATTGTGAACGCGCCCTGGAGTTGAACCCGAGCTTCGCGACCGCTTACAGCACATTGGGTAATATCCTGATGTTTCAGGGCCATCCTGAAGATGCGGTGCCGAACATGGAACGCGCGATGCGCCTCGATCCCGTCTCGCGCTACCACTATGTGCATTTCGTCGGCATGGCGCAGATGATGATGGGGCACTATGCCGAGGCAGTCGAAACCTTTCACGAGCGGATCCGGCTGGCCCCGACCACCGACCTGTCCCGCTCGTTCCTGGCCAGCGCGCTGGGGCATCTGGGACGGATCGACGAGGCGCAGACGGTCTGGGCAGAGTTGATTGCGCTGAACCCGGAGTATTCGGCGGCGCGGCACTATGCGCGACTGCCCTTCCGGCGGCCAGAGGACAAGGGCCGGATGGCCGAGGGCGTGCGGCGGGCCGGGATCGAGATCTGAGCGGTCAGGCGGAGGCGAGCAGCGCCTCGATCCCGCGCACGACAAGCTGGTGATCCTCGATCTGGGGCAGGCCCGAGACGGTGGCGACGGCGACAACGCCCACGCCTGCGACCCGGATCGGCACAGCGCCGCCATGATCGGCATGATCCGCCAGATCGAGCCCGTGTTTTGCAAGGCTTTCGCCCTTGTCGCGGTGGCGCGCGCCAACCAGCAGCGAGGCTGTCTGAAACTGTAGCGCCGTGGTGCTTTTGCGCCGTGCCCAAAGGTCGTTGAGCGGGGCGGAGCCGGGCAGGGCGGCGTGAAAGAGCGTGCGATCGGCGGTGCGGATGTCGATCACCACCGGGTGCGCCCCGGCGCGGGCCAGCCGCAGCAGCGTCTCGCCCAGGGCAAGCGCGGTGTCTTCGGTAAAGCGGGCAAAGACGAGGCGACGCTGTTCGTCTTCGAGGGTGGCTGTGTCCATGCGGGGGCTCCTGATCGGGTGGCGCAGAGGTAGCAGAGGTGGGGCGCCGCGCAAAGCCCGTCGCCCTTGCGGTCTGCCCGTCGAATGGGCGGCAGATGGGGGGCGCGCCCTTGGGGGGGCGGCAGGTGCATATTTCCGTTGACCGCCCCGTTGCGGTGTGGTGCGTTCGGTTTGACCAGATGGTCAGGATTGCCCGATGGTCAGGATCGGCTGAGTGACGCGTGGGGCCAGCAAGACCCCGTTTGATTGGGGGGAAAGACGATGACGGCACCGGGGGCAAACCTGCGCATCAACGGCGCGCGGCTGTGGGACAGCCTGATGGAGATGGCGCAGATCGGCCCCGGCGTGGCGGGCGGCAACAACCGCCAGACGCTGACCGATGCCGATGCCGCAGGCCGGCGCCTGTTTCAGTCGTGGTGCGAGGCGGCGGGCCTGACCATGGGTGTCGATACGATGGGCACGATGTTTGCCACGCGGGCGGGCGAGGACCCCGACGCGCTGCCGGTCTACATCGGATCGCATCTGGACACGCAGCCGACGGGCGGCAAGTACGACGGGGTGCTGGGGGTGCTGGGCGCGCTGGAGGCGGTGCGCACGATGAACGACCTTGGCCTGCGCACCCGCCACCCGATCGTCGTGGTGAACTGGACGAACGAGGAAGGCACCCGCTTTGCCCCGGCGATGCTGGCCTCGGGCGTGTTCGCGGGGATGCATACGCAGGAGTATGCCTATGGCCGGCTCGATGCCGAGGGCAAGGCCTTTGGCGACGAGCTGGCGCGGATCGGCTGGGTCGGTGACGAACCGGTGGGGGCGCGCAAGATGCATGCGATGCTGGAGTTGCACATCGAGCAGGGGCCGATCCTGGAGGCCGAGGGCAAGGACATCGGCGTGGTCACGCATGGCCAGGGCCTGTGGTGGTTGCAGATCACTCTGACGGGCCGCGACTCGCATACCGGATCGACGCCGATGCACATGCGGGTGAATACGGGCCTGGGGATGGCGCGGATCATCGAGCGGGTGCATCAGATTGCGATGAGCCATCAGCCGAACGCGGTTGGTGCGGTGGGCCAGGCGAATGTCTATCCGAACTCGCGCAACGTGATCCCCGGCCGGGCGGTGTTCACGGTCGATATCCGCAGCGCCGAGCAGGGCAAGCTGGACATGATGCGCGCCGAGGTCGAGCGCGCCGCACATGCCGTGGCGACGGAGCTGGGGCTGGGGATCGAGATCGAGTCGGTCGGGCATTTCGACCCGGTGACCTTCGATCCGGGGTTGGTCAAGACGGTGCGCGCGGCGGCGGAGCGACTGGGCTACAGCCATATGGATATCGTCAGCGGCGCCGGGCATGACGCCTGCTGGATCAACCGCGTGGCGCCGACGGTGATGATCATGTGCCCCTGCGTGGGCGGGCTTTCGCACAACGAGGCCGAGGAGATCAGCCCGGAATGGGCAGCGGCGGGAGCGGATGTGCTGTTCCACGCGGCGTTGGAGACGGCGGGGCTGATCGGATAGCGCCGGGGGCGCTGCCCCCGGACCCCTGGGATATTTGGGAACAGAAGAAGGGCGGGAGATCTGCACATGGGCACAGTCATCAGGAACGGGACGATCGTTACGGCGGATCTGACCTATCGGGCGGATGTGCGGATCGAGGGCGGGGTGATCGTGGAGATCGGGCCGGACCTTGCGGGCGGAACAGAGCTGGATGCCACGGGTTGCTATGTGATGCCGGGGGGGATCGACCCGCACACGCACCTCGAGATGCCGTTCATGGGCACCTACTCGACCGACGATTTCGAGAGCGGGACGCGCGCGGCGCTGGCTGGGGGCACGACGATGGTCGTGGATTTCGTGCTGCCGGGGCAGGGGCAGGGGCTGATGGATGCGCTGCAGATGTGGCACAACAAGTCGGGCCGGGCCAATTGCGACTATTCATATCACATGGCGGTGACCTGGTGGGGGCAGCCGGTGTGGGACGGGATGGCGGACGCGGTGAAGGCCGGGATCACGTCATTCAAGCACTTCATGGCCTACAAGGGCGCGCTGATGGTGAACGACGACGAGCTTTACGCCTCGTTCCGGCGCTGTGGCGATCTGGGGGCGCTGGCGATGGTGCATGCCGAGAATGGCGATGTGGTGGCCGAGTTGCAGGCCAGGCTGCTGGCCGAGGGCAACACCGGGCCCGAGGCCCATGCCTATTCGCGCCCGCCGGCGGTCGAGGGCGAGGCGACCAACCGGGCGATCATGATCGCCGACATGGCCGGCGTGCCGCTGTATGTCGTGCATACCTCGTGCGAGGAGTCGCATGAGGCGATCCGGCGTGCACGGATGCAGGGCAAGCGGGTGTGGGGCGAGCCGTTGATCCAGCACCTGACGCTGGACGAGAGCGAATATGCGCATCCCGACTGGGATCATGCCGCGCGCCGGGTGATGAGCCCGCCGTTTCGCGACCGCAAGCATCAGGACAGCCTGTGGGCCGGGTTGCAATCGGGATCGCTTTCGGTGGTGGCGACGGATCACTGTGCCTTTACCACCGCGCAGAAGCGGTTCGGCGTGGGGGATTTCACCAAGATCCCGAATGGCACCGGGGGGCTGGAGGACCGGCTGCCGATGTTGTGGACGCACGGGGTGCGCACCGGCCGATTGACGATGAACGAGTTCGTGGCGGTGACGAGCACCAACATCGCCAAGATCCTGAACTGCTATCCGAAGAAGGGTGCGGTTCTGGTCGGGGCGGATGCGGATCTGGTGGTGTGGGATCCCGAAAAGCGCAAGACCATCACTGCGGCGGCGCAACAGTCTGCGATTGATTACAACGTCTTCGAGGGGCACGAGGTGGTTGGGCTGCCGCGCTTCACGCTGACGCGGGGCCAGGTTGCGATCCATGATGGCGAGGTGCGGACACAGGAAGGCCACGGCGCCTTTGTTGCGCGCGAGGCGCGTCCGGCGGTCAACCGGGCGCTGTCGGATTGGAAAGCGCTGACCGCGCCGCGCCCTGTGGTGCGGACGGGGATTCC
>JBGSQL010000428.1:0-3901 GCA_041738105.1 Rhodobacter sp. | reverse complement strand
GTCCGCCAAGGTGCTGAACGCGGTGAAGGCGCGCAACCACCTTGATGGCCACGCGGTCGAGGATGTGATCTGGGGCAATGTCACGCAGGTCATGGAACAGGGTGCCTGTCTGGCGCGGTCGGCTGTGCTGGCGTCGAACCTTGACGAATCCATCCCCGGGCTGGCGATCAACCGCTTTTGCGCGTCTGGCATGGAGGCGGTGAACCTGGCCGCCAACCAGGTCCGTGCCGGCGCCGGCGCGGCCTACATCGCCGGCGGGGTCGAGATGATGGGCCGGGTCGCCATGGGGTCAGACGGGGCGGCCATCGCCGTGGACCCGAGCCTTGCGATGAAGACCTATTTCGTGCCGCAGGGCATCTCGGCCGACATCATCGCCACCGAATACGGCTTCTCGCGCGATGACGTGGATACCCTCGCGGTGGAAAGCCAGCGCCGCGCCGCCGCCGCCTGGAAGGACAACCGCTTTGCCCGCTCGGTCATCACCATCCAGGACCAGAACGGCCTGCCGATCCTCGCGCAAGACGAATTCATGCGCCCCGGCACCGACATGCAGACGCTGGGTGCGCTCAAGCCCAGCTTCAAGGACATGGGCGAGGTCATGCCCGGCTTCGACAAGGTCGCGCTGATGAAGTATCCGCACCTCGAGCGGATCAACCACGTCCACCACGCCGGCAACTCGTCGGGCATCGTCGATGGCGCCGCCGCGATCCTGGTCGGCAACAAGGCGTTCGGCGAGGCGTACGGGCTGACGCCGCGCGCCCGCATCCGCGCCACCGCCAAGATCGGCACCGATCCCACGATCATGCTGACCGGCCCGGTGCCCGTCACCGAAAAGATCCTGCGCGACTCGGGCATGGCGATCTCGGACATCGACCTGTTCGAGGTGAACGAGGCCTTTGCCGCCGTCGTCCTGCGCTTCATGCAGGCTTTCGACGTGGACGCCGATCGGGTGAACGTGAACGGCGGCGCGATCGCGATGGGCCATCCGCTGGGGGCCACCGGTGCGATCCTGATCGGCACCCTGCTGGACGAGCTTGAACGGTCCGGCAAGGGCACCGGCCTTGCCACGCTCTGCATCGCCTCGGGCATGGGCGTCGCCACCATCATCGAGCGGGTCTGATGTCGAAACTCGATCTCTCCACCCTGCCGGTCAGGACCGGCTCGATCTATCCCGCACCCTACGGCGCGATGATGGCGGGCCGGTCCTCGCTGCGCCTGGGCGAAGCGGGCGGGCTGACGCAGTTCGGTGTCAACCTCGTCACGCTGGCCCCCGGCGCGCTGTCCAGCCTGCGCCACTGGCACCTGAACGAGGATGAATTCGTGCTGGTGACCGAAGGCGAATGCGTGCTGATCCAGGACGCCGGCGAAACCGTCATGCGCCCGGGCGATTGCGCGGCCTTCCCGGCCGGCGATCCCGACGGGCATCATTTCGTCAACCGCACTGACCGGCCCGCGCGCTTTCTCGTCGTCGGCAGCAAGGCCCCGCACGAGGTTGCGACCTATTCCGATGTCGATCTTCGGGTCGAGATCACAGGCGGCACCGCCCGCTTCACCCACAAGGACGGCAGCGCCTACACCCCTGCCGCAGGAGACAAGAAATGACCGATTTCACCTATGCCATTGATGCCGATGGCGTTGCCACGATCACCTGGGACGTGGTCGCAAAGTCGATGAACGTCATGTCGCTGGCCGGCTTTGCCGAGTTGAACGACCATATCGACGCCGCGCTGGCCGATCCGGCGGTCAAGGGCATCATCCTGACCTCGGGCAAAAAGGATTTCGCCGGCGGCATGGATCTGAACGTCATCGCCCGGATGCGCGATGATGGCGGTGCCAAGGGCATCTTCGAGGGCGTGATGAACATGCACGCAATCCTGCGCAAGATCGAACGCGCCGGGATGGACCCCAAGACGCTGAAGGGCGGCAAGCCGATCGTGGCTGCCCTGCCCGGCACCGCGCTGGGCATCGGGCTTGAACTGCCGCTGGCCTGCCACCGCATCCTCGCGGCGGACAATCCCCGCGCCAAGATCGGCCTGCCCGAGATCATGGTCGGCATCTTCCCCGGCGCCGGCGGCACCACGCGGCTGGTGCGCAAGATGGGCGCGATGGGGGCGGCCCCCTTCCTGCTGGAAGGCAAGCTGTCCGATCCCAAAGCCGCCAAGGCCGCGGGGCTGATAGACGAGGTCGTGGCCCCCGACCAGCTGCTGGCGCGGGCAAAGGACTGGGTGCTGGCGGCCACCGATGCCGATCTGGTCAAGCCCTGGGATGCCAAGGGCTACAAGATACCCGGCGGCAACCCCTATCATCCGGCCGGCTACATGACCTTCGTGGGCGCGAACGCGATGGTTCACGGCAAGACCATGGGCGTCTATCCCGCCGCCAAGGCCCTGCTGTCCGCCGTGTATGAAGGCGCGCTCGTGCCGTTCGACACCGCGCTGAAGATCGAGGCGCGCTGGTTCACCAACGTGCTGATGAACCCCTCGTCCGCCGCGATGATCCGCTCGCTCTTCATCAACAAGGAAGCGTTGGAAAAAGGCGCGGTGCGCCCCGCCCAGCCGGATCAGACGGTGCGCAAGCTGGGCATCATCGGCGCCGGCATGATGGGCGCGGGCATCGCCTATGTCAGCGCGAACGCGGGCATCGACGTGGTGCTGATCGACGCCGCACAAGACGCCGCCGACCGCGGCCGCGCCTATTCCGAGGGCCTGCTCGACAAGGGCATCGCCCGCAAGAAGGTCACGCCCGAAAAGAAGGCCGAGGTGCTGGCCCGCATCACCGCCACCACCGATTACGCAGCCCTTGCGGGCTGTGATCTGATCGTCGAGGCGGTGTTCGAGGATCCGGCCGTCAAGGCCGAGGTCACCGCGAAGGTCGAGGCCGCAACCGGACCTGACTGCATCTTCGCCACCAATACCTCGACCCTGCCGATCAGCGCCCTGGCCAAGGCCAGCAGCCGCCCCGACCAGTTCATCGGCATCCACTTCTTCTCGCCGGTGGACAAGATGATGCTGGTCGAGATCATCCGCGGCAAACAGACCGGCGACCGCGCGGTGGCCAAGGCGCTCGACTATGTGCGCCAGATCCGCAAGACGCCGATCGTGGTCAACGATGCGCGCTTCTTCTACGCCAACCGCTGCATCATTCCCTACATCAACGAGGGCATCCGCATGGTGGCCGAAGGGGTGGAACCCGCGCTGGTCGAGAATGCGGCCAAGCTGGTGGGGATGCCGCTCGGGCCGCTGCAACTGGTCGATGAAACCTCGATCGACCTGGGCGTCAAGATCGCCAAGGCAACGCGCGCCGCGATGGGCGAGGCCTATCCCGATGGCGCGGTGGATACGGTTCTCTTCGCGATGGCCGATCAGGGGCGCCTGGGCAAAAAGGCCAATGCGGGCTTTTACAGCTATGACGCGGCAGGCAAACGCGAGGGGCTTTGGGACGGGCTCGCCACCGCCTACCCGGTCACCGACAGCCAGCCGGCCCTGACCGAGGTGCAGCATCGCCTGCTGTTCGCGCAGGTGCTCGAAGCCGTCCGCGCGCTGGAAGACGGTGTGCTGATGGACATCCGCGAAGGCGACGTGGGCGCGATCCTGGGTTGGGGCTTTGCGCCCTGGTCGGGCGGCCCGTTCGCGTGGCTCGACATCCTGGGTGCGGCCCGCGCGGTCGAGATCTGCGATGCCCTGGCGGCCACCCACGGCCCCCGGTTCACCACGCCTGCGCTGTTGCGCGACATGGCGGCAAAGGGCCAGACCTTCTACGGTCGCTTCGGATCAACCGCCCAGGCCGCCTGACCGGTCAGGCCCGCGCGCCGCGATGACGCTGCGCGCGGGCTTGCAAGGCAAGGCCCAGTTCCTCTGCCATCAGGCAAGCCACCAAAGGCTCGGCCTGCGCCAGCGACAAC
>JBGSQL010000419.1:0-2650 GCA_041738105.1 Rhodobacter sp. | reverse complement strand
CCAGATCGCCGTCACGATCGCCAGCGGTGGCCAGTGCACAAAGGCCGCCATCGGCGGCGGTGGCGGGCCGAAGGCCGCAACTGGCGCCGCATAGAACACCGTCGGATCGACCAACCGATAGCCGCGCGCGTCCAGTACGGCGTCCAGTCGCTCGTCCCCCGCCCGGATCAGGAAGAGCGCCTCTTGCCCAAGCGCGCGCATCGCCTGTTCAGCCTGCTCGATCTCAGGCTCGCACCCCACATCAGCCAGAGTCGCTGCGGACACCCGCTTGCCCCCGCCCTGGCCGTCGCGGATCATCCAGGGTCCAACGCGCACGCGCGCGGCGGGTGGCCAGGTCGCCTCAAGCACATCATGCAGCGTGGCGCTCACGCCTGCGCGCCAGGGAAAAGCCCGGCAAGCCGCACCATCGCCTCGGCAAGTCGGGCCGGATCCGTGCCGCGGATCACAAGGTTCGTTCCATGCGCGCCATTGCGGATGAACGGATAGCTGCCCATGCTCAGATCGGGAAACTCTGCCGCCAGCACGCCGAACGGCCCGGCAATCTCGCCCTCGCCCCGATCGACGCGCAACGATTGCGACAGCAGCGGTTGGCCGCCCGTCAGCGTCGGCAGCACCGACGCCACCATCGCCTGAAAGATGTTGGGAACACCCGCCATCACATGCACCTTGCCGATCGAGAATCCCGGTGCCGTCGAAACCGGGTTCTCGATCAACCGGGCGCCATCGGGAACACGCGCCATGCGCTGACGCGCTGCGTTGAACTCCAGCCCCGCCCGCTGATAATGCGCCGCCAGCAGCGCGCGGGCGTCCTCGCGCACCCCGATCCGCACGCCGAACGCCACAGCAATCGCATCCGCGGTGATGTCGTCATGCGTCGGCCCGATCCCGCCGCTGGTGAAAACGTGATCGCACACCGCCCGCACCGCATTCACCGCCGCAACGATCGCGGCCTGATCGTCCGCGACCACCCGCACCTCGACCAGCCGGATGCCATGCCGCGTCAACTCGCCCGCCAGGTAATGCATGTTGCTGTCCCGCGTCCGCCCGGACAGGATCTCGTCCCCGATCACGATCATCGCTGCGGTGGGGTTTGTCATGCGTGCTTCCTCGCCTCGGCCCTTTCGCCGGGTATAAGCGCCGGATGCCGCAGTTTCAAACCCCAAGCGCCCGCAGCCTCTGGCCAAGCACCGCGCGCTTCACTATCTAGGGCGGTAAGACAAGGAAGATGGCGTTGGACGAGACACGTGGCCGGATCACCCGGGATGGCATCCGGATTTACGAAAGCGCAGATTTTACAGGGATGGCCAAGGCTGGCCGCGTCGCGGCCGAGATCCTCGACAGCCTCAGCCCCCTTGTCGTCCCCGGTGTAACCACCGAAGCGCTTGATACTTTCATCACCGACGAGGTCAACCGACGCGGCGTGGTGTCGGCCACGATCGGCTACAAGGGCTATCGCCACGCGTCCTGCATCTCGGTGAACCATGTCGTCTGTCATGGCATCCCGGGGCCGAAGATGCTCAAGGATGGCGATATCGTGAACATAGACGTCACGGTGATCGTGGACGGCTGGTTCGGCGATACCTCGCGGATGTATGCGGCCGGCACGCTGCCGCGCAAATCCGAACGGCTGATCCAGGTCACGCACGATGCGTTGATGAAGGGGATCGAGGCCGTGCGCCCCGGCAACACCTTCGGGGATATCGGGTTTGCCATCCAGGCCTATGTCGAGGCCAACCGGATGAGCGTGGTGCGCGATTTCTGCGGCCATGGCCTTGGTCGCGTCTTCCACGCGCCGCCCAACGTGCTGCACTATGGGCGGCCGGGCAGCGGTGCCGTGCTCGAGGAAGGGATGTTCTTTACCATCGAGCCGATGGTCAACCTTGGCCGCCCCGAAACCAAGGTGCTGGCGGATGACTGGACAGCGGTCACACGCGACAAATCGCTGTCCGCGCAGTTCGAGCATTCCATCGGCGTCACCGCAACGGGATGCGAGATCTTTACCCTGTCGCCGGCCGGCCTGTTTCATCCAACCTGGGGCGCCCGCGCGTGACCCTCGCCCGTTGGGCGGTTCTGATCCTTGCCCTGCTGGGCGCGCTGAATTCGATCTGGCACCTGGAAACGGCGCGCGCGGGCCTTGTGCGCAGCCCGCTTCTTGTCGGCACCACCCCCGCCACCGTCTTTCGCCTGCCGGGCCCAGGCCCCGCACCGGTTGCGGTCATCGCGCATGGGTTCGCCGGCTCCCGGCAACTGATGGAAGGCTTTGCGCTGACGCTTGCGCAGGCCGGCTACATCGCCGTCACCTATGATCTGCAAGGGCATGGGCGCAACCCTGTCCCGATGTCGGGCGATGTGACGCAAATCGGCGGCACGACGCAGATTCTGATGAACGAACTCGGCCGCGTTTCGGACGCCGCCCTCGCCTTGCCCGGCGCGGACGGCCGGCTTGCCCTGATCGGTCACTCCATGGCGTCCGACATCGTGGTGCGCCAGGCCCTGCGCGATCCCCGGGTCGGGGCGGTGGTAGCAGTTTCGATGTTCTCGGGCGCCGTGACCGCCACAGACCCCGCCAACCTGCTGATCGTCGCCGGCGCGTGGGAGGGGATGCTGGCAGCCGAGGCGGAACGGGCCCTGCAGCTGGCCGATCCAACCG
>JBGSQL010000097.1:0-24759 GCA_041738105.1 Rhodobacter sp. | reverse complement strand
TGGCATTTTACGCTAACGCTCAACTCCCGTGATCCTGCGATTCCCTGAACCCGAATCGCCCCCCATTCCAAGGCACGGGAGCGCCCCATGGCACGATACGTTTTCATCACCGGCGGCGTTGTGTCATCGCTCGGCAAGGGCCTCGCCTCGGCCGCCCTCGGCGCGCTCCTCCAGGCCCGTGGCTTTTCCGTCCGCCTGCGCAAGCTCGACCCCTACCTCAACGTCGATCCCGGCACGATGAGCCCGTTCGAGCATGGCGAGGTCTTCGTCACCGATGACGGCGCCGAGACGGACCTCGACCTCGGCCATTACGAACGCTTCACCGGCGTGCACGCCCGCCAGACCGACAGCGTGTCCTCCGGCCGCATCTATTCCAACGTGCTCGAAAAGGAACGCCGCGGAGACTACCTCGGCAAGACGATCCAGGTGATCCCCCACGTCACCAACGAGATCAAGGATTTCCTGAAAATCGGCGAGGACGAGGTCGATTTCATGCTGTGCGAGATCGGCGGCACCGTGGGCGACATCGAGGGGCTGCCCTTCTTCGAGGCCATCCGCCAGTTCGCGCAGGAACGCCCGCGCGGCCAGTGCATCTTCATGCACCTGACGCTGCTGCCCTACCTTGCCGCCTCGGGCGAGTTGAAGACCAAGCCCACCCAGCACTCGGTCAAGGAGCTTCGCTCGATCGGCCTGCAACCCGATGTGCTCGTCTGCCGCTCGGAACACCCGATCCCGGAAAAGGAACGCGCCAAGATCGCGCTCTTCTGCAACGTCCGCCCCGACAGCGTGATCCCCGCCTACGACCTGAAGTCGATCTACGAAGCGCCGCTCGCCTATCATCGCGCGGGCCTCGACCAGGCCGTGCTCGACGCCATCGGCATCGCGCCCGCCCCGCGCCCCACCCTCGCCCGGGGGGAAGACCTGATGGACCCACTGACAAATGCCGAGGGCGAAGTGCGCGTGGCTATCGTGGGCAAGTACACGCAGCTTGAAGACGCCTACAAATCCATCGCCGAGGCACTGACCCACGGCGGCATGGCGAACCGGACCCGCGTCCGCGCCGAATGGATCGACGCCGAGATTTTCGAGCGCGAAGACCCCGCCCCCTGGCTCGAAGGCTTCCACGCCATTCTCGTCCCCGGCGGCTTCGGCGAGCGCGGTACCGAGGGCAAGATCAAGGCCGCCCAGTTCGCCCGCGAAAAGAAAATCCCCTATCTCGGCATCTGCCTCGGCATGCAGATGGCTGTCATCGAAAGCGCCCGCAACCTCGCCCAGGTCACCAATGCCGGGTCCGAGGAATTCGACATGGAGGTCGGCGCGAAACGCTTCACGCCCGTCGTCTACCACCTGAAGGAATGGGTGCAGGGCAACCACGTCGTCGAACGCAAGAAGGATGACGCCAAGGGCGGCACCATGCGGCTTGGTGCTTATACCGCCAACCTGCTGCCCGGCTCGAAAGTGGCCGAGGTCTATGGCAGCACCGTGATCGAGGAACGCCACCGTCACCGCTACGAGGTCGACATCAAGTATCGTGATCGGCTGGAAGCCTGCGGGCTGTCCTTCTCCGGCATGAGCCCCGACGGCAAGCTGCCCGAAATCGTCGAGGTGCGCGATCATCCGTGGTTCATCGGCGTGCAGTTCCACCCCGAGCTGAAATCCAAACCCTTCGCCCCCCACCCCCTCTTCGCCGATTTCGTGCGGGCAGCCGTGGACGTGTCGCGGCTAGTGTAACGGGGCCACGCCGCTGACACGGGCCGTGCTGCAAGCGGCGGCCTTCGGGAACGCGTTGGCAGTCCGGTAACCTTCGACACGCATCATGCTCGGGTCCTGTCCCCGCTGGTGAACACATGAACCTACCTGCCCGCGTCGTCGCAGCCGAATTCGTCCCGGCGGAAGGCGGCCCGCTCGATGCTTTGACCGAGGGTGGCGTCGATCTGGCGCGCGACATCGTCGAAGTGGCGGGTTTCCTCGACGGCATGGACGCCGCGGCGCGGCAGCAATCCGGCACATTGCATAAGGCGCAGCGCGCGACGCAGTCCGTGGCCGAGGCAAGCCAGACCATGATCGCCTCGACAGAGCGTCTCGCACTTGCGCTCGGCGGTATGGCCGAAGCGACGGGATCATCGGTAGGCCAGCTTCAGGCCGTGATGCAGGCCAGCCATTCGGTGCTCGATTGGGTGAACGGCCTCGAGGACAAACTGTCGAGGATCGACGGCGCAGCCGAACGCACCCGCGAGTCCAACGGCACCATCCTTCACATCGCGCGCGAGGTGCACATCCTTGCGATAAACGCCAACATCGAAGCGGCCCGGGCGGGCGAGACAGGCAAGGGCTTTGCCGTGATCGCCAACGCAATCAACGCCCTCTCGGACCAGACCGCGCAAGCCGCGACGCTGATCTCGCAAACGGTCAAGGGTCTGGCCGCCGAAATCGCAGCACTCCGAGCCGAGGCCAACAGCATCGCGGCGCAGTCCCGCGATAGCTTGACGCACCTGACACGGGCCGAGGCGGGCGTGGGCGCTCTGTCGACACGCGCCGATGAAGGCAAATCCCTCGCCGGGGCCATAGCGGGCGATGCCGGCCATATGCGCGACGTGATGACCGACTTCGGCCCTACCTTCCAAGCCCTGCTGTCCAGCGTCGAAACCCAGGGAACGACCGTAGGCGAGGCGCGCGCGCGCGTCTCTGCCCTGATCCGCCAAAGCGAGACGATGGTGCAGGGCCTTGTCGAGAATGGCGGCGCGTCCGATGACCAGCCGCTGATCGACGCGGTCAAGCTGCGCGCCGCCCGCATCTCCTCGCTGTTCGAGGATGCGATTGCCCAACGCCGTATCTCGGTGAACGATCTGTTCAGCACGGCATACCGCGACATTCCGGGCACCAACCCGCTGCAAAAGCTGGCGCCCTTCACCCGGCTGACGGACGTTCTGCTGCCGCCGATCCAGGAAGAGGTGCTGACCCTCGATCCCCGGATCATCTTTTGCGCCGCGGTAGACAGGAATGGCTACCTGCCGACACATAACCGGAAGTTCTCGCATCCACAGGGCAAGGACCCTGTCTGGAATACCGCCAACTGCCGCAACCGCCGCCTGTTCGACGATCGCGTCGGGCTGGGAGCCGGGCAGTCGACCGCGCCTTTTCTGATGCAACTCTACCGCCGCGACATGGGCGGCGGGCACTTTGTCATGATGAAGGATGTCTCTGCCCCGATCATCGTCCAGGGGCGACATTGGGGCGGCCTCCGCCTCGCCTACACGCTGTCCTTGCCCAGCGGTCGCTCGGGTTAATCTGGCGGGCCGTTCGGCGCGACCCGCTTTTGTTTCGACCGCCGCTCGCTCGCCTGTTTGGCGGTCAGGATGACAGACCCAGTGCTTGCCAGGAGCATCTGCCGGAACTGTGATCCGCCCGCGACACAGGACTGTTGCGCGCGTGGCTTCACCGGCTCGACAACAAGCCGGGCCACACCAAACCATCGGTCTTGAAGC
Organism: Rhodobacter sp.; assembly: GCA_041738105.1. Taxonomy (GTDB): domain Bacteria; phylum Pseudomonadota; class Alphaproteobacteria; order Rhodobacterales; family Rhodobacteraceae; genus Aliitabrizicola. The sequence goes on along the minus strand of JBGSQL010000097.1, from coordinate 21,274 downwards.
TCCCTTCTTCCTTCTGCAAAGCAGGCCGTTTCCCTGACGCCTTGCGGCAGGATACAAGCGGCAGCCGCGGGGGCAGCTTCTGCCACCAGCCCGTTCTGCAAGGAGCATGGTATGGTACGCATGATGCCGGCAACGCCGGGATGAACGACTTCCAGCATCGCGCCGGAGCCTCGATCCCTTCGACCCCAGCGAATGAGCGCAACCAGCCGGTTCAAGACGAGTGATCGACAGCCCGCATACTGCGTGGCCGTGCAGGGCCGGCGCATGGACGTTCGTCAGCATTGCCCATTGCCGGGCAATTCCCGACCAGAATAGTCTGCATACGAAAGTCATATGAGTATCATATGGAAATCATACGCAGCTATTTGATCCCGGCCGCCGAACCGCTACCACGGACTCGGACTTTTCCAGTGGAGCATCACGCGTGTCGCCCAGGACCAGACTCTTCGACCACACAGCCTTCTGGCTGATCCTCTTCGCCCTCTACGCCATCACGCAATCCGCGATCCGGGTGCATTACAAAAGCTCATTCTTCGGCGATGACTCGGAACTTTTCCTTTGGGCACGGCACCTTGCGTGGGGCTACGGCGTGCAGCCACCGCTTTACGCCTGGCTGCAATGGGGGGTGAACCAGATCTTCGGCGACGGACAGGTTGCCATGGCCGCGATGCGCGCTCTCTGCCTGTTCGGCATCTACAGCGCCGCCTTCCTCCTCGCCCGCCGCTTCGCTCCCGTCGGCCTCGCCGGTCTCGCCGCCCTCGGCGTTTTCCTGATCCCCGAAATCTCGCAAACCTTCCTGCGCACCCGCACCCACAACCTTCTGGTCACTGCCCTTGTGCCATTGGCCTGCATCGCGTTTCTCGACTTGCTAGACCACCGGCGCAGGCGGGATTACGTGCTGTTCGGGCTGGTGTCAGGCCTCGCGATCATCGCCAAGGCCACGGGCGCGATCTTCCTCGTGGCACTTGTCATCATGGCCGCCGCGATGCCGCGCCACCGCAGCGCCATGCTTAACCCGCGTCTTGCCCTTACGGGCGCGGTCGCCCTGCTGGTGCTGGCCGGACCAAGCCTGTGGGCGGTGGCCAACCCGGCGCTCGCAACTGCCTCGCTGGCAAAGTTCGAGCCGGGGGGAGGCTGGGCCGAAGGGCTGCGTGGACTTGCCTGGGGCGTGTGGGCCAGCGCGGGTTTCCTTGGCACGAGCGTCGCACTGGCCGCGATCTTCACGCGGAAGAACGGGGCCGAACCGATGAACATCGGCGTGTTCTGGGGAGCGGGGGCAGTCTCGATCCTGCTGATCGCAGCGGCCATTGTCGCCACGGACTCGGCCGAGTTGAAGGAACGCTGGCTGGTGCCTATCGCCGCTCCTCTCGCCCCGCTTGCGCTGGTCTGGGTGATGCGCAGAACCGGGTGGATGCGTTTCTTTCCCGCGGCTTTGGGGGGCTTTGCCGCAGTCGCCATGCTGGCGGCTTTGCCCAAGTACTTCCGCGAGAACGAACCTTTGCCGCAAGCGGATTTCGCATCGCTCGCTCAGGCCCTGACAGCCATGGGGGCGGACCGAATGCTGATGACCGACGACATGGCGGCGGGACTGGCGCTGGCCGTACCGGGCATTCCTGTCGAACAGCGCGTCGACCACGGCGCATTGCCCTGCACCGGCACGATCCTGCTTGCGGCATGGCCCCACGAAGAGATCGCGCTGGACCGTTTTCGCGCCCGCCTTCCCGGCTGCGACGTGACCGAGATTGCTGGCCGCATCCTGACGGAAGGCGGCCCGGCAATTGACGCTCGCGTGGTAAGGCTTGTGCCCGAAGGCTAGGTCAGCCCGCCATCATCGGCATCAGCGTGGGCGAAACCTCGTGCCAGCCGCGCCAGATCATGTCGAGCGCCACATAGAGAATGATCGCCAGACCGACGAAGGCGATCCAGCGGTGCTTGTTCAGCAGCCGGGCGATGAACGACGCCGCGATCCCCATGAGCGCAATCGACAGGACAAGGCCGATGACCAGAACCGTCGGATGTTCGCGCGCGGCCCCGGCCACGGCCAGCACGTTGTCGAGCGACATCGACACGTCAGCGATCACAATCTGGGTCGCGGCTTGTCGGAAGGACTTGCGCGGCGCACCGCCTGCGACCAATCCATCGGCGTTCAGATCGGTGTTCGCAAGCGCCTCCTGCGCCTCCATTTCCGCTTCCGCATGGCCTGCGCGCAACTCGCGCCACATCTTCCAGCAGACCCAGAGCAGCAGGATTCCCCCGGCAAGAAGCAGACCGGTGATGGCCAGAAGCTGCACGGTAATCGTCGCAAAGAATATCCGCAGCACGGTGGCCGCGATAATCCCCACCAGAATGGCCTTGGCACGCTGATCCTTGGGCAGGCCCGCAGCGGCAAGGCCGATGACGATGGCATTGTCGCCAGCAAGCACGAGGTCGATCATCATGACTTGCAGCAGCGCGGCAAAGCCCTCGGCGGTGAAGATTTCCATTCGGCCCTGTCCCCTGCGCTGCGTCTTGCTTGCCTAGACGCCACAAGCCGCGAATTCAACCCGCTGACACGGACCGACGTTCCCATCGCCTCGACGGAATGACGCACGATACGAAACTGTCACATTCGGCTGCTCTAAGCGCCCCGACCCGAAAGCAGCCGGAGCAGAGCAATGGCCGACACGACCCCCGCACGCGACTGGCTCGAGGCCGAACTGGCCGACGCGCGCGATGAGGATTTCGAACTCGAGATGGAAGACGTCGCGCTGTCGGAAGAGATTGCGCGTATCTACAAGCGACAGCGCCCCGACCAGATTGACCGGCAGGTCTATTTCCGCGAGCTTCTGCGCCTTCAATCCGAACTTATCCGCCTGCAATCCTGGGTGCAGTACCACAAGGAACGGATCGTCGTGATTTTCGAGGGCCGCGACTCGGCGGGCAAGGGTGGCGCGATCAAGCGCATCACGCAGCGTCTCAACCCGCGCGTCGCCCGCACGGTTGCGCTACCTGCGCCGTCCGACCGCGAAAAGACCCAATGGTATTTCCAGCGCTACGTTCCCCACCTTCCCGCCGGGGGCGAGATCGTTTTCTTCGACCGAAGCTGGTACAACCGCGCCGGAGTCGAACGGGTCATGGGGTTCGCGACCGAGGATCAGGTCGAGCAGTTCTTCCGTGACGTGCCGGAGTTTGAGCGGATGCTGGTGCGCTCGGGCGTCAGAGTGATCAAGTACTGGTTCTCGATCACCGACGAGGAACAGCAGATGCGCTTTCTGATGCGCATCCATGACCCGATGAAGCAATGGAAACTGTCGCCCATGGATCTGCAATCGCGGGTCCGCTGGGAACAGTACACCAAGGCCAAGGAAGAAATGATGGCGCGCACCAACATTCCCGAGGCGCCCTGGTACATCGTCGAGGGCAACGACAAGAAGCGCGCGCGCCTGAACTGCATTGACCACCTTCTCAGCCTGTTTCCCTACACCGATGTGCCGCATGAAGAGGTCACGTTGCCCGAGCGCGTCTTCAATCCCGACTACGAGCGTGCCGTTCTGCCCCCCGAGCTCTACGTGCCTTCAAAGTATTGAATCTGGCCTCGCCCGGCGGTAGGCGGGGGGATGCTGTCCTATCAACACATCTATCACGCGGGCAATCTTGCCGATGTCCACAAGCACGCGCTTCTGGCGCAAATGCTTGATTACATGACCCGAAAAGACAAGCCCATCAGCTACATCGAAACCCATGCAGGGCGCGGCCTCTACCATCTCGACGCAGCCGAGGCGCTCAAGACCGGCGAGGCTGCGCAGGGCATCGCGCGCCTGGGCGATCGGTTCGCGCCGGACCATCCCTACCGGCGGAGGCTTCTGGAGGTTCGCGCGCGCTATGGGGCCATGGCCTATCCCGGCTCGCCCATGATCGCGGCCCTGTCGCTGCGCGATAGCGACAGGATGCACCTTGCGGAACTGCACCCGCGCGAAAACACGGCGCTGCACCAGGCCCTTGATCCCTGGGGCGCACGAATCCACGCCGAGGACGGTTTCGCGATGGCACGGGCGATCTGTCCCCCGACCCCCCGCCGCGGCCTGATGCTGATCGACCCGAGCTATGAGGTGAAGGCTGACTACGACGCCATTCCAGGGCACCTGGCCGCGATTCACCGCAAATGGAACGTCGGAATTCTGATGCTGTGGTATCCGATCCTGCCGTCAGCGGCGCATCTGCCGATGCTTGCGGCGCTGGAGCCTCAGTTTCCCGACGCCCTGCGTCACGAAGTGCCGTTCCCCCCCGCGCGCGACGGGCATCGGATGGCCGGATCGGGACTGTTCGTGGTCAACCCGCCCTATCTTCTGGCCGATTGGGCAAAGACCGTCGAGGCTGTTTTCGCCCCGCCAGAGCCATGATCAGGACGGTGGTGCGGGATCGGATTGGCAGCCGCGATCGCTCGGCGTATATCCCTGCCATGTTCGATACGCTTTTGCGCCGCATCCTGGCCCCCGCCCCCGCCCGCCTTCCGGAACCCGAGGCGCACCTGGCTCTTGCCGCCCTTCTGGTGCGCCTTGCCCGGTCCGACGGCCGCTATCTGCCGTCCGAGGTCGCCCGGATCGAAAAGGTGCTCGCCGCCAGCTATGCGCTGTCGCCCGCCGATGCGACGGCCCTGCGCCAGCAGGCCGAGATCCTTGAGTCAGAGGCCCCCGATACCGTGCGCTTCACACGGGCGCTGAAATCGGCCATCGCCCACGAAGACCGCATCGGCCTGATGGAATCGCTCTGGCAGGTGGCCCTGGCGGATGGGGTGCGCGATCACGGCGAGGACAGCCTGCTGCGTCTGGTCGCCAGTCTTCTGGGCATCAGCGATGTCGACTCGGCCTTGGCCCGACAGCGCGTGCAACGTCCATGATCGCCTCGTTGCCGATGTATGACCGCCCCGAGACGGCTGGCGCGAACGATCGCCTGTGGGCGGGCATCCGCGACCGGCTGCGCGCGGCAGGGGTCGCGGCCCCCGATCATCTTACACGCGGGGCCGCCGACCTTTGGCCACAGTGGACCTCGCCCGACCTCCGTCTGTCGCAGACCTGCGGCTATCCCTACCGCGCGCGTCTGCATGGCCACGTCACGCTGATCGGCACCCCGGATTTCGGCGTCGAGGACTGCCCGCCAGGCTACTATCGAAGCGTCTTCATCGCGCGCGACACTGATCCGCGCAGCGACCTGGCCGCGTTTGATGGCGCGCCGTTCGCCTACAACGATCCGATGTCGCAATCCGGCTGGGCCGCCCCGCGCACCCATGCCGACAAGATCGGCCTGCGGCTTTCTCCCGTCCTTTGCACCGGGGGCCATCGCCTGTCGGCGTTGGCCGTGGCCGAGGGGCGCGCGGACCTTGCCGCACTCGATGCCGTCACCTGGCGTCTGCTGCAACGATGGGATCCCGCCGGGACCGGGCTGCGCGTCGTTGCCCTGACCGATCCGACACCGGGGCTGCCCTATATCTCGGCCCTGGGCGCCGAACGCGACCGTCTTTTCAGCGTCATCGCCGACGCCATTGCGGACATGTCGGCAGAGGATGGCGAGGCAACGGGGATTCGCGCCCTGATCGCAATACCGGCAGAACGTTATCTGGCAGTGCCCACGCCGGCGCCACCTGACCGGATTGAACACTGAATTCGACCGTTCTGCGCAATGGCCCCTGCGGAAGTTCAACAATGGGCGTTGCAAAGGCTCGAAATATCGTTCCTAGTTTTCTGCACTTTTCCAAGATCAGATGAGAGCCCGTGCCAGCCACTCCGCCCGCCCCCCCTGTCATCGAGATCCGCAACCTCCACAAGAGCTACGGAAGCCTTGAGGTTCTGAAGGGCGTCGATCTGACCGCGCCGCGGGGCCATGTGGTGTCGCTGATCGGGTCGTCCGGCTCGGGCAAGTCCACGTTGCTGCGCTGCTGCAATCTGCTCGAAGACAGCCAGGAAGGCGACGTGGTGTTCGAAGGCGAGTCGGTTCACTGGAAGGGCACCGGCCTTGGCCGGCACCCGGCCGACCGGGCGCAGGTGATCCGGATCCGCACCAACCTGTCGATGGTGTTCCAGCAGTTCAACCTCTGGGCGCACATGACGATCCTGCAAAACGTGATGGAGGCGCCGCTGACCGTCCTGCGCCAGGATCCGGCCGAGGTCGAGGTTCGGGCGCGCAACCTGCTCGACAAGGTCGGCATCGCCGACAAGGCCGATGCCTGGCCCGCCATGCTGTCGGGTGGCCAGCAACAGCGCGCCGCCATCGCCCGCGCGCTGTGCATGGAGCCGCGCGCGTTGTTGTTCGACGAACCCACCTCGGCGCTGGACCCCGAACTGGAACAAGAGGTCGTCAAGGTCATCAAGGCGCTTGCCGATGAAGGCCGCACCATGATCCTTGTGACCCATGACATGCGGCTGGCAGCCGATGTGTCCGATCACGTGGTCTTTCTCCACCAGGGAAAGATCGAGGAAGAAGGCCCGCCCGAAACGCTGTTCGGCAACCCGCAGACGGATCGACTGCGTGGTTTCCTCAGCGCGACGGCGTAAACAAGACCAAAAACAGCTGAATAGGGGAGATACCGATGAAAAAGCTGATCCTTGGCGCCGCCGTCCTGGCGCTGTCCACCGGACTTGCCATGGCGCAGACCGTGCGCATGGGAACCGAGGGCGCCTACCCGCCCTACAACTTCATCAACGACGCGGGCGAGGTCGACGGCTTCGAGCGCGAGATGGGCGACGAGCTGTGCAAGCGCGCCGGCCTGACCTGTGAATGGGTCACGACGGATTGGGACTCGATCATCCCGAACCTGCAATCGGGCAACTACGACACGATCATCGCGGGGATGAGCATCACCGAAGAGCGTGACAAGGTGATCGACTTCACCCAGAACTACATCCCGCCGGCGGCGTCGGCCTACCTCGCGCTGACACCGGATGTCGACATCAAGGGCGGCGTCGTGGCCGCGCAAGTGGGCACGATCCAGGCAGGCTATGTGGCCGAATCGGGCGCAACCCTGCTGGAATTCGCCACGCCGGATGAAACTGTCGCCGCCGTGCGCAACGGCGAGGCCGATGCGGTCTTTGCCGACAAGGACTATCTGGCGCCGATCGCCGCGGAATCCGACGGCAAACTGGTGCTGTTGGCCGAGGAAGTGCAACTCGGGGGCGGTGTCGGCATGGGCCTGCGCGAAAGCGACACCGAGTTGAAGGCCAAGTTCGACGCCGCCATCCAGTCGATGAAGGACGATGGCACGCTGAACACCATGATCAAGAAATGGTTCGGCGACGCCGCCCTAACCTTCTGATCCGGAAAGGATACGCAATCGCCCCGCCCGACCGGCATGACGGTCGGGCGGGGTTTGCGACAGCGCCATGATGTCATCCTGTGCCGATCCATCGTCTCTCGAGGGCCTGACCTGGTTGGGGTGCTACCTCACGACCGGCAAGCACATTGATTTCTACTGGTCGTTCCTGATCGTGCTGGTGCTGCTGGCCATCACCGCGCCGATTGCCCTTGGCTTCGGGTTCATTGGTGCAATGGCCGCCCGCTCGCCCGTGCTGCCGCTGCGCCTGCTTGGCAAGGGCTACACCGCGATGGTGCGCGGCGTGCCCGACATCGTCTTCTTCCTGTTCTTCGTGATAGCCCTTGATCAGGGGATCGAGTGGCTTGCCCATCAGGTCCGATGCCCCGACTGGTCCGAACCGATCCGGCAGGGGTTGGAGTTTCGCGTCTGCCCCGAGGCGAAGGTGCCCTCGGGCAACGCGCCCCAGATCTGGCACCGGCTCTATGGCTTCGCGATCGCGGTCTTCACTTTCTCGATCGTCTTTGGCGCCTTTGCCGCGAATGTGCTCTTCGGCGCGATGCAGGCCGTGCCACGGGCGCAACTGGAAACCGCCGAAAGCTATGGCATGACCCACCGGCAGGTGTTCCGCCGCATCCTGGTGCCGCAAATGTGGGTCTATGCCCTGCCCGGCCTGTCCAATCTCTGGATGATCCTGATCAAGGCGACACCGCTGCTGTTTCTGCTGGGCGTGCAGGATATCGTCTATTGGGCGCGGGAACTGGGCGGGTCCAAGACCAGCGCCTATGCCTACCCCCACCCGGACTGGCGGCTTTACTACTTTCTCGGCCTGCTCGTGTTCTATCTGTGCATGACCAAACTGTCCGAGGTCGTGCTGGGCCGCCTGACCCAGCGCCTGACCCGCGGCCAGGCCACGATGGCGGGCGAAGCGCAACGAAAGGTCGCCGCATGACCTGTTGGGAAACCATCGGCGCCTACGGTCTGCGGTCGATCGGCATTGGCGAACGGCTGTTGCCGCGCACCGATTTCACCTTGTGCCAGCATTTCACGCTGATCGGCTCGGGCCTGATCTGGAACATCTATTTCGGGGCGCTGGCGCTGATCTTCGGCTTCTTCTTCGCCAATGCAATCGCCATGGCCAAGGCCAGCCGCACGCGCTGGCTGCGCAAGCCGGCCGAATGGTTCGTCTTCGTCTTTCGTGGCTCGCCGCTGTTCATTCAGTTCTTCCTGTTCTACGAGGCGTTCGTGCTGTTGCCGCGCAGCGGCATCGACCTGCCGCTGGGGCTCGTGACCCTGACGGTCGAGACAAGCTGGCTGACAAAGGCCTGGGCGGGCGCGCTGATCGTGTTGTTCCTCAACACCGCCGCCTACACCGCCGAAATCTTCTACGGCGCGCTGCAATCGGTCCCCAAGGGCGATCTCGAGGCGGCGGATGCCTATGGCCTGACCGGCTGGAAGCGGTTCCGGCGGATCTTGTGGCCCACGATGCTGCGCCTGGCCTGGCCTGCCTACACGAATGAGGCGATCTTTCTGTTTCACGCCACGACGCTGGTCTTCTTCTCGGGCTTTCCGGCGTTCCAGCAACGGGGTGACGCGCTCTATTACGCGAACTATTTTGCAGACAAGACCTTCAACCCCTTTGTGCCCTATCCGATCGTGGCCCTTTATTTCATCATCCTGACGCTTCTTTTGACATGGGGCTTCGGCGCCGCCAACCGCCGCCTGAACCGCCACCTGCCCTCGAACCAGGTTGCGCGAATTCGCTTGCGCCCGCAGTTGATCCGGTAGTATCCATCTTTTGATCAAATTATTCGGGCCATCGCCCGGACCCGTCGAGGATGCACCGCGCAACAGGGGCACGGCGGGAGGGGATCAGAACAAAGGATAGGACCAAGGGCATGGTCCGCGATGCGCCTGTCGCGCGTCGAGTCCATGCTCCGCCTCGCACAATCATGAAAAACTGGCTGAGAAAGCACCCCGAGGTGCGCACGATCCGAGTGGCCGCAGCAGACCTGAACGGACAGGCGCGCGGCAAGCGTATTCCCGCCCGTTTTGCCGACAAGGTCGTTGACGATGGCACGCGCTTTCCGTTTTCCGCGCTGAACCTCGACATCTGGGGCGAGGATATCGACGACAGCCCATTGGTGTTCGAGCAAGGCGACGCCGACGGCATCCTGCGGCCCACTGAACGCGGCTTCATGCCCATGCCCTGGCTCGAGGCGCCGACCGCGCTTCTGCCGATCTGGATGTTCCGCGAAAATGGCGTGCCCTATGAAGGTGATCCGCGCCACGCCCTCAGGGCGGTGGTCGAACGGTTCAAGGCCAAGGGCCTGACCCCGGTCGTCGCCGTCGAACTCGAGTTCTTTCTGATCGACGACAGCGGAAAGACGCTTCAGGTGCCGCCGTCGCCACGCTCCGGCAAGCGGCGCAAGGCGGCCGAGACGCTGTCGATCCGGGCGCTCGATGCCTTCGACACCTTCTTTACCGACCTTTACGACGCCTGCGAGGCGATGGACATTCCCGCCGACACCTCCACCTCGGAAACCGGCCTTGGGCAGTTCGAAGTGAACATGATGCATTGCGACGACGCCCTGCGCGCCGCCGACGATGCCTGGCTGTTCAAGATGCTGGTCAAGGGCCTGGCCCGCCGCCACGGCTTTGCCGCCAGCTTCATGGCGAAACCCTATCTCGAGTATTCCGGGTCCGGCCTGCACACGCATTTTTCGGTCATCGACGCCAATGGCAAGAACGTCTTCAACAACGGCGGTCCCGAAGGCTCTGCGCTGATGCGCCATGCCGTTGCAGGGTGCCTGAAGGCCATGCACGACAGCACGCTGATCTTTGCCCCCCATGCCAACAGCTTTGATCGCCTCGTGCCCGATGCCCACGCCCCAACCGCGGTGGCCTGGGGCTACGAGAACCGCACGACCGCCGTGCGTATCCCCGCCGGCAACCCCTCGGCGCGCCGGATCGAGCATCGTGTCGCGGGCGGCGACGTGAACCCCTACCTGATGCTTGCGGCCATCCTGGGCGCCGCGCTGCTCGGGATCGAAGAGGGCCTGGAACCGGCAGATCCTGTCACGGGAAATGCCTATGCGCTCGACCTGCCGCAGATCCCGACGACCTGGCTCGATGCAATCAATGCCTTCGAGACCTCGGCGGTCCTCGAGCGTATCCTGCCCCGCGAACTGATCCGCAATTACGTACTGACCAAGCGGCAGGAACTGCACTACATGGCCGACCTGAACCGCGAGGAGCAAGTCGAGATCTACCTTGATACGGTCTGACCCCCGGCGGCGGGGGCCAAAGCGGCCCGCGCCACTTGGCTTTTGATCCTACCCTGCCGCTGGCCCTCTTGCCTGCAATCCGAACCACGCCTAGCTTGTCACAAATAACGTTGGATCTTTCATGCAGATCGGCATCCTGCAAACCGGCCACGCCCCGGACGCCCTGATCGGGCAATCCGGGGATTATCCTGAAATGTTCGCCAACCTGCTTGCCGGCCACGGCCTGACCTTCCGGACCTGGGCCGTGGTGGATGGCGAGTTTCCCGCAAGCATCCATGACGCCGAGGGTTGGCTGATCACCGGATCGCGCCACGGTGTCTACGAGGATCATCCCTGGATCCCACCGCTGGAGCAATTCATCCGCGACGCCTACGCGGCGCATGTACCGATGGTGGGGATCTGCTTTGGCCACCAGATCATCGCCCAGGCTCTTGGCGGTCATGTCGCGAAGTTCGCCGGCGGCTGGTCGGTCGGACCGACGCCCTACGATTTCGACGGCGAGACGCTGACGCTGAACGCATGGCATCAGGATCAGGTGCTGGAGAAACCGGCAGCGGCCAAGGTTCTGGCGAGCAACGAATTCTGCCAGAATGCCGCGTTGATCTACGATGATCGCGCCTTGACCGTTCAGGCCCACCCCGAGTTTCGGCCCAGCTTCCTCGATGGCCTGATGAAGACCCGCGGGCGCGGTCTTGTGCCTGATCCGCTGCTCGATGCGGCGACCGAACGCCTTGAGACCCCTTTGCAGGACCAGACAATCGCAACCCGGATCGCCGAATTTTTCAAGCACCCCCGCGGGTGAAACCAAGAGTGTGACCTATGTCCAAATGGACCGATCAACTGCCCGAAGCAGCGCGAGACTACATATCCGGTCGTCGCGTTGACGAGGTCGAATGCATCATCGGGGATATCGCCGGTGTGGCGCGCGGCAAGGCGATGCCTGCCTCCAAGTTCGCCAAGCAGACCAGCTTCTTCCTGCCGAACTCGATCTTCCTGCAAACGATCACCGGAGAATGGGCAGACAACCCGACGGGTGCATTTACCGAGCCCGACATGATCCTTGTCCCCGACTTCTCGACGGCAACAGCCTCGCCCTGGACGGCGGATGTTACCTTGCAGGTAATCCACGACGCCCAGGATCAGGACGGCACGCCGGTGCCCACCGCACCGCGCAATGTGCTGCGCCGGATTGTCCAGCTTTACGCCGCCGAAGGCTGGCGGCCCGTCGTCGCGCCCGAAATGGAGTTCTTCCTAGTCGCGCGCAACATCGACCCGAACATGCCGATCATTCCGCCGATGGGGCGCTCGGGGCGGCGCGCGGCCGGAAAACAGGCCTATTCGATGAGCGCGGTCGATGAATACGGCAAGGTCATCGACGACATCTACGACTTTGCCGAGGCGCAGGGCTTCGAGATCGACGGCATCCTGCAGGAAGGCGGCGCGGGGCAGGTTGAAATCAACCTTGCCCACGGCGATCCGGTGCGGCTGGCCGATGAGATCTTCTTCTTCAAGCGACTGATCCGCGAGGCCGCCCTGCGCCACGACTGTTTCGCCACGTTCATGGCGAAACCGATCGAGGGCGAACCGGGATCGGCCATGCACATCCACCATTCGGTTGTGGATCTGAAAACCGGCAAGAACATCTTCTCCGACAAGAAGGGGCATGAAACAGATGCCTTCCTGCATTTTGTCGCAGGCATGCAAACGCATCTGCCCGGCGCGGTGGCCCTGCTGGCGCCCTATGTGAACAGCTATCGTCGCTATGTCCCGGATTTTGCCGCGCCTATTAACCTTGAGTGGGGCCGCGACAACCGGACCACCGGCCTGCGCGTTCCAATCTCGGACCCCGAAGCACGGCGGCTGGAAAACCGCCTCGCCGGGATGGATTGCAACCCCTATCTCGGGCTCGCCGCGTCGCTGGCTTGCGGCTATCTGGGCCTGAAGGCGGGCTTGATGCCGCGCCCCGAATGCACGACCGATGCCTACAACATCGAAACCGATCTGCCCTACAACCTGGGCGATGCGCTCGATCTGCTGGAAGAGAACACAGCGCTGCGCGAGGTTCTGGGAACAGAGTTCTGCAGCGTCTATGACAGCGTGAAGCGCAACGAATACAAAGAGTTCCTTCAGGTCATCAGCCCATGGGAACGTGAACACCTGCTGCTGAACGTATGAACCTGCTGTTCGCCAACGATCGGCCGGGGGAGTATCCCCCGTCCTACTATGCCGCCACCGCCACGCCGCTTGCGCCCTTCCCCGCGTTGCAAGGCGCCACCCGCGCCGATGTCTGTGTCATCGGCGGCGGCTACACCGGCTTGTCGGCCGCGCTTCACCTGGCAAAGCGCGGCTTCGACGTCGTGCTGCTTGAGGCGCATCGCGTCGGCTTTGGCGCGTCAGGCCGCAATGGTGGACAGGTCGGTTCGGGCCAACGGCTCGATCAGGACGAGCTGGAACGCATGGTCGGCCTGCAACACGCCCGCCGCCTGTGGGATATCGCCGAAGAGGCAAAGGCGCTGGTGCGCAGCCTGATCACCGATCAAGCGATGCCCGTGACCTTCCACCCCGGCATCGCCCATGCCTGCTGGCATGACAAAGAGGTCGCCCATAGCCACGCCTATGCGGAAATGCTGCATCGCAACTATGGCTATGACCAACTGGAGCCGCTGGATCGCACGGCCATCCAGGCGCTGATCGGATCCAGGGTCTACCGGGGGGGCGAGCTTGACCACGGCGCGGGGCACGTGCATCCGCTGAACTTTGCGCTGGGTCTGGCCAAGGCCGCGGCCGCTGCCGGTGTGCGCCTCCACGAGGCCAGCCATGTCACGCGTCTGGATCAGGGCGCGAAACCCGTTGTCCATACCGGCGCGGGACAGGTTACCGCCGATCACGTCATCCTGGCCTGCAACGGTTATCTGGGCGATCTTGAACCCAGGGTCGCGGACCGTGTGATGCCGATCAACAACTTCATCCTGGCGACCGAACCCCTGGGCGACAGGGCCGCCGAGGTTCTGTCCCAGCCGATTGCCGTGGCGGACACAAAGTTCGTGGTGAACTACTGGCGTCTGTCCGAAGACAACCGGCTGCTGTTTGGCGGGGGCGAAAGCTATGGCTACCGTTTCCCCGATCTGATCCGCACCGTCCGCAAGCCGATGCTTCAGGTCTATCCGCAGCTTGCCGACGCACGGATCGACTACGCCTGGGGCGGCACTCTGGCCATCACCATGAACCGGCTGCCCTGCTTCGCCCGCCCCTCGCCAGCGGTGTTTTCCGCCTCGGGCTATTCCGGACATGGCGTCGCGCTGGCCACGATGGCCGGCAAGGTGCTGGCCGAAGCGGTCGCGGGCCAGTCCGAACGGTTCGACCTGATGGCCGGCTTGCCACAACCGCGCTTTCCGGGGGGCGCCGCGCTGCGCTGGCCGATGCTGGTGCTTGCGATGACCTGGTATTCGATGCGCGATCGCCTCGGCTTCTAGCCGCCCGAGCCCGCCAACAGGCCAAACCCACCGCCACGTCAGCCGCCGCATCGGCAGATATTGACTGATGTTACCATCATGTCACTCGCCAAATCACGCGCCAGACCTTACAGCTTTCCCGAAGATGAGTTTCAGGAAAGGCGCAAGGCATGGCACCAGATGGTCAGATCCTTCCCCCAAATGTCTACGATGCCGAACCGATCCCCGAGGCCGCGCGGGCCGAGATCGACCGGCTGCTGACCTCTGGCGATCTGTTTCGCTACACCGCGCCCGAAGGCGCACCCGTGGCGCTGCTCGAGTCCGAATTCGCGGATCTGATCGGCAGCCGCTACGCGCTTGCCGTTTCGTCCTGCTCTGCGGCCCTGTTCCTCTCGCTCAAGGCGCTCGATCTGCCAAAGGACGCCCGGGTGCTGATCCCGGCCTTCACCTTTGCCGCCGTTCCCTCGGCGGTCGTCCATGCCGGTTGCGTGCCGGTTCTGGTCGAGGTGGGGATGGATTATCGCGTCGACATGGCTGATTTCGAGGCCAAGCTGGCCCAAGCCGATTGCGTCCTGATCAGCCACATGCGCGGCCATACCTCAGACATGGACGCCATCATGGCGCTATGCGATGCGCGTGGCCTGCCGGTGATCGAGGATGCCGCCCATTCGCTGGGCACGACGTGGAACGGGCGCAATATCGGCACGATTGGTCGCGTCGGCTGCTTCAGCTTTCAGTCCTACAAACTGGTGAACGCGGGCGAGGGTGGCATACTTGTCACCGATGATCCGGAACTTGCGGCCCGCGCCGTCATCATGTCCGGTGCCTATGAAGCGAACTGGAAGAAGCATCCCGGTCTGCAAAACAGCTATGGTCACTGGCAGAACCGGCTTCCACTTTACAATCTGCGGATGCAGAACCTGTCGGCTGCCGTCATCCGCCCGCAACTGCCCGAGGTTGCGCGCCGCGTCGCGCAAGGCCGGGCAAACCACGATCATGTCGCCGACCGGCTGAACGGCTCGCCCTGGCTGTTCGTGCCGGCGCCGATGGCGGCCGAAGTGCGCGCGCCAGACTCGATCCAGTTCAACCTCGTCGGCTTCGACACCGACGCACAGGCGCTGGCCTTTCAAGACGCGGCCAAGGCGCGCGGCGTGTCGGTGCAGATCTTCGGGCTGAGCGATGGCAATGCCCGCGCCTTCTGGAACTGGCAGTTTCTGGGCGAGGCACCCGATCTTCCTGCCACGCGGGCCATGTTGATGCGGGCCTGTGACACCCGACTGCCAGCGCGACTGACGCGGCCCGACCTCGATTTCATCGCCGATGCGCTGCTTGCGGCCGTCGCGGATGTAAAGGGTTAACCCGCCGCCCGGCTCACAGCACGCGCAGCATTGGCGCCAGCCACGGCATCCGGGCCACCGCCGGATCAACCACCTGCGCCTTCAACAGCGGCCGCAGCAGGCCCGCCATTCTTTCCGGTATGTCGCGCAGCACGTCCATCCGCGCGGACAGCGAGATAGTCCGCGCAAGCGGTGCGAACGGCAATGGCATCACATCGACCGCATCGCGAAAACGCTCGGCATGGTTCACCCCCAGGGGCGTCAGGATCGTCCACCCTGCCCCGCCCGCGACCATCGCCATGATCGCATGGTAGCTGTCCAACTCAAAGCGATGCGCAAGACGCAGGTTCTGGCGCGCAAGATGCGCCGCAATCTGGCGCCCCATGTGATGACGAACCGTGTACTGGATCAGCGGCAAGGCCAGCAGTTGCGCCGCCACGTCGCCTTCTGGCGCAATCACGCCGCGTGGGGCCGCGACCACATAGGGTTCCGACAGCAGGGGATGGACCTCCATCCAGTCGGCCGCGCCAAACGCCGGCCCCAGATCAGCGGCCACCACCAGGTCAAGCGCCCGACCATCCAGATGATCCAGCAACCGATGGCTCGCACCCGTCTCAAGCAGAAACTGGCACCCCTTCAACTCTGCCGCCATCACCGACAGCAGGCGTGGCGTGACCTCGGCCTCGAAATCCTCGATCATCCCCAGGCGCAGCGTGGTCAGGGCCGACATGTTGGCCATAGCCAATTCGGCCCGCGCCTCGGTCGCTGCATTCAGGATCACTTGCGCATGGCGCCGGAACATCCCTCCGGCCGGCGTCATCCGCATCGGGCGGGCGCCGCGATCCAGCAGGATCGCGCCCAGCGCGGCCTCCAGCCCCGACAATTGCTGACTGACCGCCGACGGGCTGGCGCCAAGACGCTTTGCCGCCGCGGAAATCGAGCCTTCTTCCGCGGTCGCCAGAAACACCTCGATGCCCCAAAGCGTCACGCGGCCCTGCGTCTCGGTCATCCATGGCCTCGCGTCTGGTGCCAGTCCGGCCTGCGTCCGCCGGGCCTGTGGGCGCTAGAGTTTGGAAAGCTTCTTCTGCAGATCCGCAAGCTGCTTCTTGATCTGCACCAGATCATCCGCCCCCGACGTTTCGGCTGCATCCTCGTCGCGTGACGGGCCAGATCCGCTCCACCCCGGCAGGTTCGGCATCCCGGACAACATCGTTTTCATGAATACTTCCTGCTGCTTCAGCAGGTCGTCGAAGCCGGGCACGCCAGCCATCGGGTTCGGGATGACCGCCAGGTTTTCCATCATCTTGGATTGACCGTTGCGGAACATCTCGAAGGACATCGCAAGGAACTGCGGCACGACGCTTTGCACTTCCGTGGTATAGCTGCGCACCAGATCGGTCAGCACGTTGATCGGAAGAACGCTTTCCCCCTTGCTTTCATGCTCGGCCACGATCTGCAGCAGATACTGCCGTGTCAGGTCGTCGCCCGATTTCAGATCAACGATCTGCACCTCGCGACCGGCTCGGATAAAGCCTGCGATATCCTCGAGCGTCACGTAATCGCTCGTCTCGGTGTTGTACAGGCGACGGCTCGCATAGCGCTTTATCAGCAGCGGCTTATCGGTCTCGGCCATGGGCGAGCCCCCCTTGTTTCTGCAGTGCAGTCAAGCTTACGGCAGCGCAGAAATAAAAGAAAGGGCGGGCTTGAAAAGCCCGCCCCGCGCATCGGTCCGACAGGGAGGAAGGTCAGACACGCTACACTCGGTAACCGGATCGACCTCAGTTGGCCGCAGCGGTGACTTTCTTGGCAGCCGTGGTCACTTCGGCGGTGGCCTTCTTGACGGCGGCGGTCGCGTCTTCCGACAGATCCTTGCCGGCGGCCAGCATCAGCTCGACGGTTTCCATCTGCACTTTCTTCGCGACTTCCGCGAAAGCCGCCATATGCTCGGCAGCCATTTCAGCGGCAGCCGAAGCAAAGTCGGTCGCGGCCTTGGTGTAATCGGTCGGCTCGGATTTCGCCTTCGACACGGAACCCAACTTGGCGATCGTGTCCTTGGCCCACTTCGAAGTGATCTCGGTCGACTTCTCGGCGGCTTCCAATGCGACTTTCGACATCTTCTCGGCCATCGCGGCCTGGGTCTTGAACGCGTCCTGGAACGCTTTCGCGTCAACCGGGAACGACGCCATCATGTCTTGCATAACCTTGGTCATATCGGGGGTCTTGGTCATTTCACTTGCTCCTGACTGCTGGGCGCTTCCTGCGTCCTGATGCAAAGACAGATAGATGCTGCATCGCAGAAATGCAAGAGGGTTTTTCTGCGGTGCAGCATTTTTCTGGACGAACGCCCAACGGCAGGATTTTTCCGCGACCTCAGACCTCTGGTGTCGCCATCACATAGCTGCCCGGTGCGGGCGCAAGAATAGCCGCGCCCGAATCGCCCGGCACCCGTGCCGCAACCTTGGCTCCCGACTGCCGTGACAGCCAAGCGCCCCAGCGCGGCCACCATGACCCCGCGTGAAACTCCGCTGCGGTTTTCCAGGCCTCGGGCGCCTCGGGCCAGTCCTCATTCGTGTAGTGGCCATACTTGCCCTTGGACGGCGGATTGATGATCCCGGCGATATGCCCGGACTGCGACAGCACGAAGGTCTTGTTCTTCGATCCGAACTGCCGGATGCCCGCATAAGAACCCTTCCAGGCGGCGATGTGATCCGTCTCGCAGGCCACGGCAAAGACCGGCAGCGTAATGTCCGCCAACCGGACCGGATCACCGAACACCGGGAATGTCCCCTTCGCGAACTCGTCGCGCTGGCACAGGCCCCGCAGATATTCCATCGCCATCCGGGCCGGCAGGTTGGTGCCATCGCCATTCCAGAACAGCAGATCAAAGGCCGGCGGCGCTTCGCCCAGCATGTAGCTGCGGATCGCAGGCTGATAGATCAGGTCGTTCGAGCGCAGATAGCTGAAGGTCCGGCTCATGAACACCTTCGACAGGATGCCATCCGCCGCCGTCTGCCGCTCGATCCCGTCAACGAAATCGTTGTTCAGGAACACCCCGACCTCGCCCTGATCGGCAAAGTCGGTCAGCGTCGTCAGGAACGTCGCCGCCTTGACAGACGTATCCCCGGCCTTCTTCAGATGCGCAAGCGTCAGGCCCAGCGTGGTGCCCGCGATGCAATAGCCCACGGCGTTGACCTGCTTTTCGCCCGTGATCCGCCGCGCCTCGGCAAGCGCGCGCAGATATCCGTCGCGGATATAGTCGTCCATCCCGACATCGCGATAGCTCGGATCCGGGTTGACCCAGCTGACTACGAACAGCGTGAAGCCCTGATCGACGATCCACTTCACCAGGCTGTTTTCCGGCTTCAGATCGAGAATGTAGAACTTGTTGATCCACGGCGGAAAGATGATCAGCGGCGTCTGATAGACGGTCTCGGTCGTCGGCGCGTACTGGATCAGCTCGAACATCCGGTTGCGATAGACAACGGCGCCCGGACTGGTGGCGATGTTGCGCCCGATCTCGAACGCCTCCTTGTCGGCCAGCGTGACCAGAAGATCGCCATTGCTCGCCTCGATGTCGCGCACCAGGTTCTCCAACCCCTGCACCAGACTCTTGCCATCGGTTTCGACGGCCCGGCTCAGCGCATCCGGGTTGGTTCCCAGGAAATTCGTTGGTGCGAACATGTCAACAATCTGTTTCGTAAAATACTCGACCCGCTTGCGATCCGCAGGATCCAGGATCTCAAGGCCACCCACCGCCTTCGACACCGCGTCCGCGTTCAGCAGGTACTGCTGCTTGAGATAGTTGAAGAACGGATGCGTTTCCCAAAGGGGATTGGCAAAGCGCCGATCCTTTGGGGTAGGGTCCGGCGGGGCTTCCAGACGCCCTTTCGCCAGCATTTGCTGGGCTTCGATGTAGTGTTTCAGGCTTTTGCCCCAGTAGTTGACCTGATGCTCCAGAATCTTTGCCGGGTTCTGCATCATTTCGGCAACATAGGCCGCGGCGGCCTTCATGTAGACCTCCTGATTGGGCCCACTGAGCGCCGGATCGGCCGATTTCCGTCGTGATAGCGCTACCATCAGCCGCTGCGACAACTCCTCGACCTTCGCGAGATTGGCGTTCAGCCGGTCCAGCCGCGCCCCTGCGTCGTCATCGTCAGTTGTCATCGGAAAGTTTCCCTCCTACCTTTATGTTGGCAACATACCGTCGCCCGACTGGGGGGGAAAGCGACGAATTATTTCCCGGGCCCCTCCGGGCGAGGAGAGTTGATGAGATTTCTGGCAACCTACGATGTGATGGAGACGGTCCGGAACACGAACGAATGGATGGGCGCCACGGCGCGCGCCATGGCGTCCTACCCGGCCTTCTCGCTGTCCATGAACCCGATGGTGGCGCTGACGGCCGCCTGGGGTGAGGTCACGGAACGCAGCTTCTCCCGGATGGTCACGAAACCGGACTGGGGCATCAGGTCCATCGTCGGCCCCGACGGCCAGGATCATCTCGTTGACATCAACACCATCGTATCCCAGCCCTTCGGAAGCCTGATTCAATTCTTCGTGCGCCGCCGCCCGCCAATGGCGCGCCGCGTGTTGCTGGTTGCGCCGATGTCGGGCCACTACGCGACCCTGCTTCGCTCAACGGTCATCAGTCTGCTGCCGGACTGCGACGTGTTCGTGACAGACTGGCACAACGCCCGTGACATTCCCGTCAGCGCCGGCAAGTTCGATGTCGAGGATTACACGCTCTACCTTGTCGATTTCATGCGGGCCCTCGGCCCCGAAACGCATGTCATCGCGATCTGCCAGCCGGCTCCCCTTGCCCTGGCCGCCGCCGCCTATCTGGCCGGCGAAGATCCCAGCGCGCAACCCACTTCGATGACACTGATCGGCGGGCCGATCGACCCCGATGCGGCCGCAACCGAAGTGACCGATTTCGGTCGCCGCGTGACCATGGGCCAGCTCGAGGAAACCGCCATCCAGCGGGTCGGTTTCAAGTACAAGGGCGCGGGCCGCATGGTCTATCCGGGTCTGCTGCAACTGCAAAGCTTCATCTCGATGAACGCCGAACGGCACGGGCAGGCGTTCTTCGACCAGATCCTGCGGGTGGCGCGCGGCGAAGCGTCGGATCACGATGCGCACAACCGGTTCTACGATGAATACCTGGCCGTGATGGACATGACGGCCGAGTTCTACCTGTCCACCGTCGATCGCCTGTTCAAACGCCGCGAAGTTGCCCGCAACGTCTTCAAGGTCGGCGGCGTCTCGGTCGATATCGGCCAGATCACCGACATTTCGGTGATGACCGTCGAGGGCGCGAATGACGATATCTCGGCCCCTGGCCAATGTGTCGCCGCTCTGGGTCTGCTGACCGGCCTGCCGGACGCCAAGAAGGCGCAGCACCTCGAACCGGGTGCCGGACACTACGGCATCTTCGCCGGCAAGTCGTGGCGTCTCAATATCCGCCCGCTGGTGCTGAGTTTCCTGGACGAAAGCGCCAAGGCGCCAAGATCCGCAAAGATGAAGCGCGTGGCGCTGGCCAGCGTCTAGTCAGCGCAGCATCAGCGGTTCGTCCAGAAACCGGTCCATCGCATCGGAAACGGCGTCGGGGCTTTCCAGCGTTGGCAAATTGCCGGCGTCGTCGATCAGCAGGAACCGGCCCTTCGGCATCAACTCTGCCGTAAACTGCTGGCGCCGGGGCGGGATCACCGTATCGGCCGCCCCCCCGATCACCAGCGCCGGCAGCAGAACGCGGCGCAGTGTCTTCTGATGGTCCGGCCGGCGCTGCATGGCGCGCGATTGCGCGATAAAGGCGTCTGCCCCCAGCACGCGGGCCATGTCCTCGATCACCGCCACCACATCCGATCGGCCCGGCCCGGCGTGCAAGGCTGCCGCGGGGATCTCGCTGGCGATGGCCTCGCG
>JBGSQL010000338.1:0-4129 GCA_041738105.1 Rhodobacter sp. | reverse complement strand
GCCGATTGCCCGGGTTCGCGGGCGGCACCGGGTGCGTCTGCTGGTCAAGGCGGAAAAGACCGCCGCGCTGCAACCGGCACTGGCCGAGTGGGTGGCGCAGGTCAAGCTGCCGGCGAACGTGCGCCTTGCGATCGACATTGATCCGCAGAGCTTTCTCTAAAGCCGCGTCAGGATGACCCCGGCGACGATGGTGGCCGCCGCCAGCGCCTTGCCCGCCGTCATCCGCTCGCCAAAGGCCAGCCAGCCGATCAGCACCGCGAACAGGATCGAGGTTTCCCGCAGCGCCGCGACCAGCGCGATCGGCGCAACTGTCATCGCCCAGACCGAGATCGCATAGGCGCCGTAGGACGCTGCTGCGGCAACCAGCCCGATGGCCCAGGGGCGGGCGCCGCTGGGCAGGACCCGGCGACCGCGTGCGGCGATCATGCCGGTCGAGAAGAACAGCCCGTCCACCACAAACACCCAGGCGACATAGGCAATCGCGTCGCCCGACACACGCGCGCCCAGACCGTCGATCAAGGTGTAGCTTGCCGTTGCCAGCGCCGATCCAAGGGCAAAGGGCAGCATCCGGCGGTGTTCGCCATCCGAGAACACCCCGCGCGCCATCAACGCGATGCCCCCGCCCAACAGGAGGATGCCGGCGTATTCCCACGCCGACACGGTATCGGCCAGAGCCACCGCACCGACCAGCGCGACCAGCATCGGCGCCGCGCCGCGTGCGATCGGATAGACCCGGCTCAGGTCGCCGTGGTCATAGGCGTAGCTGAGGAAGAACTTGTAGAAGAAGTGGCAGCATCCGGCGGCAAGAACCCAGGGCCAGACTTCAGGCGCGGGCAAGGGCCGGGTTGCCGCGACGGCTAGGCCGATCGGGATCTCGCCCAGAGACAGCACGACCATGCCGCCGACCTTGGATGCCCCGTTCTTGATCAGGGCATTCCACAGGGCATGAAGGAAGGCGGCGGCCAGAACCGCAAGGAGGACGCCGAAGGTCAAGGCAGGCCTGCAAGGAATGTCATGAAACTGTTACATCTGTTACGCGCAGGCCAGCGCCGCCGCAAGCATCGGCTTTGGTCTGTCGCGCGCCGGCACGCTGCGCAGAGGGCTGGCTTGACGCCGCAGGCCGGGGCGGGCTATCGCCGCGCATGACTTACGCCCGAGGAGGCCCGAGATGCCCACATTCACCGCGCTGACCACGCTGCCGGGGCAAGAGGCCGCCGAGGCACTGGCCGAGGCGCTTGAGGATCTGACACCGGAACCGACGGGCGTCGGCGTGTTTGAAATCGAGGACGGCTCGGGCCTGTGGGAAGTGGGCGGCTATTTCCTGGAACCGCCGGACGAGATCGCGCTGGCGCTGCTGGCCATGGCCTATGGCGCGCAACCCTTCGCGCTATCGGAACTGCCCGAGATCGACTGGGTGGCCAAGGTCCGGCGCGAGCTGACGCCGGTCGAGGCGGGGCGCTTCTTTGTCTATGGCAGCCACGACGCTGACAAGGTGCCCCCTGGCCGCATCGCCCTTCTGATCGAGGCGACGGTGGCCTTCGGCACCGGCCATCATGGCACCACGCTGGGCTGTCTGCGCGCGCTCGACCGGATGGTCGATCGGGGCGAGGTGGCGCAGAACGTGGCCGACATCGGCTGCGGCACAGCGGTGCTGGCGATGGCGGCGGCCCGTGTTTTCCCTAACCCGGTGATCGCATCAGACATCGACGAGGTGGCGGTGGACGTGGCGCGTGCCAATGCCACGATCAACGGATTGGCGGACCGGATCATCTGTGTCGAGGCGGCCGGCTTTGACCATCCCGTCATCGCACAGGCGGCGCCGTTCGACCTGGTGTTCGCAAATATCCTGAAAGGGCCGCTGATCGAGCTTGCGCCTGCGATGGCCGCGCATGTGGCGCAAGCGGGGCACGCGATCCTGTCGGGACTGCTGGTGGTTCAGGCCGACTCGATCCTGGACGCCTACCAGGCCAATGGCTTCACACTCGCCGAACGCGAAGACATCGGCGAGTGGTCAACCCTGGTGCTACGCCGGACCTGAAACCACCTTTCCGCCCCTATTGCCTAATTGATGCCATAATTCCAGCGTATGAAGAACACAGGCGGGGGCCTGAAGATTGGAGTATTGATCGTGGGCGACCCGAATCTGCGGGACTTTTACGGCCGCATCGCACGTATTCAAGAGGCCCGGTCTCAGGGCTATGCCTTTGAGGCACCTGATACGATCAGCCTTTCGCATTACCGCCGGGCGGAACGGCGGCGCATCTCGATTGTAGGACCGCTGTTTCTGGCGGTTGTCATGGCGCTGAGCCTGAAGGGCACGATCCATTACAAGGTCGGCGCCGCAACCTACGATGCCCGCGTCGAAGCGCTGACGGCTGGGCAAAGCTTTGATCGCCTGGGCGGATGGCTGATGCAGGCAGACCCGGCGACGCTCTGGGTTTCCGGTTTCATTTCGGAAATGGTCAAATAGCGTCCGTCTGACGCGGCAAGATCCTGGTACAAAGAGAAAGACCGCGTCCCATCGGGGCGCGGTCTAGCTGTTGGCATCGCAACATGACCCGACCTTGCGTCGGGTGCGTGGCGCGCTCATGCGCCGATATGGTCGATATCGCCGCGGCACAGACCGATATCATCAAGTTCACGGTCCGAAAGCGTCGACAGCACCTTGCGGGTTACGCGGGCGTCGTTCCAGTTCTTGACCGAGACCAGAACGTTGCTCACGAACTGGATGAAATGGTAGGTCGAGGTCGCGCCGAACGGCGCCGGACGGGTCGTTTCAAAGGCGGACATGATGTTTTCCTTTTCTCAGGCTGCCTGTTTTTGGGGCGTGTTTGCCCTCGGGTTGCTAGGTAGTCGTGCTGCATGTGCAAAGCAAGCGGGGGAAAACTCATGGCGCCCTTGCGTGCCGTGCATAGCAGATTTCATGAAAATGCCTTGAAACACGGTGTGATAGCCGCAGAGGGTCGGTTTCGGCAGGGCACCAGTCGCAATTCGCACCTGCGGGATCGGACCCGTTCGATTGCAGGGCGATCCCGCGCAAGTCTGCTGGCTGATGTTCTCTTTTCGTGCTAACTCCGATCGAAACAGAGGGGCAGGGTATGCGCGTGCTGGGCATTGATCCGGGGTTGCGAAACCTCGGATGGGGGCTGATCGACGTTGACGGCACCAGGCTGAGCCATGTGGCCAACGGCATCTGTCATTCCTCGGCGGGCGATCTGGCGTATCGGCTGCTGCTGCTGCATGGCGAGTTGACCAAGGTGCTGGCGCGCTACCGCCCGGATGCCGCGGCGGTGGAACATACCTTCGTCAACAAGGATGCGGTCGCCACGCTGAAGCTGGGTCAGGCGCGCGGGATCGCCTTGCTGGTGCCGGCACAGTTCGGCCTGACGGTGGGCGAGTATGCCCCGAACGCAGTCAAGAAGACCGTGGTCGGTGTGGGCCACGCCGCCAAGGTGCAGGTCGATCACATGGTGCGGCTGCATCTGCCGGGGGTCGAGATTGCCGGCCCCGATGCCGCCGATGCCCTGGCGATCGCGATCTGCCATGCGCATCATCTGCAATCGGCCGGGCGGTTCCAGGCGGCGCTCGACCGGGCGGGGGGCGTGCGATGATCGGCAAGCTGTCGGGGCGGTTGGACTATCGCGGGTCGGATCATGTCCTGATTGACGTGCGTGGCGTGGGCTACATCGTCCATGTTTCGGATCGCACGCTGGCCGCCTTGCCGGGGCCGGGCGAGGCTGTTGCGCTTTACACCGAGTTGGTGGTGCGTGAGGATCTGTTGCAGCTGTTCGGGTTTCCGACGTTGCTGGAAAAGGAATGGCACCGGCTGCTGACCACGGTGCAGGGCATCGGCGCAAAGGCGGGTCTGGCAATTCTTGGTGCGCTTGGGCCGGAAGGCGTGTCGCGCGCGATTGCCCTGGGGGATGCGCGGGCGATTCAGGCTGCGCCGGGGATCGGACCCAAGCTGGCCCAGCGGGTTGTGCTGGAGTTGAAGGCCAAGGCGCCATCCATCATGGCGCACGGCGTGGCGCTTGCTGCCGTGGCAGAGGCCGATGTGATTGAGTACGATCCGGCGCCGCAGCCCCCGCGCAAGCCCCCGCCGCCGCCCTCGGTCGCCCAGACGCGGGCG
>JBGSQL010000319.1:0-5147 GCA_041738105.1 Rhodobacter sp. | reverse complement strand
CGCGCGCCGCCGCTGCCTGCGGCGTCTCGCCCAGAGGGTCGGTCGAGATCAGGACCACGCGCGTCACCCGGTCCGACGCGCGCCGGATGACGTCCAGCGCAACCGTGCCGCCCAGCCCCAGCCCGGCAATCGCGAACCGGGCCGGTGCCTGCGCCAGAACGGCCAGCGACATCTCCTCGACAAGCGCGCCTTGCAACGGCACGACGATGACCGGCCGCGTCAGCGACAGGCTGACGATCTGGTGAAAGAACACCCGGGCATCACAGCCAAGGCCGGGCACTAGGATCAGGGGTTCACTCATCGGCGTGGATCACGCATCGAGAACTTCGGTCAAGGTGGCCTCGATCAGCGCAAGGCAGGCGGGCGTTGAAAACCGATGGTCGGCCCCCTTGACCAGCGTCAGCCGGGCATCCGGGCTGGTCGCGTGATCCAGCAGACGCAACGCGACCGAGGGCGGCACGTCCACATCCGCCGTTCCCTGCAGCAAACGGACCGGAAACGGCAGATCCAGCGGCGCCCGCAAGACCAACCGGCCACGCCCCTCCTCGATCAGTCGGCGCGTGATCACATAGGGCTCGTCAGCATACTCCGACGGCCGTTCGATCCGCCCGTCGCGCAGCAAGGCCGCGCGCTGCGCATCCGTGGCCTCGGCCCAGAAGCTGTCCTCGGTGAAATCCGGCGCGGCGGCGATCCCGACGAACCCGGAAATCCGGGCCGGCAGCGCCCGCGCCACCAGCAGGCCGATCCATCCGCCCATGGACGACCCGACCAGCACCTGCGGCCCCTCGGTCAATCCCGTGATCGCGCCAAGCGCATCCTCGAACCAGTCACCGATCGCGCCATCCTCGAACCGCTCGGACGACTGACCATGACCTGAATAATCGAACCGCAGAAAGGCACGCCCCGTCGCCTGCGCCCAGTTGGCCAGATGGATCGCCTTGCTTCCCATCATGTCCGATCGCAACCCGTGCAGAAACACCACGCCGGGCCCCCGGCCCTCGATCCTGTCATAGGCGATGCGGCGGCCTTGCGCGGTCGTCAGGAAACGGGTCTCGGGCATGCAACACTCCGGTTTTCGGGCTCTCTATAGCCCGGCGGTTAGGCAGGAGCCACCCGGCATCCGGGGCTGATTGACTTTGCTCTGCCGCAGCGCAATAAACCGCCACACATAACCCGCAGCCGGGCGTTCCGTGGGCGCCAAACCGACGAGGAGAGCCAAGATATGGCAGAGATTTCCCTTACCTTTCCCGATGGCAACCAGCGCGATTTTACCGCTGGCGTGACGCCGGCCGAGGTTGCCGCCTCGATCTCGCCCAGCCTTGCGAAAAAGGCGATCTCGGCGCAGGTCGATGGCAAGCACCATGATCTGCAATGGCCGATCACGGCCGATGCGCGCATCTCGATCCATACCATGCAGGACGAGGCGCAGGCGCTCGAACTGATCCGCCATGACCTTGCACACATCATGGCCCGCGCGGTGCAAGAGCTTTGGCCGGATGTAAAGGTCACGATCGGCCCCGTCATCAAGGACGGCTGGTACTACGATTTCGACCGCGCCGAACCCTTCAGCCCCGAAGATCTGGGCGCGATCGAAGCCAGGATGAAACAGATCATCAACGCCCGCGATCCGGTCAAGACCGAACTCTGGAGCCGGGAAGACGCCATCGCCTTCTACAAGACGCGCAACGAACCCTTCAAGGTCGAGCTGGTCGAGGCGATCCCTGCGGAACAGGACATCCGGATGTACTGGCACGGCCATTGGCAGGATCTCTGCCGCGGCCCCCACCTGCAACACACGGGCCAGGTGCCCGCCGATGCCTTCAAGCTGATGAACGTGGCCGGCGCCTATTGGCGTGGCGACAGCAACAACAAGCAGTTGCAACGGATCTACGGCGTCGCCTTCCGCAATCGCGAAGATCTCAAGGCCCACCTGATCCTGCTGGAAGAGGCCGCGAAACGCGACCACCGCAAGCTCGGCCGGGAAATGGAACTCTTCCACCTGCAGGAAGAGGCGCCAGGCATGATCTTCTGGCATCCGAACGGTTGGGCGGTCTACCGCACGCTGGAAGATTACATGCGCCGCCGTCAGCAGGGCGCAGGCTACAAGGAAATCCGCACGCCCCAGGTTGTCGATCGGATCCTTTGGGAACGCTCGGGCCACTGGGAAGCCTACCGCGAAAACATGTTCATCGTCGAAGTCGATGAAGAAGGCGCCAAGGAAAAGCGGATCAACGCGCTGAAACCGATGAACTGTCCCTGCCATGTGCAGGTCTACAACCACGGCCTGAAAAGCTACCGCGACCTGCCCTTGCGGCTGGCCGAATTCGGATCCTGCCACCGCTACGAATCGTCAGGCTCGATGCATGGCCTGATGCGGGTGCGCGGCTTTACCCAGGACGATGCCCATATCTTCTGCACCGAAGATCAGATCGAAAGCGAATGCGCGAATTTCATCACGTTGCTCGCGTCCGTGTATCACGACCTTGGCTTCGACAGTTTCGAGATCAAGCTGTCCACGCGCCCCGATGTGCGCATCGGGTCCGACGAAGCCTGGGACAAGGTCGAGGCGGCGCTGGAAAACGCGATCAAGGCCACCGGCAACGCCTATGAGATCGACCCCGGCGAAGGCGCGTTCTACGGGCCGAAACTCGATTTCAAGCTGACCGACGCAATCGGGCGCAAATGGCAATGCGGCACCTTCCAGGTGGACCCGAACCTGCCCGACCGTCTGGGCGCCGAATACGTCGGCGAGGATGGCGGCAAACACCGCCCCTACATGCTGCACCGGGCGATTCTGGGCAGTTTCGAGCGATTCATCGGCATCATGATCGAGAACTATGCCGGCAAGCTGCCGTTCTGGCTGGCCCCGCGCCAGGTTGTCGTCGCCTCGATCGTGTCGGATGCCGACCCTTACGTCCACGAGGTCGTCAGCCGGCTCAAGCGCGCCGGCGTCCGGGCTGAAGCCGACGTTCGGAATGAAAAGATCAACTACAAGGTCCGGGAACATTCGGTTGGCAAGGTTCCGGTGATTCTGGCGATCGGCATGAAAGAGGTCGAAGAGCAAAGTGTTTCAATCCGGCGCCTTGGCGACACAAGAACGGAAACCTTGTCGCTCGAAGCGGCGATTGCAGATCTTGCCGCGGCGTCAACCGCACCCGATCTCCGACATGCCAACGCATTGATTTCAGAAGGTTGAATCAAGAACCAACCGTCGATCTCCTGCAACCCGGAAACCCCTGCCTAGCGCACACCCCGTTTCCGGACCGTTGACGCCTTTGTGCTGCACGGACCTGTGAATGGCCCGCCAGGGAAGCCCGCATGTAAGGATTGTCCCGTCGCAAGACGAAACGGCATTCCTGCCCAACGGAGGATCTTCAGATGTCTCAACCCATCCGCTCGCTGGCGGTTGCCGGCGCCCTCGCCGCAGCCTTTGCGGCACAGATCGGCCCGGCTGCTGCCGAGGGCGAGAAGGAAAAGTGCTTCGGCGTGTCGCTGGCTGGCAAGAACGATTGTGCCGCCGGCCCCGGCACCACCTGCGCCGGTACGTCCAAGGTTGACTATCAGGGCAACGCCTGGACGCTCGTGCCTGCGGGCACCTGCACCACGATCGAGTTGCCGGACGGTCGCGTCGGCTCGCTTGAGCCGCTCGATCGCGATCTGGCCAGCTAAGGCCGACAGCCCCCCGGCATCCCACCGGGGGGCACACTCCTGCCCAGGCACGCCCCCATGCTCGATATCGCTCGCCCGACTCTGCCCGCCGCGCCCGGCGTCGGCTACAAGCCGCAGCACTACTCGGACATTATTGCGGCTCCTGGCCCGGTCGAATGGCTCGAAATCCATGCAGAAAACTACATGGGCGATGGGGGACGGCACCTTGCACAGTTGCGCGCGCTGGCGGATCGCTTTGCCATGTCGGTGCATGGCGTCGGGCTGTCCATCGGCGGTCAGGGGCCACTCGACCGCGATCATCTTTTGCGGCTACGCACGCTCTGCGCCTGGCTGCAGCCCGCAAGTTTCTCGGAACACCTCGCCTGGTCCACCCATGACGGTCTGTTTCTGAACGATCTGCTGCCCCTGCCCTATACCGAGGCGACGCTGGCCTGCGTCGCGGATCACATAGATCAGGTGCAGTCGACGCTCGGGCGCCGGATGCTGCTGGAAAACCCCTCGCATTACCTCGCCTTCACCGGGGCTGAGATGGACGAGATCGCGTTCCTGACCGAACTCGCGCGCCGGACGGGCTGCGGCCTGCTGCTCGACGTGAACAACGTCTTCGTGTCTTGCACCAATCTTGCAACGACGCCCGAGGCCTATATCGACGCCTTCCCGCATGACCTTGTGGCCGAGATCCATCTGGGCGGGCATGACACCGATCAGGATGATCACGGCGCCCCCGTGCTGATCGACAGTCACGGGCGCGACGTGGCCGATCCGGTCTGGGCGCTTTATGCCAGGACCATCGCACGCGGCGGTGCCAAACCCACCCTGATCGAGTGGGACAATGACGTGCCCGACTGGCCGGTTCTCGCCGCCGAGGCGGCGCGGGCCGGCGACATCCTCGCGGTGGCCCGGTGAGTTTCCCCGACTTCACTGCGGCCCTGCTCGATCCCGACGCGCGGGTTCCCGAGGGTCTGACAGACGCGCACCAGCGCCCCGCCGGACGCCGCTTCGCGATCTATCGCAACAACGTCGCGGTCAGCCTCGTTGCCGCGCTGGAACAGGGCTTCCCCCTTGTACGCCAACTGCTCGGGGCCGAGTTCTTTGCGGCGATGGCCGGGATCTTCTGGCGCCAGCACCCGCCCCGCTCGCCCGTGATGCAACTTTATGGCGCCGAACTGCCGGACTTCATCGCAGCCTTCCCGCCGCTGCACGCCCTGCCGTACCTGCCCGACGTGGCACGACTGGAACTGGCCCTGCGCCACGCCTACCATGCCGCCGACGTCGCGCCACTTGGTGCAGACCGGTTCTCCGCGCTGCCCGCCGATCGCCTGGCCGAGGCGCACCTGCGCTGCGCACCAGCGCTGCGCCTGATCCGCTCCGCCCATCCGCTTTACGCCATCTGGCGCAGCCAGACCGATCCCGACGCCCCGCCACCGGCGTCGGGCGCGCAGGATGTCGTGGTCCTGCGCCCAGGTTTCGATCCCGCG
>JBGSQL010000287.1:0-3356 GCA_041738105.1 Rhodobacter sp. | reverse complement strand
GGGGCTGAGGCGGACACTGGCGCGCACGCTGCGCCCGGCGCCGAGCAGCACGGTCGCGATCCCCAGCCCGCCGGACAATGCGAAGGCCGATCCGCCGGGCGCGTAGATCAGGTAGGGAAAGCGGTAGAACCTGGCATAAAGCTCGGTCATGCCATGGCCCAGCCAGGCCCCGGCGGCCCAGCCGATCGCGACGCCGACAAGGCCGATGCCGATGCTCATCTTCAGATAATGGCCGGATATCTCGGTGACGCTATAGCCCAGCGCCTTGAGCAGGCCGATCTGCCGGCGCTCCAGCGCGATCAGCCGGCCCAGCACCATGTTCACAAGGAACGCGGTGACGATCAGGAAGATCGGCGGCAGGATCAGCGCCATTGCCGCCAACTGGTCAAGCTCGCTTTGCAGAAAGGAATGTGAGGTCTGGCGATCGCGGCCATGGGCGCCGGTGCCGCCATAGGGCGCCAGCAGCAGGTCGAGCGCCGCGATCACCTGGTCGGCCGAGGCGGCGCGGGTCAGGCGGACCGAGACCTGGTTGAAGGCGCCTTCAAGGTCGGTGGCGGCCGCCACCGCATCCTCGCCCATCCAGATCAGGCCATAGCGGCGATCGTCGGGCAGCAGCGCGCCGGGGCCGATCAGGTAGATGAATTCGGGCGACAGCATCAGCCCGGTCACGGTCAGATCGCGGATCTGCCCGTTCACGATGGCGCGGAAACGGTCGCCGGGGCCCAGCGCGTTCGCCTCGGCGAAGTTCTGCGACAACGCCACCTCTTCGGGGCGCCAGGGATCGGGCAGGCGGCCCGATTGCAGCGCGGGGATGTTGAGCAGCGGTTGACCCGAGGCCGGCAGCGAGATCACGCGGGCCATTGCGGGTTCGATCATGCCGGGCAGATCGAGCACGACATTGAACGAGATCCGGGTTTCCACCTGTGCCACGCCGTCGATCCGGGCGATGTCGTCACGCAGGCTTTGCGGCGCGCGGGTGGCCTGGGCAAAGACATCGGCGAAGCGGTTGCGTTCGTAATAGGCGTCTCGGGTTTCGGTCAGCGCGCGTTCGGCCCCCTGGGCCAGCACCAGCACCATCACCCCGCAGCCCAGGACCAGCGCGATGGCCAGGCTTTGCGCCCAGATCCGGCGCAGATCGCGCAGCAGTTTGCGGTCCAGCGCGCGCATCACCACGAGATCTCGGACGGGGCGGCGCGGGTATCGTTGCGCGTGATGCGCGCGATCTGCCCGTCAGCCAGCACGATGACACGATCCGCGATCCGCTGGATCGCCGCGTTGTGGGTGATCAGCGCCGTCACCGTGCCAAGGTCGCGGTTGATCGCCACCAGCGCCTCGAGCACGGTCACGCCGGTCTGGCTGTCGAGCGCACCGGTGGGTTCATCGCACAGCAGCACGTCGGGGCGTTTCGCGATGGCACGCGCGATGGCGACACGCTGCTGCTCGCCGCCCGAAAGCTCGGCCGGGAAATGATCCATGCGCGGCGCCAGGCCGACCCGATCGAGCGCCTCTTCGGGCGACATCGGGTGGGCCGCGATTTCGGTGACGAGTGCCACGTTTTCCCTCGCGGTCAGGCTGGGCACGAGGTTGTAGAACTGGAACACGAAGCCGACATGATCGCGCCGGAAGGCGGTCAGGCCTGCATCATCAAGGCGGGTCAGTTCGGTATCGCCAAAGAACACCTGTCCGGCGGTCGGGGTGTCGAGCCCGCCGAGGATGTTCAGCAGGGTCGACTTGCCCGACCCCGAGGCGCCAAGCAGCACGACCAGCTCGCCCGCGTAGAGCGACAGGTCGATGCCGCGCAGGGCCTGCACCTGAACCGCGCCGGTCGTGTAGATCTTGGTCACGCCTTCGGTCCGGAAGACGACCGCATCCGTCATGCCTGATCCTTTCGCGCCAGGGCCGTCGGAACGCGCGCGACGCAACTTGCGATCATTTCACGCGTGCCGTGCCGGCTTGGCAAGTCCTGTCGGGCAAGCTTGCGGTGCGTTGGGCTTGTGCTGCGGGCGCCGGCACGCCACGGTAAAGGCAAATTCCTTGCTTGCGGGTGACTGCTGCCTGCCGGGGGAGGGAACATACGGGAGGCGCACCATGACCGATCAACCCCTGGCGATCCATGAGACGCCAGACATGGCGATTGTGCTGGGCGACGGATGCCGGCTGTCGGCGCGGGTCTGGATGCCGGTTTCGGCGGTTGAACGCCCGGTCCCGGCGGTGCTGGAATACATCCCCTATCGCAAGCGCGACGGGACGCTGCCGCGCGACGAAACCCTGCATCCCTGGATCGCCGCGCGCGGCTATGCCTGCGTGCGGGTGGACATGCGCGGCAACGGCGACAGCGACGGCCTGATGACCGACGAATACACCGCGCAGGAACTGGCGGATGCCTGCGAGGTGATTGCCTGGCTGGCGGCACAGCCCTGGTGCTCGGGGCGCGTGGGCATGATGGGCAAAAGCTGGGGCGGGTTCAATTGCTTGCAGACGGCTGCGCTGCGTCCGCCCGCGCTGAAGGCGGTGCTGACCGTCTGTTCCACGACCGACCGGTTCGAGGATGACATCCATTTCAAGGGCGGGTGCCTGCTGGGCGAGAATGTCGGCTGGGGCGCGGTCATGCTGTCCTTTTCCTCGCGCCCGCCAGACCCGGCATTGTGCCCCGACTGGCGCGAGATGTGGTTGCAGCGGCTGGAGGCGGATCGGTTCCTTGCCCCTCTCTGGGCCGGGCATCAGGCACGCGATGCCTATTGGAAGCACGGCTCGATCTGCGAGGACTGGGACGCGATCGAGGTGCCTGTCCTGTCGTTTGGCGGTTGGGCCGACAACTACATGAACACGGTCGATCATCTGGTGACAAAACTGCGGGTGCCGGTGCAGGGGATCGTCGGCCCCTGGGTGCATCAATATCCGCACATGGCCGTGCCCGAGCCGCGCATCGGCTTTTTGCAGATCGCACAGCGCTGGTGGGATCGCTGGTTGAAGGGGATCGAGAACGGGGCTGACGCCGATCCGGCCTATCGCGCCTACATGCTGCACTCCGCCCCGCCCGATGCCTGCGCGGGACTGCGCGCCGGGCATTGGGTGGCCGAGGCCTGTTGGCCCTCGGCCCGCGTGACGCGCGAGGCGCTGGCGTTGGGGCCGGGCGGGCAACTGGGCGGGGAGGGTGGCCCGCTGGACGTGGAGGTGCGCTCGTCGCAGACGCTGGTGCTTGCGGCGGGCGAGTTCTTTCCGATGGGGCGCAATGCCGAGATGCCGGGCGATCAGGCCGAGGACGATGCGCGGTCGGTGTGTTTCGAGACGCCGCCGCTGGGGGACGCGCTGGATCTGCTGGGGGCGGCGCGCCTGGTGCTGCGGCTGACGGCGGA
>JBGSQL010000191.1:0-2867 GCA_041738105.1 Rhodobacter sp. | reverse complement strand
AGAAGGCCGCCCGCGTGGCGGCGCTGAGGACGGCGGGGCATCGGGTGCTGATGGTGGGTGACGGGCTGAACGACACGGCAGCTCTGGCGGCCGCCCATGTCTCGATAAGCCCGGCCTCGGCGCTCGATGCGGCGCGGGTTGCCTCGGACATCGTGCTATTGGGCCAGGACATGGCGCCGATCGGTGACGCGGTTCGGATCTCCAGCCAGGCGCGGCGGCGGATCCGCGAGAACTTCGGCATCTCGTTGATCTACAACGTCGTGGCCGTGCCGATCGCGCTGGTCGGATTGGCGACGCCGCTGGCGGCGGCGCTGGCCATGTCCTTGTCGTCGATCAGCGTCTCGCTGAACGCGCTGCGGTTGAAGTAGATGGACATCCTGGGAACACTTATTCCGGTGTCGCTGCTTCTGGGCGGTGTCGGGCTGGCGGCCTTCTTCTGGTCGTTGAAGAACCGCCAGTATGACGACCCCGAGGGGGACGCGAACCGCATCCTGAAACCGGATTGGGACGACAAGCCCAAGCCGTAGGTTTGCTCAGGCGTGGATTGCGCCGTCGCCGCAGGCCAGCGCCGCCTCGCGCATCGCTTCGGAAAAGGTCGGATGCGCGTGGCAGGTCAGCGCCAGATCCTGTGCCGAGGCGCCAAACTCCATCGCGACGCAGACCTCGTGGATCAGATCACCCGCAGCCGGACCGATCAGGTGGCACCCGAGGATACGGTCGGTATCCTTGTCGGCAAGGATCTTGACGAAGCCTTCGCCCTGAAAGACCGCCTTGGCGCGGGCATTGCCCATGAAGGGGAACTTGCCAACCTTGTAGGCGCGGCCCTGCTCTTTCAGTTGTTCCTCGGTCAGGCCGACATTGGCCACCTCGGGCGTCGTATAGATCACGCCGGGGATCACACCATAGTTCACATGGCCGGACTTGCCGGCCAGAACCTCGCCGCAGGCCATGCCTTCGTCTTCGGCCTTGTGGGCCAGCATCGGGCCGGGAATGGCATCGCCGATGGCGTATATCCCCTTGATGTTGGTGGAAAAATGCGCATCGGTCTTGATCTGGCCCCGCGCCAGCATCTCGACCCCCAGCGCGTCAAGGCCCAAGCCCTCGGTGTAGGGTTTGCGGCCCGTGGCGACGAGGACGACATCGGCGGAAAGGGTGGCCTCGCTGTCGTCCTTGCGGAGCTTGTAGCGCAGCGTGACCCCGGATCTGGATTTCTCGGCGGACTGGACGGCCGCGCCGAGGATGAACTTGAGCCCCTGCTTGGCAAGGACGCGCTGGAACGCCTTGGCAATTTCGGCGTCCATTCCGGGGGTTATGGCATCCAGATACTCGACGACCGTGACCTGCGTGCCAAGGCGGGCGTAGACCGAGCCGAGCTCCAGCCCGATCACGCCACCGCCGATCACGGCAAGGGTCTTGGGGATCTTCGCCAGGGTCAGCGCGCCGGTCGAGGTGACGATCGTGGTCTCGTCCACCGTGACGCCGGGCAGGCTGGATGGCTCGGAACCCGTTGCGATCACAATGTTTTTCGCCTGGTGGGTCTCGTCGCCAACCTTGACCTGGCCGGGCGCGGGGATAGATCCCCAGCCCTTGAGCCAGGTGACCTTGTTCTTCTTGAGCAAGAACTCGATGCCCTTGGTGTTTTGCGCCACAACCTCGTCCTTGTAGCCCAGCATCCGAGCCCAATCGACCTTGGGCTTGGCGCCCATCAGGCCCATTTTCTCAAAGTTCTCATGGGTTTCGTGCAGCATGTGGCTGGCGTGAAGCAGCGCCTTGGAGGGGATGCACCCGATGTTGAGGCAGGTGCCGCCCAAGGTCTCGCGCCCTTCCACAACGGCCACCTTGAGGCCAAGCTGGGCGCAGCGGATCGCGCAGACATAACCGCCGGGACCGGCGCCGAGGATGATCACGTCAAAGCTGGCCATGGGGCGCTCCTTGCGTCTTTTGGGGTGTCTGGAAAGCGTCTGGAAAGCATATGGCTTTCGTATGTAGACAGAAAGGCTCGGGTATCCGGCGCTGCGCCGGTGGCGAGCGCCGGGGGGCTGTCTGCCCCCCGGACCCCCCGAGGATATTTGTGAACAGAAGAAATGTCATGGGTCAGACCACGGTGGCGGCGATCATCGCCAGAGTGGCCGCGAAGCCTGCGGCCCAGATGAGTGAGCGCCAGGGGACAAGGCCAAGGGCGTAGGCCGGGATGTAGGCGACGCGGGCGGCGAGGTAGATCCAGGCGCAGGCGGCGGTGAAGGGGGTGGACTGGTTCGAGAGGGTGACCACGACGACCGCAAGGGTGAAAAGGATCAGCCCTTCAAAATGGTTGTTCAGCGCGCGCTGGTAGCGGCCGGCGAGGCCGGTCAATTGAACCGGCGCGTCGCGCGGGCCGAGGGCCACCCGCGCGCCGATCTGCAGATTGGCGGTGACCGAGTAGAGCCCATACTGGACCGCCTGGAGCAGGCCGGCGAGGGCGAGGGCGGTAAGTTCGGGGGTCATCAGATTTGCCCGCTGCCGTGGCGTCCAGGCTGTACCGTGGGCGAGGCGAAGCGCGCAGGACGCCGGGCCGGCAAAGCGATCGGCCGGCCCCCCGAGGCATGATGCGCGCGCGCAAGATCAACTGGCAAATCGCTGGGGAAGACCTTGCCGCTCGATCCGGCTAAGACAGGCCGGCACACCCGGACCACCGTCATCGTGTCGGGCAAGAGGGGGTGGGTTCTGGTCCCCATGCGGCCGGCCATCATGGCTAGAGATCCATCAGCAGCCGGCGCGGATCCTCGAGCGCCTCTTTCACGCGGACGAGGAAGGTCACGGCGCCTTTGCCGTCCACCACGCGGTGGTCGTAGCTGAGGGCGAGGTACATCATCGGGCGGATCACGATC
>JBGSQL010000147.1:0-16378 GCA_041738105.1 Rhodobacter sp. | reverse complement strand
CCCGCAGCCGCCGCCGGGGCGGCGGTCACGGTCGCGACACCGCGCGCCAGATCCCCCCACAGATCGCCCAGCCGCAACGCCGCCGTCAACTGCGCCGAGGGCACATAATCGGACGACACAATGTCAAGCAAACCCGCTTCTGCCAGCATCACGGCTGCCACGTTGCCGGAATGTGATCCGCCCCGGATCAGGTTCGGCGCCCCCATCATCACCCGGATGCCGTGCGCGTGACAGGCCGCAGCCGCCTCGAGCGTGGTCGGAAACTCGGCGAAATGGGCTCCATGCTGCGCCGAACGGGCAACCTGATCGGCCGTCGTGTCATCATGGCTGGCAAGGACAGCCCCATAGCGGTGCGCCGCCTCGACCGCAGCCGCCTCGTGCGCCGGTCCCATCTGGCGGCCCAGATCCTGCTGCTCGGCGATATGGCCAAGAAACTCGTCAGCGGAATAGCCGTGTTTACCCATCACATAGTCTTTCAGCTTCGAGACATCGCGGAACTGGCGCTGACCCGGCGTGTGATCCATCAGGCTGACGATCCCGACGCTGTCATCCGGCCCGAACTTCGCCAGCTCTTCGATCAGCGTCTCGGAACAGATCTCGGCGC
Source organism: Rhodobacter sp. (assembly GCA_041738105.1). Taxonomy (GTDB): domain Bacteria; phylum Pseudomonadota; class Alphaproteobacteria; order Rhodobacterales; family Rhodobacteraceae; genus Aliitabrizicola. Next base: position 15,774 of record JBGSQL010000147.1, on the reverse strand, counting down.
GCAGATGCAGGAAATGGCTGATCCGCAGCGCCCCCCTTTGCCGCAGATCAAGGATATCGTCCGCCAGTGCGCGGGCATATTCGCCGTAGTTGCCCTTGGCCTTGGACACCACTGATCCCACCCGCAGCGCATCATAGACCGTCGTTATGCCAACGCTTGCCAGCTCTCCGTCATGGGCGAGGATCGCGCTGGCATGGGGCCAGTCCACCTTGGGACGCGGTTCGATGTGCCGCTCGAGGTTGTCGGTGTGCAACTCGATCAGACCCGGCATGACCAGATCGCCGCCACAGTCGATCGCGCCGGGCGGCACCGCGCCGCCGGTGTCGATCGCGCGCACCAGCCCGCCGCTCAGATGCAGGCTGCCACGCAACACTTCGCCGGGAAGAACCAGGGTGGCATTGGCAAGGACGGTATCGGTCATGCAACGTCTTTCATGAAACAGAAGCTGCCAGATGACAGACCAGTGTCACAGGGCTGTGAACCAACAAGGATACGCGTCAGGCCATGGACAGCCCCGACCGCTACGCAATCTACTGGGCCCCCGAGCCTGGGCCCTTTGCCGAGGCCACCGCGCAATGGCTTGGCTGGGATGCCATCGCCGGGCGCGAGGTGGCCCATCCGGCCATCACGGGCCTGCCGCGACCCCTGCCCGAGATCACCGCGACGCCGCGACCCTACGGTTTCCACGGCACCGTAAAGCCACCATTCCGGCTGGCCGACGGCAAGGATCCAAAGGCATTGCAGGGCGCGCTGGAGGCGTTGTGCCGCCGGATTGCGCCCGTCGATCTGCCCGGATTGCAGTTGCACACCCTCGGCGGCTTCGTGGCGCTGGTGCCCGAGGGCGATCCGTCCGATCTGGCAAGCCTTGCCGCGCGGATCGTGGTCGAGCTTGATCCCTTTCGCGCGCCCCCTACCGAGGCCGAGATTGCCCGTCGTCGCCCCGAACATCTGAGCGCGCGGCAGCGCGCCAACCTGTCGCAGTGGGGATACCCCTATGTCCTGGACGAATTCCAGTTTCATCTGACCCTGACCGGCAATCTGCCGCAGGCCGAGGTTGCGCCCGTTCAGCAGGTGCTTGCCCAGATGCTCGGACCGCTGGTTCCGCGCCCGTTCCGGGTGGACACACTGTGCCTGTTCAAGCAGCCGCCGGGCGAGCGATTCCGATTGGTGCATCGCTATCCCCTGTCCGGCTGAAGGGCGTCGAGGAACGCCGTCACGGCAAGCGACAGGGGGCCGTTGTTCTCGACCACGCGCACGCCGATACCATAGGGGATCTCGTAGCTTGCCCGTGTCAGACGGCGCGCGATCTCGTCGCGGGTTTCCCGGCCGCGTGCCGCCAGACGTTCTGCCAGCACGGGCACCGAGGCGGTCACGTGAATGACCGTCAGGCCGGGGAACGCCTCCCATGCCACCCCGAGCATCGCACGCGAGCCGTTGAAGATCACGTCGCGCCCCTCGGATATGGCGCGTTCCATGCTGGCGGGGATGCCGTAGCACAGCCCGTGCGCCTCCCATGCCAGAACGAAAGCCCCCAATTCCTTGCGGCGCGCGAATTCTTCGACTGTGACGCCCTCGAAGGGTTCATCGCCTTCGGTTTCAGGCCGCGTGATGACACGCCGCACGACATGAAGATCGGGGCGCGCGCGGCGTGCCGCTTCGATCAGCGTGTCCTTGCCCGCGCCAGAGGGGCCAACAACGGCAAAGATGCGGCCCGGCATCACACGGCCATGCCGGGGGTGAAACTGGTCACGTCCACCACCCGGTCGCACACGCGGTTGCGGGCCGCCTCATCGTGAAAGATCCCCAGGATCGCGGCCCCGCGCTGCTTTGCCTCTTCGATCAGGCCCAGGACAACCTCGCGGTTGGCACTGTCGAGGCTTGCCGTCGGTTCGTCGAGCAGCAGGGCGGGAAAGGGATGGGCAAAGCCGCGCGCGATGTTCACGCGCTGCTGCTCCCCGCCCGAGAAGGTGGTGGGCGACAGCGACCACAGCCGTTCGGGAATGTTCAGCCGCGCAAGAAGTGTCTGCGCGCGCGCCATCGCCTCGGCCCGCGCGACACCCAGCGCCAGAAGCGGCTCGGCCACGACCTCGATCGTGGGAACACGCGGCACGACCCGCAGGAACTGGCTGACATAGCCCAGGGTTTGCCGGCGCAGCGCGATGATCTGGCGGGGTTCGGCCCGCGCGACATCCAGCGGCCCGACACGGATCGACCCGGTTTCGGTCAGGTAGTTGCCCAAGATCATCCGGATCAGCGTGGATTTGCCCGCGCCCGATGCCCCGATCAGCGCAACACATTCGCCGGGATGGACCACAAGGCTGGCCCCTGCCATGACCGGCAGAACCGTGCCCCCCTGATTGTGCAGGGTAAAGCTTTTGCCAAGGTTCCGGATGTCGATCATCGGGGTCATAGAAGCTTTTTCCATTTGAAGAACTGGTAGGTGCCCACCGTCGAGGCGAGCATCAACAGAAGCGCCATCGGATAGCCCCAGGGCCAGGCGAGTTCCGGCATGTATTCAAAGTTCATGCCATAGGCCGAGGCGATCACGGTTGGCGGCAGGAAGACAACCGCGAGGACCGAAAAGATCTTGATCGTCTGGGCCTGTGCCAGGTTGATCATCCCCAATGTCGCATCCGAAGCCAGCGCCACGCGCGACGACAGGAAATCGGCATGTACCTCGAGCGACTGGATGTCGCGCATCAGCGCCTTCACAAAAGGACGCAAGGGCTTTCCCTCCGGCCGGTCATCCGAGACGTAGCCGTAAAAGCTGATCATCCGCTCTATGGTCAACAGCGACAGGCGCACCTGGCTGATCTCTTCCCCCTCGCGCCCGATCCGGCGCAAAAGATCGCGCATCGCCACCTCGACCGGCCCGCTATGCTCGCCGTAGATCAGGCGTGCCACCTCATCGAGTGCCCGGTTGGCGCCTTCCAGGATGTCGGCCAGCCGCCCGATGATCGCCTCCAAAAGGCTGAGCAGAAGCCGGTCGGGGTCGCCACACCCCGGCCCGACCCTCTGCGCCTGCTCGGGGTAGGTCTCAAAGGGACGGGGGGCATGGTGGCGGACCGTCACCAGACGGTTCGGCGCCAGGATGAAGGTGACCGGGCCCGTCACACGCTCTTTCTCGTCACTCATGCCGGGCAGGACCACGGTCATGTAGTCCCGACCCTCCTCGCGATAGAGGCGGGCCGAGATCTCGATCTCTTCCATGTCGGCCAGCGACGGCACCTCGATACCCAGCGCACCGACCGCCTCGGCCTGCGATGGCTGGGGGCGGTAAAGATCAATCCAGAGGGCGCCGTCGAGTGGCTCTGACAGCGCCAGGCGTTCAAGCCGACCAGATTGTTCGCGATAGGCAAAAAGCATGGGATCAGACCTGCAGGACCGAGGATACCAGAAGCTGCGTATAGCCATGCTGCGGATCGTCCAAGACCTGATCGGTCAGACCCTGTTCGATGACCCGCCCCGCCTTCATCACCATCAGCCTGTTGGCAAGCAACCGCACGACGGCGAGGTCATGCGTCACGATGATTGCGGACAGGCCCATTTCGCGCACCAGACCGCGCAGCAGGTCAAGCAGACGGGCCTGCACCGACACGTCAAGGCCCCCCGTCGGCTCGTCCATGAAAACCAGACGCGGGCCGGTCACCAGGTTGCGTGCGATCTGCAGGCGTTGTTGCATACCGCCCGAGAACGCGGTTGGCCGATCATCGACCCGATCGGCCGCAATCTCGACCCGGCCAAGCCAGTCGATCGCCTGACCACGGATGACGCCATAGTTCCTTGCGCCCACGGCCATCAGGCGTTCGCCCACGTTCCCGCCCGCGCTGACCCCCATGCGCAACCCGTCGCGCGGGTTCTGATGGACAAAGGCCCAGTCCGTGCGCGCCAGCATCCGCCGCTCGGGCTCGGTCAGGGTGACGGTGTCGCGCGGCCCGTCGCGCGTGTCGAAGATCACCTGTCCCGCATCAGGGGTCAGATGGCCCGCCAAGCAGGACAGCAAGGTGGACTTGCCCGATCCGCTTTCCCCGACGATCCCCATGACCTCGCCGGGCCAGAGATCGAACGAAACATCGGCACATCCGATCCTTTCGCCATAGCGCCGGGTCAGACCCCGCACCGAAAGAAGCGGGCCGGCCTGCGTGATGGCCTGCGGCCCTGTGGCACCCATCATAGCCCCCCTTCACCGGCCGGTGTCCCCAGCCGCCCGACGTGTCCCTCGGCCCGACGCGAGGCGCAGAAATCGGTGTCCGAACAGACGAACATCCGCCCGCCGGCATCGTCGATGATCACCTCGTCAAGATAGCTGGCCTCGGACCCGCAAAGATCGCAGGGGTGATCCGCTTTTGTGGCGCAGAACGGGTAATCCTCGAAGTCCAGGCTGACCACGCGGGTATGGGGTGGCAGGGCATAGATCCGCTGTTCGCGCCCCGCCCCGAACAACTGGATCGCCGGGCAATCGGACAGTTTCGGGTTGTCGAACTTCGGGATCGGCGAGGGATCCATCACATAGCGCCCCTCGACCGAAACCGGATAGGCGTAAGAGGTAGCAATCGTGCCGTGGCGGGCAATATCCTCGTACAGTTTGACGTGCATCAGGCCGTAGTCCTGAAGGGCATGCATCTTGCGGGTTTCCGTTTCCCGTGGCTCCAGAAAACGCAGGGGTTCGGGGATCGGCACCTGATAGACCAGGATCTGCCCGTCCTGCAGCGGCGCCTCGGGGATCCTGTGCCGCGTCTGGATCAGGGTCGCCTCGGACGTCGCCTCGGTCACGGCGACACCCGCCGTGCGCTGAAAGAAGCGCCGGATCGAAACGGCGTTCGTGGTGTCGTCGGCGCCCTGATCAATGACCTTCAGCTTGTCCTCGGGCACCAGACAGGCCGCCGTCACCTGCACACCACCGGTCCCCCAGCCATAGGGCATCGGCATCTCGCGGCTGGCAAAGGGCACCTGGTAGCCGGGCACGGCGATGCCCTTCAGGATCGCCCGACGGATCATCCGCTTCGTCTGTTCATCAAGATAAGCGAAGTTGTAATTCCCTGTTTCCGTCATGGTTCTGCCCCGATTGGCTGCGAAAGACCGGTTAGCGCACTGTTGGAGCCCCCGGAATGTCTTTCCTCAGCCAGATTTCCTTCGATGACCTTCTTTGCACCGTGCTTGCTTGCCTGGCCCTTCGTGAAGTGATGGTCTTCGCGCTGCCCGATCAGGTCGCCGGCCCCGGCGGCTGGTTGATCGACACGGGCGAAGAAAACGCCTGACCACACCGCAGGCGGGTTTCGCTGCGCGATCATTCCGCCGCCTCGGGCAGATCTGGCGCGTCCCGCCCCGCAGATCGCAACCGGCGCACCAGCTCCAGTTCCGCCTGAAAATCCACATAGTGCGGCAGCTTGATGTGCTCGAGAAACCCGGTCGCCTGGATGTTGTCGGCATGGGACAGGACAAATTCCTGGTCCTGCGCCGGAGCGCCGGTGAAATCCTCGCCCAATTCCTGCCAGCGCAACGCCCGGTCGACCAGCGACATCGCGATGGCCTTGCGTTCGGTCTGACCAAAGACCAGGCCATAGCCCCGGGTGAATTGTGGCGGCTCGGTCCGTGATCCCTTGAACTGGTTCACCGTTTCACATTCCGTCAACTCGATCTCGCCGATCTCCACGGCAAAGCCCAGTTCGGGAATGTCCATTTCGACCGCAACCGTACCGATCCGCAACTCGCCCACGAAGGCATGCGTGCGGCCGTAGCCGCGCTGCGTGGAATAGGCGAGCGACAGAAGAAACCCCTCATCCCCGCGCGCCAGCGCCTGCAGCCGCAAGGGGCGATCGGCCGGCAGTTCCAGCGGTTCCCGGGTCAGGTCGGCCGGAACCTCGTCAGAGGCGGGTTGCGCCTCGATCAGGCCGTCCCGCCCGAGAAAATCGGTCACATGGGGCGTCGCACCTTCACGCTGGGGGGCCTGCGGGGCCTCGGTCACGCCACCCTCGGCCATCAGCTTGAAATCCAGCAGGCGGTGGGTGTAGTCGAACGTCGGCCCCAGCACCTGCCCGCCGGGCGCATCCTTGAACGTTGCGGAGATACGGCGCGTGCAGGCCATGGAACCGGTGTCAACCGGGCGCGAGGCACCGATCCGGGGCAAGGTCGTGCGATAGGCCCGGATCAGAAAGATCGCCTCGATCAGGTCGCCGCGCGCCTGCTTGATCGCCAGCGCGGCCAGATCGGGATCGTAAAGCGACCCTTCCGCCATCACCCGGTTGACCGCCAGTTTCAACTGCTCGCGGATCTGCGGCACCGAAAGCTCCGCGATGCCCGGATCGCCGCGCCGGTCTTCGGCAAGGAACGCATGAGCATTCTCGATGGCCCGTTCGCCGCCCTTTACCGCCACATACATCAGAGTGCCTCCACACTGGTCGATCGTGGCAGGCCCGCCACCTGGTCGCGCGCGGTCAGGTAGGTATCGAAGCCCAGCGGGTAGAGGGCGTGATTCGCGCGAAACGGCTCGATGGACGGCAAGGCAAGCGTCGCCTGCCCTGCAAGTCCGGGGCCCGTCAGGCGCGCGGTCGGATGGGTCAGGTCCGGACACTCGACAATCAGCGTCGCCGCCCGATCCGGATACTCGGGCGTGCCGATGGCAAACCGGCCAATGGGGTGCAAGGCGTCCCAGGTTCCCACGGCGAACACGGCCTCGGATGCCGCCACGAAATCGACCCCGCAGTGAAAGGTCAGCCAGGCGCGCACCTGTGGCGTATCGTGCGAGGGCGCCAGATGCACCGGCGTGGTGAAATCGGCAAGCGTCAGCAACAGCGTGCCGGCCGCCGTGGACAGCGGCGCGGGCTGCATCGCCCCGTGCATCCTGGCGATCCGGCCTGGCCGCGCCAGAACATCCAGCGCCACCCGAAAGGCGCGGGCCGCATCGACCGGGGCATCTGCGAACCCTCCCGTCAAGGCATCCGGCATCATTCATCCTCTCCACGCACCAGGGTGAAGAAATCAACCTTTGTCGCCGCGGCCCGTTCGGCCCTTGCCAGCTTGCGCGCCGCATCCTCTGCCAGCAGCACATCAAGGACCGACGCGCGCAGATCCCGCGCGCGCGGCCCCTGCATCATCGCATCCACCAGGGCCGCGCGTGTCGCGTGATCCCGGTCGCGCCCCTGCACATGGCCGTAGCCGACCTCGCCCGTTCCCAAACGAAGCGCACAACGCGTCACGGTCATCTCGCCCAGATTGAACGGCGCGCCACTTGCACCGACACGGCCCCGCACCATCACCGCCCCCACCTCGGGCGCGCGCAGCATGACGTGGCCCGGCAGGTCATCAGGCAGAAGCGCGGCCAGCCGAGTGGCAGGCGCACGCGCCAACAGCCCCATCCACGACCTGCGCTGCTCGATTTCGGTTTGGTTCATCGCGGCACCTTGATCGCCTCAACGAGTATCTATACAACTAGACAAATCCTTAGCGTCATCATCGGGCGATGGCAATCGGCAGCCGAGTGAAGTTTTCATGACGGATACCCACGCAAGCAAAAGCCCGCTCTGGGCAGCGATTGCCGGCACGCTGTCGGCCGAGATCGCCGAGGGACACTATCGGCTTGGCGACCGGCTTCCGACAGAGGCCGATCTTGCCACCCGGTTCGGGGTCAACCGCCATACGGTGCGTCGGGCGCTGGGTGACATGGCGGGGCGCGGGCTGGTCCATGCGCGACGGGGGGCCGGCGCCTTTGTGGCCGCTCGTCCCACCGACTATCCGCTTGGGCGGCGTACCCGCTTTCACCAGAACCTTGCCGCCGCCGGGCAACATGCGGGGCGCGAGATCCTTCGCCTCGAAACCCGTCCTTGCGACGGGCGCGAGGCACAGGCCCTGCAAATCTCGCCCGGCGATCCGGTTCACGTCTATGAAGGGCTCTCGCTGGGGGATGGGGCGCCGCTGGCCTATTTCCGGTCGATCTTTCCCGCCGCCCGCCTGCCAGATCTGCCGCGCCACTTGTCACGCAATCCGTCGATCACGGCGGCGCTCGCGGAGCAGGGGATCGCGGACTATACCCGCGCCTCCACCCGGCTGACCGCGAAGGTCGCGAACCCGATGCTGGCCGTGCATTTGCGGATCACGCCGGGTGCACCGGTGCTGCGGTCCGTGGCCATCAATATTGATCCCGATGGCACCCCGATCGAGTTTGGTCAGACCTGGTTTGCCGGTGATCGCGTGACCCTGACAATCGTGCCGGAGGGATGATGCGAAACGGCAACGATCAGCCCGGCAAACCGTCACAGCGACGACACAGATTCGGGTTATCCACAGGTAAACCCGGATTGAGCAGTCTCGGACCCCAATGAGCATGATCCTGCCCCCGTTGCGCCTGACCGGCGCGGATATCTTGCGCGATGGCGAGTTGCAGCGCCGCTCGATCGCGCTGGCCGAGGGCCGGATCACGCGCGGCCCGCTGCCCGAGGTCGATCTGTCCGGTTATCTGGTGCTGCCGGGGATCATCGACATGCATGGCGACGCGTTCGAGCGGCATGTTGCCCCGCGCCCCAGCGCCCCGTTTCCGTTGAATGCCGGCTTGGCGTCGGTCGATCGCGAAGCCGCAGCGAACGGCGTCACCACCGCCTATCTGGCGCAAGGCTGGAGCTGGGAAGGCGGTCACCGGTCCCCGGATTACGCGCTTCGCGTCATGTGCGCGCTCGACAGCTATCGCCCGGCGATGCTGACCGAGCTGCGCCTTCAGATCCGCGCCGAGACGCATCTGGTCGAGGCCGGGGCGCGCCTGGTCGAAGCCGTCAAGACGCATGGCATCGACTACGTCGTGTTCAATGACCACCTTGACGAAGGTCTGGAGATGCGGCGGGAACGCCCCACCGCCTTTGCCCATTGGGCCCAGAAAATCGGCCAACAGCCCGAGGATCTGCTGACCGCGATGGAGCGTGCCAAGGCGCGCGCGCGGGATGTGCCCCGACACCTTTGTGCTTTGGCGGAAGCCTTCGACGAAATCGGGGTGCTCTACGGCAGCCACGATGACATGGATGGCGAGACGCGCGAACGCTACTCGATGATCGGGGCGCGCATTGCCGAGTTTCCGACCTCGCGCCGGGCGGCGGCGGCCGCCAAGGCCATGATGAACCCGGTTGTTCTGGGGGCGCCCAACGTGGTGCGGGGCAAAAGCCAGTCGGGCAACATTTCCGCCACCAGCCTTGTGGCGGAAGGTCTGTGCGATGCGCTGGTTTCCGACTACCACTACCCTGCGCTTGCCATGGCCGCCTGGACACTGGTCGATCTCGGGCTTGTGTCGCTGCCGCGCGCCTGGGCCATGATCTCGCAAAACCCCGCCGAAATCCTGCGCCTGCCGGATCGCGGTCGGCTCGATCCGGGATTGCGCGCGGATCTGACGATCGTCAACGGTCAGACTCGTGTGATCGAAGCGACGATTGCCGGCGGGCGGCTGACCTATCTTGCCGGCGAGGCGGGGCGCCGGTTCCTATCGCAGCCGCAACTGTTGCGTATCGCTGCGGAATAGCGCCCGCTCGCCGCTCCACGCGTCTTTGACAGGGCTAAAGCGGCAGCGGCAACCGGCTTGATTGTTGGCATCAAGACCTATCGATGTCGTGACCTTGCTGCGTCCGACGAGAATAATCCTTTGGCGTGGTGCCCTTGTGGTTTCCCGATCGCAACCTAAGCTTACCTCTTGCGGTGCACTGGCGCCAAAAACCTGATCCGGGACGCGGCCAGATCGGCCGATCGGCCTGCTGGGGGAAGAATGAGCGGGACGACAATTTTGGCGGACGGCATCGACACGCGGGATCTTCGCGATGCGCTCGGACGCTTCGCGACCGGCGTTGCGGTAATCACAATCATGACGCGGGACGGGCCGATGGGCTTTACCGCAAACAGCTTTGCCAGCGTTTCCCTCGATCCGCCGCTGGTGCTGTGGTCACCGGCCCGCGCCTCGACGCGGTTTCCCTACTTCGCGGCGGCGTCGCACTATGCGATCCACATTCTTGGCGCCGAGCAGATGGATCTCAGTCGCCGCTTCGTACGCGGAGGGGCGGGGTTCGATCATCTGCCCCATGACAGGAACGCCGAGGATGTGCCGATCCTACCCGGCACACTGGCACGGCTGGAGTGCAGGCAAAGAACGACGCACGACGGCGGAGATCACCTGATCATCGTCGGTCAGGTCTTGCGCTCGACCTTCCGCGATGGCCCGCCGCTGGTGTTCAGCCAGGGCGCCTACGGCCGCTTCGACCTGGGGTTGTGACACAAAAACCGCCATCAAAGGTGTCGGTCCGGCGCGTGTGACAGGTTTTTTCTGCCGGAACACCACCAATGGCGTGCGAAAACTCCTGTTCCAGCGGTAGGGAATTATTATACTATACTGCGAAGTCTGGCGGAAGGTCAAACCAGTTTCCGTGATGAGGAGTAGCCACCATGTCTCTCGACGAGCACGACGGGACGGGCAAGGGGCAAGCCGTCGCATCAGGACAATCGGCACAGCCAAGCGACATGTCAGACCGGGCTGAAGAGGCGGCGGCCTTTTTGAAGGCCTTGTCCCACGAAGGCCGCCTGATGATCCTTTGCCACCTTTACGATGGCGAAAAATCCGTGACTACGCTGGAGCGTGCGCTTGGCGCGCGACAGGCGGCCGTCAGCCAGCAACTTGCGCGGCTGCGGCTGGAAGGGTTGGTCAACAGTCGGCGCGAAGGCAAGGCGATCTTCTATTCGATCAGCGATCCGAAAGTCCGGCGCATGGTCACGCTCATGCATGACATGTTCTGTTCAGCAGATTGCGACTGACGCGACGCCGTCAGCCGCGCCCGACAAAGGGCATGTCGCGCGCCATGATCGTGACGAACGGGATGTTCACCTCCAGCGGCAGGTCTGCCATGTGCAGAACTGTCCGCGCCACGTGGGCGACATCCATGACAGGCTCGGCGCGCAGGCTGCCATCGGCCTGCGGCACCCCCAGCGGCATCGCGCTGACCATGTCCGTTGCCGCATTGCCGATGTCGATCTGCCCGCAGGCAATGTCAAAGGGCCGCCCGTCCAGCGCGAGGGTCCGCGTCAATCCGGTCACCGCGTGTTTCGACATTGTGTAGGGCGCCGATCCGGGGCGCGGGACATGCGCCGAAATCGACCCGTTGTTGATGATCCGGCCCCCTTGCGGCGTCTGGCGGCGCATCTGGCCAAAGGCCGCGCGCGCCACCAGGAACATGCCCGAGATGTTGACCGCCGACAGACGCAACCAATCCTCGACCGGGATCTCGTCGATCGGGGCACCGGGCAGCGACATGCCGGCATTGTTGAACAGAACGTCGATGCGCCCCCACCCGTCTGCAATCCCGCCAAAGGCTGCCGCAACCGCCTCGGCATCGGTGACATCGCACGGCAGGATCAGCGCCTCTTTCCCCGCCGCGGTTTCGACAAGCGCCGCCTCGCGCCGCCCGATCAGCGCGACGCGCCAGCCCGCCCCAAGAAAGGTGCGTGCCGTGGCACGGCCGATGCCGCTGCCGGCCCCGGTGATGACGATCCCTTTTGCCATGATGACCCTCCCCGGTCGCTGCCCTGTTCACCCAATACTGACCTGCGGCAGGCCCGCGCGAAGCGCGACGGTCATCCACCACCGGCCCCAGTTCAGATCGTGATGCCACCATCGACGTTGATGACCTGCCCTGTCATGAAAATCCCGTCATCGGACGCCAGATAGGCACACATCCCTGCTATTTCATGCGGTTGCCCAAGACGCCCTGACGGCTGGCGATCCAGAAAAACCTTTCGCGCCGCCTCGATGCTGCCCAGCGATCCGGCCAGGTCCGCGATCCGCCCGCGCAGGGACGGGCTGTCAACCGTTCCCGGACAGACCGCGTTGCAGCGGATGTTCTGTGCCAGGTAATCGGCCGCACAGGCCTTTGTCAGCCCGATCACCCCGGCCTTGGCGGCGCCGTAGGCCGCGCGGTTGGCAAAGCCCTTGGTCGAGCCCTCGACCGACGCGATTGTCGTGACACTGCCACCGGCAGCCTTCATCCGGGGGATGACCGCCCGCAGCACGATATAGGCGCTGTCGAGCGTGATCGTCAGGCTGCGCCGCCAATCCTCGGGGCTGCACGCCTCGATGCTGCCGTGGTGAACGTAGCCCACGGCATGCACCAGGGCATCAATCCGGGCGAACGGTGCCACCCAATCCGCCACCGCCTGCGCATCCGTCGCATCGACCCCGGCGCAAGAGGCCGCGTCGAGCCCGGCCAGCGCGCGCCCCTCCAGATCCGAGGCATGAACCTCGGCCCCTTCCGCCGCAAGCCGTTCCGCCACCGCACGCCCGATCCCCTGGCCCGCCGCCGTGACCAGGGCGATCTTTCCCTTTAGCCGGCGGGCGAGATCAATGGTTGTCACGCGCGATCCCCTTGGTCTGGGCAATCCGCTGATACTTGAGCGCAGGCTTCAGAACCATGCCCTCGGAAAGCTGATCGACCATGCCGCGCTGAATCTCCTGCCAGGGCGTCTGGTGGGCCGGATAGGGAAAGCCGCCACGGGCCTCCAGCGCCGCGCGCCGCGCCGCCAGCACTTCTGCCGGTTGCAGGATGTCGGCCTTCCCCTTGGCCAGGTCGACTCGGATCATGTCGCCGGTCTGGACCAGCGCCAGCCCCCCCATCGCAGCCGCCTCGGGCGAGGCGTTCAGGATCGAGGGGGATCCCGAGGTGCCCGATTGCCGCCCGTCCCCGATGCAAGGCAAGGTGGTGATGCCTTGCTTGATCAGGGCGGCGGGTGGCTGCATGTTCACCACCTCGGCGCTGCCCGGATAGCCGATCGGGCCGGTTCCACGGATCACCAGAACACAATTCGCGTCGATCCCGAGTGCCGGATCCTCGATCCGGTGATGATAATCCTCAGGACCCTCGAAAACGATCGCGCGGCCCTCGAAGGCCTCGGGATCATCCGGGTTCGACAGGTAACGGTCGCGGAACTCGGCCGAAATCACGCTGGTTTTCATGATCGCGGACTCGAACAGGTTGCCCTTCAGGTTCAGGAACCCCGCCGACGGCTTCAGCGGATCTGCAAACGGGCGGATGACCTCGGCGTTTTCCACCTGCGCGCCGGCATAGGCCTCGGCCACGGTCTTGCCGGTGACGGTCACCGCACCGGGATGGGGCAGCGCGCCTGCGGCCATCAATTCGGCGATCACGCCCGGCACGCCCCCCGCGCGGTGGAAATCCTCGCCGAGGAAGCGCCCCGCAGGTTGCAGATCGACCAGAAGCGGGATGTCCAGGCCAAGGCGTTGCCAATCGTCGTTGCTCAACTCCAGCCCCAGGTGGCGGGCGATGGCGTTCAGGTGGATCGGAGCATTGGTAGAGCCGCCGATGGCCGAGTTGACAACGATCGCATTCTCGAACGCGGCGCGCGTCATGATGTCGGACGGCTTCAGATCCTCGTGCACCATCTCGACGATGCGCTTGCCGGTCACGTAGGCCATCTGCCCCCGCTCGCGATAAGGGGCCGGAATGGCGGCCGCGCCGGGCAACTGCATCCCCAAGGCTTCGGCCAGGCTGTTCATCGTGCTGGCCGTGCCCATCGTGTTGCAATAGCCGACCGACGGCGCCGAGGCAGCGACGACATCCATGAACCCCTCGTAGTCGGTCTTGCCCGCCGCAAGCTCTTGCCGCGCCGCCCAGATTGCCGTGCCTGATCCCGCCCGCTCGCCCTTGTACCAGCCGTTCAGCATGGGGCCGACCGACAGCGCGATGGCCGGGATGTTGACGGTCGCAGCCGCCATCAACAACGCCGGCGTCGTCTTGTCGCACCCGATCGTCAGTACGACACCGTCAAGCGGATAGCCGAACAGCGTCTCGACCAGCCCGAGATAGGCAAGGTTGCGGTCAAGCGCGGCTGTGGGCCGCTTGCCCGTTTCCTGGATCGGGTGAACCGGAAATTCGAAACAGATGCCGCCCGCGGAAACGATCCCGTCGCGCACCCGTTTTGCCAGCTCGATGTGGTGGCGGTTGCAGGGCGACAGGTCGGATCCGGTCTGCGCGATGCCGATGATCGGCTTGCCCGATTGCAGTTCGGCCCGGGTGATTCCGTAGTTCAGGTAACGCTCGATATAAAGCGCGGTCATGCCGGGGTTGTCCGGATTGTCGAACCACATCTGCGAGCGCAAGCGTCCGGTCGCGGAATCGCTGGTTTCGGTCATCTGGTCGTTCCCTCCTCTGACGGCGCCGATTTCCATCGTCGTGGCGCAACCATAGCGGATCGGCGGCCAGCGACCAGCCAGATTGATCGCCGCGGCGCCGCAGGGTCAGTTCATCGGGGCGCCGCCCTCGGCCCGCCGCCGCGCCATGTAGTCACGCAGCGCCTCGTCGATGGCGGGATCCAGGGCCGGCTGCTCGTACCCGGCAAGGATCTGCTTCCAGACCGCGTTCGCACGTTCGCGCGCCTGGATCGCCCCCTTTGCCAGCCATTGCGGATGGTTGTCCCAGTTTGAGATCAAGGGGGCATAAAAGGCGGTTTCATAGCGGTCCATGGTGTGCTCCGACCCAAAGAAATGGCCGCCGGGGCCCACGTCACGGATCGCCTCGACCGCCAGCGTCGCCTCGGTCACCGGAATTGGATCGAGGTAGGCGGCCATCATCTGCAACATCTCGGCATCAAGGATCAGCTTCTCGAAGCTGGCGGTCAGCCCGCCGTGCATCCAGCCCGCCGCGTGTTCGATCAGATGCGCCCCGCCCATCACCGCACCCCAGAGCGACATTTGCCCTTCATAGGCGGCTTGCGCATCAACCTCGTTCGCCGCCGTCACGTTCGACGACCGGAACGGGACGCCGATATGCCGGGCAAGCTGGCCCGAGGCCTGCGCGGCCTTGGCATACTCGGGCGTGCCGAACGCGGGCGCCCCCGAGCGCATGTCGACGTTCGACGTGAATCCGCCGTACATGACCGGCACACCCGGCCGCACGATCTGGGTCAGCACGATACCGGCCATCGCTTCGGCATGTTGCTGCACCAGCGCCCCGGCCAGCGTGATCGGGCTCATCGCACCGGCCAGCGTGAAGGGCGTTATGACGTTGACTTGCCCGTGTTCGGCAAGGGCGATCAGCCCTTCGGCCATCGGCCTGTCCAGTTGCAGCGGAGAGTTGGTGTTGATGATGCCCAGCAGGGTTGGCGTTTCCACAAGCCCCTCGGGTGTTTTGCCCATGGCGATGGCCGCCATTTCCAGCCCGTCCATCGTCCGCGCATGACCCAGGGTCTGGGTCTGCCAGTTCTTGTCCAGCAGGGTTATCTGCGCGTGGCAGATATCCAGATGGCGGGTGTTGGCGGGCAGGTCCAGCGGCTCGAACGGGCCGCCACCTTCCTGATGGAGGATGTTCAGCGACTGGACAAGACGCAGGTAGTCGCACATCTCGGCAAAGGTTCCGTCCCGCCGGCCGCGATCATTGTCCATGACGTAGGCCGGACCACCGACGGATGCGAAGGCCAGCCGGTTTTCGCCAAAGGTCAGGGTCTTGCGCGGGTCGCGCGCGGTCAACGTGAAGGACGCGGGCACGCTGTCAAGATGCAGCGCAACCATCGCGGGATCGAAGAGCACGGTTTCGCCGGATCCTCCCGCCCCGGCCCCCCGGAAAAGGCCACGCGCGCGCGGATCGAGGACGCGCATCCCGATCTCGGCCAGCACGCGCAGAGCGGCGGTGTGGATCGCCGCAACATGATCTGCCGAAAGCACCTCGATCGGCGCGTAGGCGCGCGTCGGCTGACGAAAGGCGGGCTGGTGCAGGGCGCCGATCTTGCGCGGGGCGCGGGATGTGCCAC
>JBGSQL010000068.1:0-2588 GCA_041738105.1 Rhodobacter sp. | reverse complement strand
GCGCCATGCGCAGCCCAAGGCTGGAGGCATTGCGCGCGCCCACCATCGCCACCATCGGGCGGTTCAACAGGCCGATGTCGCCCTGCGCCCAAAGCACCGGCGGGGCATCGGGCAGATCCATCAGCGCCGCGGGATAGTCGGGCGTGCCCCAGAGCAGCATCCGCGCGCCGGCCAGGCGCGCCTGTGCCAGTTCATGACGCACGACCTCGATCGGGCAGGGGGTGTAGTTTTCCACGCCCGCCGCCCGGGCGATGGCAGGCAGTTCCGCCAGCGCCGCATCCGCCGAGCCGTGATCGGCCAGCAGGCGATGAAAGGTCACGGCGCCGACCCTGCGGGAGCGAATGAGACGGAGCCACGACGATCCGTCATCCTCCGGGGTGTGTGGGGTGAAGGGTGTGGTGGAAGACAACAGAGCTTCAGCCATCGAAAACCTCGCCTCATTCGCAAGGGCACCATGCGCGGCTCAGGGTTAACGGCAGTTGAATCGCAATCCGCGCCGAGGCACTATTTTGCACCCGCCTGCTGACGCGAGGTGTGTCGATCCCCATTGATCCCCGTCTGAAATTTGATCATATTGTGCCGATCAAGAGATGCCCGCGCCGTGCAGGATGCGAGTGCCGGGCCATGATGGAGCCAGAGATGCTGAACGCCGATGTAGCCCGCCGCCGCGACGATGCCATTTCCCGTGGTGTGGGCATGATGACCCAGATCTACGCCGACCGCGCCCTGAACAGCGAGGTCTGGGATATCGAGGGCAACCGCTATATCGACTTTGCGGCCGGCATCGCGGTGGTGAACACCGGGCATTGCCACCCCAAGGTGATGGCGGCCGTCGCCAACCAGATGACCAAGTTCACCCACACCTGCCACCAAGTGCTGCCCTATGAGAATTACATCCGGCTGGCCGAGCGCCTGAACGCCGCCGTGCCGGGTGATTTCGCGAAAAAGACCGTCTTTGTGACCACCGGTGCCGAAGCCTGCGAGAACGCCGTGAAGATCGCCCGGATCGCCACTGGCCGATCGGCCGTGATCGCCTTTGGCGGCGCGTTCCACGGTCGGACCTTCATGGGCATGTCGCTGACCGGCAAGGTCGAGCCCTACAAGAAGGGCTTTGGCGCGATGATGCCCGATGTCTGGCACGTGCCGTTCCCGCAAGAGGTGCATCATGTGACGACCGAGGATGCGATGGCCGGGCTGACCAAGCTGTTCAAGGCCGATCTCGATCCTGCGCGCGTCGCCGCGATCATCTTCGAGCCGGTGCAGGGCGAGGGTGGCTTTTACCCGGCGCCGAAGGATCTGGTGCGCGGCATCCGCAAGCTGTGCGACGAGCATGGCATCGTGATGATCGCGGATGAGGTGCAGACCGGGTTCGCGCGCACGGGAACCCTGTTCGCGATGGAGGCCTATGGGGTGGCCGCCGACATCACGACGATGGCCAAGGGTCTGGCGGGCGGCCTGCCGCTGGCGGCGGTGACGGGCCGCGCCGAGTTGATGGATGCGGCCCATCCCGGTGGGCTTGGTGGCACCTATGGCGGCAATCCGCTGGGGATTGCGGCTGCGAACGCGGTGCTGGACGTGATCGAGGAAGAAGATCTTTGCGCGCGCGCCAACGAGTTGGGTGGGCGGCTGAAGCAACGGCTGGAGGCGATCCGGTCGGTCACACCCGAGATCAGCGACATCCGCGGCCCCGGTTTCATGGTCGCGGTCGAGTTTGCCAACCCCGGGACGCACGAGCCTGACGCCGGCCTGACGGGCCGGGTGCGGATGGAGGCGCTGAAGCGCGGCCTGATCCTGCTGACCTGCGGAGTTTACGGCAACGTCATCCGCTTCCTTGCGCCGATCACGATTCCGGATGCGCATTTCGCCGAGGCGATGGAGATCCTGGAAGAGTCGGTGGCGGCCGCGCGCGCGGCCTGAACCGGGGCACGCGGGGGTTTCACACCCCCGCACCCCCGCGGGATATTTGTGAACAGAAGAATGTGGGGGTCGGTTTTCGGCCCCCGTTCTTGTTGGCCCCGCTCTTGCTGGCCCTGTTCTTGTTGGCAGCGGGCATGCGGGCGCGTATCAGGCGGGGGACTCACCTTTTGACCGGGTTTCCGCAATGACCTTTGCGCCTTCCGCCGAAACCGGCCTGCTTCTGGAGGGGGCGAGCTATGCGGTGCAGGGCAAGGTGCTGCTTTCAGGGGTCAGCGCGCATCTGACCGAGCGGCGGATCGGCATCGTGGGCCGCAACGGGTCCGGCAAGACGACGCTGCTGCGGTTGATCGCCGGGCTGGTCGCGCCAACGGCGGGCCGCGTGCGGGTGGACGGGATCGATCCGGGCGGGGACCGCAAGGCGGTGATCGGGCGGTTGGGGATCCTGTTCCAGAACCCCGATCATCAGATCCTGTTTCCGACCGTGGCAGAGGAACTGGCCTTTGGCCTGCGCCAGATGGGGCGCAGCGAGGCCGAGGCGCGGGCGCTGGTGCAGGATGTACTTGCGCGTGCGGGGCGGGCGCATTGGGCGGGCGCTGCCGTGTCGACGCTGAGCCAGGGACAGCGGCAGATGCTGTGCCTGATGGCGGTGCTGGTGATGGCGCCGGCAACGG
>JBGSQL010000120.1:0-1916 GCA_041738105.1 Rhodobacter sp. | reverse complement strand
GGCGGGCGCGAGATCGCAGCCGCGTGGCCGCGCTCCAGCGGCGGTGCCCAGTAGGGCGCACCAAGGTCTGCGCCTTCGCAGGCATCCAGCATGATGGCCGTGTCGCGCACCGACCATGTAAGAAAGCCATCAATCGCCATGCCGGCCCAGCCTTCGCCGGCGTAGGGGCCGTCGGGCAGCCGCGCGCGGGTGGGCTTGAAGCCGAACAGACCGCAGCTTGATGCCGGGATGCGCACCGATCCGCCGCCGTCCGAGCCATGTGCGAACGGCACCAGCCCGGCCGCCACCGCTGCCCCTGATCCGCCCGACGACCCGCCCGAGGTATGCCCAAGATTCCAGGGATTGCGCGTCGGGCCGCCATAGACGGCGCTTTCCGTGGCCGGCCCGATCCCGCCCTCGGGCGAGGTCGTGCGCCCGAAGTTGACCACGCCGGTTGCCCGGATCCGCTGCCAGATCGCCGAATCACGATCGTAGGTCGTGTTCGCGTGCAGGCGCGAGCCGTTGTGTGACGGGAAATCGACCGCCTCGCAGCCCAGATCCTTGAGCAGAAAGGGCACGCCGCGAAACGGGCCGTGTGGCAATCCGTCAGCGATGGCCTTGCGCGCCACGCCTTCCTGCATCAGCACCACGGCGTTGATCGCCGGGTTCACGCGGGCCACCGCATCGAGCGCGGCGTCAAGACATTCGTCAGGTGTCACTTCGCCTTTCGCGATCAGATGGGCGAGTTCGGTCGCGTCGGCAGCATCCAGTCCGTAGATCATGGTCATTCCTTTGTCGTGCTGGCCCTTGTCGTGCTGGCCCTTGTCGTGCCGGCCCTTGTCCTGCCGGGCCATGCTGCGGTGGGCCTTGCGCCGCGTCCACCCAATTGTGCCCCTCGCGCGTCGGTTTCGGGCGATCGGCTAGGGGGCGATCACGACCGTCTGGCGCAGGCTGCCGCTGGCGCGATCGAAGATCAGGATGCGATCATCGGCGGTGACGACCGCGTACCAGTCCGGCCCTTGGGTGAAGGCGGTCGCGCGGGTGCCATCAGGCAGGGCGATGCTGTCGGGCAGTTTTGGCAGGCCGCGCAGCGCTGTCGGCATGCGGGTGACAATCACCGCGACCACGACTATGACACCGACGATCATCGTGAGCGTCAGCGCGATCACGAGCAGTTTCAGAAGCCGAAGGCTGGGCGGAAGCCCTTCCGGTGCCGGAGCCGTCTGCATGAGCCATCCTTCCCCTGAGCAGGGCATCCTTGCCGTCACCATCGGTGATGCGCCCCCTGAGCGCCTTGATAAAGCGCTTGCCCGTGACGTGCCAGAGGATGCGGCCCTGTCGCGCTCGCGTCTGATGCGGATGATTGCCGAGGGCGCGGTGACGCGAGACGGCGTGGCAGTCACCGATCCCAAGGCGCGGGTCGCGGCGGGCGAGGTCTATCGCATCGAGGTCGGCGAGGCGGCCGAAGTGGCGACCGCAGCCGAGGATATTCCGCTGACCGTGGTGTGGGAGGATGCCGACCTGATCGTGATCGACAAGCCGGTGGGGATGGTCGTGCATCCTGCGCCGGGTTCGGCCTCGGGTACATTGGTGAACGCGCTTTTGCACCATTTCGGCGGTGACCTGTCGGGCGTCGGGGGCGAAAAGCGCCCCGGCATCGTGCATCGGATCGACAAGGACACCTCGGGCCTGCTGGTGGTGGCAAAATCCGACCGGGCGCATCATGGCCTGGCGGCGCAGTTCGAGACGCATCAGGTGAACCGCCGCTACCTTGCGCTGGTGCATGGCGTGCCCGATGCCGCCGATCCGCGTCTGCGCGGTATCCGCGGGGTCAGCTTCGAGCCGGGCGGAATCGTCCGGATCGCCACGCACCTTGCCCGCCACAAGACCGACCGCCAGCGCCAGGCGGTGCTGGAACAGGGCGGGCGGCATGCGGT
>JBGSQL010000110.1:0-5144 GCA_041738105.1 Rhodobacter sp. | reverse complement strand
GGGCTGCAAGGGCAGGTTGCTCCGCCAGATCTTGCGGGGCGCTGGCCTCGACGGTCGCGGCAGGTTCGGGTTGCGTCGCCTCGGCCAGAGCGCCGGCGATACCGTCCTCCATCGCAAGCAGAAGATCCTCGGGCGGCGCCGCGACAGACGGGCGCGAGCGCGGGCGCGGCGAGGACTTGACGGCGCCGACAAGGCGGATCGTCTTGCCCGCCCCGCCCTCTTCCATCTCGGCATCCGCAACAGCATCATAGACGGGCGCTTCGGGTTTGCGCACGGCGACGTTCGCGGGCGCCTCGCCAAAGCCCAGATCGAGCAGTTCCGCCATCTTGGCATTGCGGTGCGCAGTCGACTTGCCGCCGAACACGGTCGCGATGATGCGCTTGTTGCCCCGCTCTGCCGAGGCCGTCAGGTTGAACCCTGCCGGGTTGGTAAAGCCGGTCTTGATCCCATCGGCGCCCTTGTAGCTGTCAAGGAAGCGGCGGTTGGTGTTGGCGACCTGGGCCATGCCGGCATCGGTCGAGCGGCGCGAGAAGATGTTATAGTATTGCGGGAAGTCGTAAAACAGCCTGCGACCCAGCACCGTCATGTCCCGTGCGGTCGAAAGATGCCCCGAGGCGGTCAGGCCGTTCGCATTCTTGAAGGTAGAGTTCTTCATCCCCAGCGCCTTGGCTGTGCGGTTCATCCGTTTTGCGAACGCACTTTCGCTGCCGCCGATCGCCTCACCGATCGCGGTTGCGGCATCGTTGGCCGATTTCACGGCCGCCGCCCGGATCAGATAGCGCAACTGGATCCGCTGACCGGCCTTCAGGCCAAGCTTCGAGGGGGGCTCGGCCGCGGCGTTCTTGGACACCTTGACCATCGTGTCGAGCGAGATCTCGCCCCGCTCGATGGCCTCGAACGCGATGTAGAGCGTCAGCATCTTGGTCAGCGACGCCGGGTGCAGCCGGGTTTCGGCATTGGTCGAATACAGAACCTCGCCCGTGCGCGCATCCATGACGATGGCCGCATAGGGGGCTGCACGAACAGCCCCAGCCCCAACCATCAGGACGATGGTTGTCGCGAACAGAAACGATTGGATGCACTGCCACAGCCGCGTTGCCACGTCGGTTGTCCTTACCTGCCTCAAATGCCCCGGTTTTTTGGTGGGGCTATACTGCTTCGCAAGCAGGTTAGCACAATGGGCTTCGTCCTAAAACCCCCTTTTATCAAGGGGTTTCTACCTGATCTTAAGGGGTTGAGCGGCCCAGATGTGGCGCCATTGTGCGGGCGTTCCCCCAGATGCGGTCAGGCTGTGCCCAGTTCCGCGACCAACGCCGGAAGGCCCCCAAGATCGCGCAGCACGCGAAACCGGGGGTGTTCGGTCGGAGCGGTAGCCAGGTCCAGCGCCCAACTGAGGTCATGCGGCACATGCACGCCCCAGCTGCCCGCCGCGAGTGCGGGCAAAACGTCGGACTTGACCGAGTTGCCAACCATCAGCGCGCGACGCGCCCCGTCGCCATGTCGGGCAAAGATACGGCGATAGGTGTCGGGGGTCTTGTCCGACACGATCTCGACCGCGTCAAACAACTCGCCCAACCCCGATTGGGCCAGCTTTCGCTCCTGATCAATCAGGTCACCCTTGGTGATCAGGACAAGGGTGTGCCGGCCGGCGAGGGCCTCGATCGCCTCGCGGGCATGGGGCAGAAGGTCGATCGGGTGGGCCAGCATTTCGCGGCCAAGCGCCAGCAAGCTTGCGATGACCGACGCCGGTACCGCGCCGCCGGTCACGTCGATGGCGGTTTCGATCATCGACAGGGTGAAGCCCTTCACGCCAAAGCCATACTGACCCAGATTGCGCCGTTCTGCCGCAAGCAGGTGCTCGTGCAGGTGGTCCGGCGCCGCGTGATCGGCAAGCAGCGCCGCAAAGCGGTCCTGCGTGCTGCGATAATACGTCTCGTGATGCCAGAGCGTGTCGTCGGCATCAAACCCGATCGCCGTTACGGACATCGCCCCGCCGTCCTTTCACCGCCCCGAGGTGCCCCTTTGTGCGCCGCAGATCAAGCGGTTCTCGCCCCCCTTTTCGATCCCGGCCTTTACGCTATATACTCCCGGTGTTCTTCCACCGAGTCTGATCTGCAAGAGCGGAGCCTTGGCCTTGATGCGTCTGCCTTTTCTGATGTCCGGCAAGACAGATGGAAATGACGGGGAAACCTCGGTCATCACGAAAACGCGCACCCGGACCGCGCGACCGCCGCTCTACAAGGTTTTGCTGTTGAACGATGACTACACGCCGATGGAGTTTGTGGTTCACGTCCTTGAACGGTTCTTCGGTCTGACCCACGCGCAGGCCTTCGAGATCATGCTGACGGTGCACAAGAAGGGACTCGCCGTCGTCGGCGTGTTCTCTTTCGAGGTTGCGGAAACGAAGGTGGCGCAGGTGATGGATTTCGCCCGCCGCCATCAGCATCCGCTGCAGTGCACCATGGAAAAGGAATAAGGCCGCACGCGGCCGCCCATGCGATCTGCCCGGCTTCAACAGGCGCTTGACAGCGGCGCGATCGCTCTGCCCGACCAGGGGACGATCCTTGTCTACAACCCGCATGCCGGTGATGATCTGTCGGCCCTTCCGCGCGACAGATGCGTTGTCATCCAGGGGTTCCGCCCGGATCACGACGCCTTCGTGCGCCAGGGTTTCGTGGTTGGGACCAGCGCAGAACCGGGTGCAGCAGCGGCTGTCATCTGCCTGCCGCGGAGCCGGGCCGAGGCCCGCGCGCTGATCGCGGACGCGGCGATGAAAGTGGTGCCTGGCGGGCCGGTGATCCTCGATGGCCAGAAAACGGACGGGATCGACGCCGCCCACCGCGATATCCGGGCCCGCGCCGAAACCTCGGTGCCGCTGTCCAAGGCGCATGGCAAGATCTTCGCCTTTCCCGCAGGTGAGGGCTTTGCAGACTGGGCGGCGGTCGAGACGGTGACGCCCGAGGGCTTCGTCACGCGGCCCGGTGTCTTTTCTGCGGATGGTCCGGACCGGGGATCGCAACTGCTGGCGGCCGCCCTGCCGGCGAAGATGCTCGCGCGGGTCGTCGATCTTGGGGCCGGATGGGGCTATCTTGCGCGCGCGATCCTGGAACGCGAGGGCGTGAAGGTGCTGGACCTTGTCGAGGCTGACGCCGCAGCCCTTGCCTGTGCAAGGCGCAACGTGACCGATCCGCGCGCGCGCTTTCACTGGGCCGACGCCACCAGCTTTCGTGCGGACGGGGCGGTCGATGCCGTTGTCTGCAATCCGCCCTTCCATGCCGGGCGAACGGCCGATCCTGCCCTTGGCGTCGCCTTTATCCGGGCCGCCGCCGCCCTGCTTCATCCCGGTGGCGTCCTGTGGCTGGTGGCCAATCGCCACCTTCCCTATGCGTCCGTGCTGGCCGAGACATTCCACGACATCGAGGACGCTGGCCAGGACAGCGCGTTTCGCGTAATCCGCGCGTCCCGTCCGATCCGGACCCGACGTTGAGCAGCTGAACCAAGGAACCCCCATGTCGCTTTCCATCGCAGGCAAGACCGCCATCGTCACCGGATCCGCCAACGGCATCGGGCTGGCCATCGCGCGCCACTTTCTGGACCAGGGCGCGAATGTGATGTTCGCCGACATGGATGAGGATCGGCTTGAGGCCGAGGTCGGCGCCGAGGCCGCGGCCGAGGGGTCGGTGCGGATGTTCGCGGGCGATCTGCGCGAAAAGCTGACCATCGCGAACCTTCTGTCGGCGACGATGGATGCGTTTGATCGCGTCGACATCCTGGTGAATGCCTGCCGCCAGATCGCGCTGTCTGATCCGCTTTGTGTCGGCGAGGATGCGGTTGAGCTGCTGTTGCAGCAAAACCTGATCACCAGCCTAAGGTTGTCGCAGATGACGGCAAAACGGATGATCGCGATGGCAGACAAGGCTGGCACGACCGGTCCCTTGGGGGCGATCGTCAATCTTTCCTCTATCGCCGCGACCCGGACCCAGCCCGAGCTTCTGGGGTATTCGGTTGCCAGCGCGGCGCTGGATCAGTTGACGCGCTCGATGGCCGTCGTGCTGGCGCCGAAGGGCATCCGGGTGAATGCCGTGGCCTTTGGCAGCGTGATGAGCGCAAGCCTGAAAGGCGCGCTGAAAGAGCACCCCGACTATCTGGCCGCGATTGCGGGCGGCACGCCGATGGGGCGGATCGCCGACGCGTCGGAATTGGCGGAAACCGTGCAGTTCCTGGCCTCGGACGCGTCCTCGTTCATGACCGGCCAGATCGTGACGATCGACGGCGGGCGCAGCCTGCTGGATCCGGTGCACGCCCCGGCGCATTGATTACTGCGGATAAAGCGCCCGACACTGCGCGACGGCGGGTTCGGCCTGTTTCAGCAACGCGGCCTGTCGGTCTTGCAGGCCCTTCAGCTTGTTGCGCTCGGCAATGGGGTCGATGGCGCGGGGGCGCCGGATCGTCTCGGGCCGATCGTCAAGGCAGCGACGCCCGCCACTGACGATCCGGCGCGACCCGTCGGGCAGGGTCTGCACGATCGGCGGCTCGCAATAGACCCAGACCGGGCGGTAGACGACGGTTTCTTCGATGGCATAGCCACGGGCCAGATTGGTTTCGGTTTCGCGGATCAGATTGGTGATCAGGCGCAACTCGCGCGTCGCGGTGGCGATGCAGCGTTCCTGCGGGGTGGCGCAGGCTGCCAGCAGGACGAGCAGGACAAGAAGCAGTCTGGCGGGCATGGGCAAGGTCCGATCTTTGCTGGAGTCTAGCGTGCGCCCGCACCGGATGCTAGCACAAGCCAAAGACCGGGAGAGCACCAGATGGACGACGGATTCGACACCCGCAAGGCCCGCGCGGCCCAATGGTTCCGCGCGCTGCGGGACGAGATCGTCGCAGCCTTCGAGGGGTTGGAGGCGACGCAGACGCAAGGGCCGACCGCCGGGCGACCTCCAGGTAACAGCCGTGCGCAACGATCGCGGGCAAGAAGTCAACGTTGACGCGTTTGAAGCACGAGGCTCACGCGCAGTTCGCGTACAGCTGTCGGGTTCGCAGATCGACCGGATCGACATCGAGGCCGCCAGTCCGCCCACCTTGATCAGCGTCTTGACCCTGGCTCAGTTGGACGCAGCGCCGTGGCAAAACGCCGCCGCGATCCC
>JBGSQL010000105.1:0-1928 GCA_041738105.1 Rhodobacter sp. | reverse complement strand
ACGGCAACTGACCCGCGCAAGCACGCGCAAGCGCCGGCGGCCGGGGCGGATCAGACGGTTTCGCCCCGGTCCAGCCGCGCGAGGAACGCGTCGGCCTCGGCCAGGACGCGGTGGCGATGCGGCGCGGTCATCTTGTCCCAGGTGCGGTACATCTGCGCCATGCGGGGGTTCGCCTGAAACCGGTCGCGGTGGCGCAGCAGGAAGTGCCAGTAGAGCAGGTTGAACGGGCAGGCATCCGGGCCGACCTTGTCCTTGACCCGGTAGCGACACCCCGCGCAATAGTCCGACATCCTGTCGATATAGGCGCCGGACGAGACGTAGGGCTTTGATCCCACGACACCGCCATCGGCAAACTGGCTCATGCCGACGGTGTTCGGCGCCTCGACCCATTCGAAGGCATCGACATAGACAGACAGATACCACTCGTGCACCTGCCCCGGATCGACCCCGGCCAGCAGCGCGAAATTGCCGGCGACCATCAGGCGCTGGATGTGGTGGGCATAGGCCATGTTGCGGGTCTGACCAATGGCATGGGACAGGCAGGCCATCCGCGTGTCCGCCCCCCAGTAAAGCGGCGGCAGGGCGCGGGTGTGACCCAGCGCGTTGCGCGCACTGTAGCCGGGGCCTTCGAGAAAATAGACGCCCCGGACAAACTCGCGCCAGCCCAGGATCTGGCGGATGAACCCCTCGACGGCGTTGAGGGGCGCCCTGCCCTGCTGCCATTCCGCCTCGGCGCGCTGACAAACCTCAAGCGGACCGAGAAGGCCAAGGTTCAGGTAGGGCGAGAGGAGCGCGTGCGAAAGGGTCGGGTCCGAGGCCAGCATCGCATCCTGTTCGGCGCCGAAGGTGGGCAGGGCCTGGGTGATGAAATGATCAAGGGCGGCAAGCGCCTCGGCCCGGGTGGTGGCCCAGCCAAACGGGTGCAGCGTGCCGAAGTTGTCGGGGAACCGCGCCCCGACCAGCGCCAGCACCCCTTCGGTGATTGCGTCGGGCGCAAAGCGGAGCGGCCGGGGACGGAACAGATCGGGCTTTGCCGGCTTGCGGTTGTCATGGTCAAAGTTCCACTGGCCGCCTGCGGGCTGGTCGCCCTGCATCAGGAGGCCCGTCTTGCGCCGCATCTCGCGATAGAAAAACTCCATCCGCAACTGCTTGCGACCCTCGGCCCAGCGGGCAAACTCGGCCTCGCTGCACAGGAAACGATCATCGGGCAGAAGCATGACCGTCAGGGGCGTGTCCTGAAGCGCGGCGATCAGGCGCCATTCGCCGGGGCGGGTGGCGACGACCTCGGCCCTGCCGGTTTCGGCGGCCCGGCGCAGCAGTTCGCCGGGCAGGGACTGGGTGTTGGCGGGATCGTCGAGGCGGGTGTAGGCGACGCGCCAGCCGTCGCGTTCCAGGTCGGCGGCGAAATGGCGCATGGCGGCAAGGACGAGGGCGATCTTTTGCGGGTGGTGGCGCACGTAGGACGCCTCGGCCATGACCTCGGCCATCACCACGGTATCCGTCGTGCGGTCGGCCTGCCGCAGGGCGGCGATGGTGGGGGTCAGCTGATCGCCCGCGATCAGGATCAGGCGACCTACCACGGGATCTCCTTGCCGGCCCAGTCGTAGAAATGGCCGGTCTGGGCGGGGCCAAGGCCATCCAGCACGGCCAGCAGGTTGCCTGCCGCCTGATCCGGGGGCACGGCGGGGTGGGTGGCAAGATACTTTTCGGTGAACCGGGTGGCGACCGTGCCGGGGTGCAAGCAGACGACGGTGGCCTGGGGATGGGTGCGGGCGATCTCGATCGCGGCGGTGTGGATCAACTGGTTGAGCGCGGCCTTGGCGGCCCGGTAGCCATACCAGCCGCCCAGGCGATTGTCGCCGATCGAGCCGACGCGGGCGGACAACACGGCAAACTGCGCGGGCCGGTCGCGCGGGATCAGGCGCAGC
>JBGSQL010000043.1:0-9405 GCA_041738105.1 Rhodobacter sp. | reverse complement strand
TCGGTGGGTGGCTGCCAGGTCGGGCTGTCGCGGGTGACATCCACGGACATGGTGTATTCGTGGTAGTAGCGGCCTCGGTGGCTGATCTCGGCGGCAAGCTGGTAGAAGTTGCGCCGCTGGATGGCCTGCAGCCGGTCGGCGATGCTGTGTAGCGCCGCGTCCTTGGGCGCATAGTCCCTGATACGCACAGCCGCCCCCTTGGAATGGCTGAGGTAACCTTCCAGACACGCCCCATTCCCCTGGCTCCAGAACCCTGAAAACCAGATGCAGGGCTCGGACCGCGTGCCGCCGCCCATCAGGCGGACGGAGGTGGTTTTGAGCCGGATGCCGAGGATATCGCAGATGCGCTCGAAATCCTCGTAGACCGCGTCCCACCAATCGTCATGGGGCCCAAGCTCGCGATACCAGCTGCGGGCCTTGTCCTTGGCGACGTCGGAGAGTTCAGGGAACTGGTAGACTGTTGTGCAGATCACCTCAGGCATTTGCGTCCTCCCCGTTTAGCGCGGCGGTCAGCCAGTCCTGGCTGCTCGTCCAGCCAACGGATTTGCGCGCGCCCAGATCGATGACATGTGCGCCACCGCCGAAGGCGTCGAGGCGCGGGCGGGAACAGGTTAGACCGTATTATGCCGGGATCCGGATTATGCCGCATGGCCATGGTCACGTCTTTACAGACTTGGCCTTGGCCATGCGGCCGCTCGGCATAATCAGAGCGACTCGAGGAAGGCAAGCAGCTGATCGTCTGGTCTGTATCGGCCCGATTTGACGCCCGGCGATGTCACCTGCCGCAAGGCATTTTCTTTCAAACGCATATCCGCATGAATGTAGATCTGGGTCGTTTCCACGGATTCATGGCCTAGCCAAAGCGCGATCACCGCTTGGTCGACACCGCTATGCAAGAGCTCCATCGCGGTGCTGTGGCGAAGGGTGTGCGGCGTGACGCGTTTTCCAGCGAGGCTTGGACAGGTTTGCGTGGCCAAGTCGCAGTATTTTCGGACCAAATGTTCGAGTGCGTCTCGGCTAAGGCGATCTCCTCGGATCGAAGGGAAGAGGGGGCCGAGGCCTTCGTTGCGATCACGGACCCAACCTTGGATGAGTTTGGCCGTATCGCGCCGCAAAGGCGTTCTGCGGTCTTTTCGGCCTTTGCCCAGACATTTGACAAAGGCACCGGCCGCAAACACCACATCATCGCAGTTCAGGTTGACCAGTTCTGAGGCCCGCAGCCCGGTTTGAAGCGCTAGGAGCAGCAACGCGTGGTCGCGGCGTCCGACCCAAGTCGTGCGATCCGGGGCGCCAAGCAAGGCGGTAATCTCTTCGGCTTCAAGGAAAGTCACCGTCCTTTTCACCTGCCGCTTGTTCGGCATGGCCAGAACACGCTGACAATGATGAAGCCAAGCTGGCTCGGTCATGGCGACATATCGGAAGAAGGATCGGATCGCCGCGAGCCGGGCATTTCGGGATCGGACGCTGTTGCCTCGGGACGTCTCAACGTGGCTGAGGAAGTCGGCCACCATGTCGGCATCGATATCCGCCACATCCAGTTTCGTGGGGGCTTTGCCGATGCGGCCCCCCACATAGCGGATCAGCAAGCGGAAGGTGTCACGGTAAGACGTGACCGTATGGCGGCTTGCTTCCATCTGCACGCAAAGACGATCGGCAAAGAATCGCTGCAGCAAGGCGGGAAAGGACGGCGAACTCATTGCGATTCCTCCGAAGCCAAGCCTGAGCCGACCCTTGCCGAAGCCAGTTCCAGAAGTTCGGGCACCGCCTGAAGATACCAATAGGTGTCTCTTGGCCCCTCGTGCCCAAGGTATGTTGTGAGCTTGAGCATTTCTCGCGCGGCATCATTGCCTTCGCGATACCATTTGATGATCGTCCGGACGGCGAAGGTGTGCCGAAGGTCGTGGATGCGCGGGGGACTTCCCGTTAGCGGCTTTGCCCAAGTGCCGCGCAGGCCGATGCTTTGGCACACCCGGACAAAGTTTGCCCGTGCCCAACAGTAATTGGGCCGCTCACCCTTGCAGTTCACGAAGAGGGACTCCGAGCGCCGCTCCAGTAGGCGGTCTCGCTCGATGCAGTAATGCGCCAGTCGCTCTGCGACGCCCGGATTGATCGGAAGGATACGCTCCTTGCCGTTTTTGCCGTTCCGGATGTGCAGCAACTGTCGCTCGACATCGAAGTCTGCCGTGTCGAGGGCCAGGGCTTCCGCGATGCGCAGGCCCGTGACGGCAACCAAACCATAGAGCATCGCGCATGACAGACCGCGTAGCCCGTAGATCGACGGCAGATCTCGCGCGGCCCGGATGATCTCTGCAATTTCACTATTGCTATAGATGTATGGCGCGGGTCGCGTGACATGACTGGGAACGAACCCCCGCGGTGGAGGGTCTTCGTGCCGGTCGTCCATACCGTGCAACCACAGCGCAAATTGACGGACCTCGCTGAACCTGCTGGCCTTGGTCCCGCTACTGGCGTGTCGCAGGCCATTCATCCATTCGAGGATAAGCTCACGCGTTACAAAGGTTTTTCCAGCTTGGTCCATGAAGGTGACGAAGCTGCGCAACCGCAACTCGTCGGATTTCAGTTTGGCGCCGAACATCCGGCGGAGATGGAGGTATCGATCAAGTTCAGAGTGCAGGGTCATTGCTGTGCCTCCTCTGCAGGCCAAGGCTGGGCGACAGAACGAAGGTTGGCGATGTCAAGCTTCGCGTAGATCATCGTCGTCGCGCGCGACTTGTGGCGCAGCACATCGCCCACTTCGTGCAAGGCTACGCCGGCGCGAACCATCCGCGTGGCCAGGCTGTGGCGAAGCACGTGCGATCCGAGATACCGGGCAGGCATCTCGATCTCCAGCGCTGCGCAGGCCCTGGCAAGGATCTTGCTGATGATCCGGCTGTCCTTGAACCCGAGATAGGGAGCATATGACCGGACAAACAGAACGCGCGTTACGGTCGCTGGTCGGGCATCGCGCAGATATGCGCTGATCGCAGCACCAACATCTTCAGGCAGCGGGAGGCGATCATGCTGTTTCCCCTTTCCTCTGACAAGCAACTCGCCCGCCCGCCAGTTGATGTCATCAATCTCTATGGCCATGACTTCGGGCACGCGCAGACCAAGCCGGGCCATCAGCATGAACATTGCATGATCACGCTGGCCATAGCTGGACTCCCGTCGAACCCATTCGAGGATCGTCTCGATTTCCGCCGGTGGCAGATATCGGGGAAGCCGCGTGTTATAGGTGCGATGGAGCTTTGGTACGGCCAACGACAGATTGGTCGCGGTTAGACCCCGGGCAAATAGATACTGGAAAAAGCAGCGCAAGTGCGATGCCGGCGTCCGCGCCATCGACAGGCTTTTGCCTTTCTGGATATGCTCCAGGAACGCAACGATGTCGTGATGCCTGATTGACGAAGCGTCAGGCATCCTGTCGCCGAACCGGTGGTCCAGGAAACGGACGGCATACCGCTTGATGTGGTAAACCGAACTCGGGCTCAGACCGCGTTGCCCGAGCAGGAATGTTTCCAGATCATCCAGAAGTTGATCCTTGGCGATCTGGGCTGCGGATACAGCTGGTGCGATGGCGACGCCGATGTCGATTAGATGAAGGACAAATCGCCTGACCAGGTTCGGGATCCTGACAGCATTCATTCGATCGAATGGAACCTGCCGGGCAAAGTGGTCTGCGAGTTCCAACGTCAATGACGTCGGCTTCAGGCTCTCGGCCTCCAGCACGCGGCCAAAACGGCGAAGCTGGAAGCGGTAATTCGACAGCGCACGACGCTGCATGTTCGTCGGCGCGAGGCTCTCCTCGAACGAACCAAAGTAGGGGTCGAGGCAGGTTGTCTGGATTTTCTTGGCCATTGGTTTTCTCCATGTTGCTGGAGCAACAAGGATTATGCCGAATGCCTTAGGGTGAAACCGATGGTTCAGGATCGCGAAACTGGTCATCCAAACAGCTATTAACTTTGGCTGGCAGGATCAGATGGCAAGTGGATGTTTGCCGTGAACTGGCGGGCCATGCGGCATAATCCGGATCCCGGCATAATACGGTTTATGCCGAATTCGGCATAAACCGTACTGGAACCCCCAGAGGCCAGTGAGATCAAACTCTTCCGCAAGGCGCAGCACGAAGCGGATGACAGCCTCGACATCGCCGTACTCGTCGTCATGGATCCAGAGGGTGCCGCCCTCGGGCGCGTCCTGACGCACGAGGTCGAAGCCCACGACCTCCGGGTCCTCGGCATCCTGATCGGCGGCACGCAAGCTCTGGAACAGGGCAAGCGCACGGGCAGCTTTGTCGGGGGTGCCAACGTCGAGCAGGCACGAGAAATGGGTGAAGTAATCCGCCATAGAGACCTCCTGAAAGGGGAAGACCCGGCCGAGAGGCCGGGCGTTTTGTTGGAAGAAAGGGGTGATTGGGGGCGATCA
Organism: Rhodobacter sp.; assembly: GCA_041738105.1. GTDB lineage: Bacteria > Pseudomonadota > Alphaproteobacteria > Rhodobacterales > Rhodobacteraceae > Aliitabrizicola. The sequence continues at coordinate 4,980 of JBGSQL010000043.1, read as the reverse complement.
GCCGGTGGGACTGTCGCCTGCCGCCTGTCGCGCGGCATGCGCGCAGAGCATCTGCCGGTAGAAGCGCTTACGCGCCGTCCGGAAGCCGCGAACGGCGCGCGTGTCAGGGTGGAGCGCCCGGACTGCTGCCTGCAGGACGGCGTAGGGCGACGCCGTCACTGGCAGGCCGAGGCGCTGATAGGCTGGATTGGTCATCTCAGATCACCTCGACCACGGGCGAGGCGAGATGCGGATCGACCAGCGCTTCAATCCGCTTGGACCGGCCCATCCACGGCTCGGGTCGGATGGCCTTCACCCAGTCGGCGAAGCTGGGGATGAAGCCGAGGTCTTCCTTCACATGCTGCTCGCCCACCCAGCGGGTCGGAATGATGCGCCCGGTCGAGAGTGTGAGGGTGGGACCGAAAATCGTCTCAGCCATTATATAGACAGAGTCGGTCAAAACCGACTTCGGGCGTATCGTGGCAGGCGATTTAGACTCAGTCGGAGATGCGCCATGGTGGATGCAAAGCTTGAAGGCGCAGGCCCTGATCCATCTTCGTTCGCCGCAACCATCGCCGCGTTCGTGACGTACCTGAATGGGTCGGGATGTTCTCCCAACACCGCGCGCGCTTATCAGCACGATCTTTCGCATCTTCTTTCCTTTCTTGATGAACAGGGGTGGGATTGGCGTGCGCTGACACCGGCGCGCGCGGTTGACTTGCTGATCCATCTGCGCAGCAAGCCGAGCCGTCGCCGCGGCACCGGGCCGTACCCGTCGTTGGCCGCGACCGATGGAGAACGATCTGCTCGGCTCAGCACGGCGACGATCAACCGGGTGCTTGCAGCGGTTTCTTCATTCTACGAATGGGCGCGGTTCACTGATCGTTTTGCTGGCCCAAACCCGATCACCCGAATTCATGATCGCGCTGCCGCACATGTCGCTGAACGCCATCGACCGTTCCTGACTGGCGTCACCTCGCAGTCGGCCTTACGGAGCCCGGTGCGGTTGCGGCAGATCCATCGTTTGCCCCGCCCGATGGCGGATGAGCAGGTCGACGCGCTGATCGCGCAGCTGCGAACGCGCCGCGATCTGGCAATCATTCGCTTGATGCTCGACGGCGGTCTGCGACCCGGTGAGGTGCTTGGCTTGCACCTCGCCGACATCGCATATGGCAGGCGACGGGTGACCGTCAGGGTGCGTTTCGATCACCCGCGCGGCGTTCGGAGCAAGTCACGATCTGAGCGCGTCGTCGATTTGCATGAAACGGCAACGCTGCAGTCAGTCAGCGGATATGTCATGACCGAACGACCACAGGACACAGACAGTCCCTTCCTGTTTCTGGTCGGTGGCAGTGGCCCACGCAGGCATGAGCCACTTTCCTACGCCGCGCTGGCCAAGCTTTTTGCGAGGGCGTGCGATCGTGCGAACATACGTAAACCATGGGTGACCCCACATGCCCTGCGCCATACACATGCAACAAAGATGTGGGAGGCCGGGATGCGCGAGCTGACGCTTCAGCGAAGGCTTGGTCATGCATCGCCAGAAGCAACCCGCGTTTACACCCGGGTTTCCGATCCGATTGTTGTCGCCGAATATCGCCGTGCCCTCGGCCTTTCGGACGAGAAGGTGCAGGACCCTGCGGAAGGCGCAAAGTGATGCGGGGCCCAGTCTCCGCGGCAGCGATGCAGGCACGTTCGATCGATGCCCCATCTCTCTTTCGCAACAGCCACTGTTCGGCCGATGAATACGACGCTTTTCTACAACGCTGCTATCCGACGAAGCAGTTCGTCCAACAACGCCGAAGTCAACGCAAGCAATTCGTCGAGGCCTGGCCAGACATTGAAGAATGGCTGGCCGCGCCGCTCGCAGTTCGTGTCGGTCGGATCAACGGGCAAACCAGAGCTACCCTTCAGGATCGACCCTCCTATTTCGCGCGCGCCTATCTCTACTATCTGGCGCTGAAAGGGCATCTCCGATTGGATTATCCGTGGCTGCTCGCCGTCGGCGACCTTTGCGTTCACGACGTGGCACGGCTGTTGGATATCGATCTCGGTGTCGAGAGACTTGCGCGCGAGGCGACAGACCTAGGTCTCGTCTATGCGGGTGCTGATCGAGCAATGCGGTGGACGCTCGGGCGTCTCGCCCTTCACCAGGGACCCCGACTGGTCAGCGCTTTGCGTCAGAACGACATCAATGAGCTCCTCGTCGCCGTTCGGATGTTCGGCGATAGATCAGATCTTGGTGCCTACTGGACCTCGAGCGACCGGTATCGTCTGGTCTCCAAAGCTTGGATTACGATGATCGGCCAGCTGCGCTTGGCACTCTATCACCGCGGGCAAGTCGACGACCCGCCGCGAAAGATCATGCCATCGGCGGATTTGAAGGCGGCACAGCCTGAAATGGGCGCATTGATCGATGAATGGCTTGTGCGCCGTGCTCCAGCCCTGCGACCGGTCACCGTGTACCATCACGCGCTTACCGCCCGCCGATTTCTGCAGCATTTGGCCAAAACGGCACCAGAAGTGCGCACCTTTGGGCAGGTAAAGCATGAGCACATCGTCAGCTGGATGAACGCTATGAAGACCGAGTTGTCGCCAAAGACCGGGCGACCGCTCACTGCGAATTCTCAGAGGGGACGCGTTGTCCGGCTGGCACAATTCTTCAAGGATGCCGAGGACTGGGCGTGGACTGAAGTGCCGCGATGGCCGCTCGTGGCAAAACGCGATCTGCCGCGCGTGCCCGACCGAATTCCCCGATACATCCCTCGTGCTGAGCTCGAACGGCTGATGGATGAAATCCGGGCGCTTTCCGATCCGTTCCAGCGCGCAGCAATGCTTCTGGCAAGGTGGTCAGGTGCGCGCCGCAGCGAAATTCAGCGCCTATCTGTGGACTGCCTCGACCAATACGCCGATGGCACGGCGCGCCTTCGGCTGCCCGTCGGTAAGACCGCCCGCGAGCGCCAAATCCCACTGCATGATGAGGCCGCAGAGGCCCTTCGGGTTGTGCTGGGTCTCCGCGCTAAGGTCGCAGACCGAATGCTGCCCGACGAACGGACAGGCGATCTCGTCCGGTTCGTGTTCGTCTGGCGCGGAAAACTGATGAGCGGACGCCATCTGTTTGGTGCGCCATTGAAGCGGGTGTGTGCCGCCACGGGCTTGGTCGACGCCCGAGGCAGGCCAACCGTGACCATGCACCGATTCCGCCACACGCTAGGAACCGAACTCGCAGAACGCGGTGCAAAGCTTCACACCATCATGAGCGTCCTCGGCCACGAAAGCCCTCAGATGACGATGGTATATGCGCGGATCAGCGACGCAGAGGTGCTGCGCGACTACCAGTCCGTTCTGGAACCAGGCGCCATGATTGCGGGTGCAGGAGCGGAAGTGATCCGATCCGGAAATCTTGGCGAAAGCGCGGTCGACTGGCTTCGCAGCAACTTCTTCAAGACTGCGCTGGAACTGGGACATTGTCTGAGGTTGCCCTCGGAAGGTCCTTGCGAATGCGACCTTTACCTGAGCTGTTCTCGCTTTGTAACGACGCCGTGCTACGCGCCGCGGCTGCGCGAACGCCGTCGATTGGAACTGTCTCTCGCCGAAGACGCGCGCGCCCGCTCTTGGTCGCGCGAAGTCGAACGTCATTGCGCCTTCGCAAGAAGAGTCGAACAACTCCTGACCGACCTCGGCGAGGAATTGGAATGAAATACGGTCCCGGACACGGAACAGGCCGACCACCGCCAGCTTTTTGGGGAGCGCGGCGGTCGGCCTGTTCCTACCCAAGACTCCTGCACCTTTACACTTGCCTGTCCATGTAACGGCCATGAATATGCCCTCGGCATGGTGGCGCAGCGCCCGGTGCCGAAAATCCGCAGTGATCGATTTCGATGCATCAAACCAGGCATGCACGGCGATGAAGTCGTCGACCGTGCCACCCCATTTCTTCACAGAGGAGAGGGCGTGGTGGTAGGGATGTGCCATCGCCGCCCCCTCAGAATTCGTGGGTGTAGAGTTCGGACGAGGTAAACCGCTCATTGAACTCGAGGTGGATGCAGCGGGCCGCGGCGTCGAAGCAGAACTCGCCCCAAGCGCCGTCGTTGTTCTCCCAACCGCCATGGGTGTCGGAGAGGAAATCGTAGGCGAGCTGCTCGACGACATCTTCGAGCGACAGGCTGCGCATCTCGACCTCGGGGTCGTCCCAGGTCAGCGCCGCGTAGGCGATCTCGGTCGTGGGGAACTCGACGGCGGTCTCGCCGGACCATGCGCCGATGCTTTCGATCTGTCCGCTGTCACCAGCACCATCGAAGGTCACGGTGACATGGGTGATGCCCGCGGCCATGAGACCGTCAAACAGGCGATCCTTGTTGCCGGGGCGCAGTGCGTCGATCCGGGCCGCGCGCGCGGCATGCGCGGCGAAGATCTGCGCCATGTTGACGGTCGAGGGCGCCATCGGTGCCGCGAGGGTGGGTTCAGTGAGGTTCATCGGGTATCTCCGGTAAGGGGAAGGGAACGGAGCCGGGCCGGGCGATCTCTCTCCCCCGGAAAAGCTCCAAATCCCCCCTGCCCTTCTCTGTCTCTCGGGCCTCACGCCGCGACCTGAAGCGCCCGGGCGGCGAAGGCGCGCCAGAGCGGGTCGACAAGGCGGGCATCCAGCAGATCGGCACGGTGACGCAGGGTCCTCCATCCAGCCGCCATCATCGACTTGGAAGAGGTCACGCAGGATAACGCCACCCGCTGCCTCATAAGCATCAACACCGACAAACACTGCGCGCCGATCCGAAGCCCGCACAGAGGTTTCGGTCAACATGCGGCGGATCGAATAGGGTTCCTTGTTCCAGGAGTTCTTCACCGCCTCCCAGACCTGCATCTGACGTGCGTGATCGGAGTTCACAGTGAAGGCCATCAGCTGCTCCAGCGCCATGCCATCCTCGGCGTAGACCTCAAGCAGGGCAGGGGCCACGGATGCGAGCTTCAACCGCTGTTTCACGATCTGCGGGGTGACAAAGA